>NZ_JBEZKG010000011.1:0-387860 GCF_040651535.1 Streptomyces sp. NPDC048420
AGCTCGTACGGACCGACTTCGTCCCGCCCAACCCCACCGACGCCGCGATCGTCGACGAAGCCGTCGCCCTCATGCTCACCCGCTACAGCACCGGAACCTGAACCCCGAACGACAAGATGAGGAACCCGGCTACCAGCCCAGCAGTGCCTCGCCGAGTGCGAGGCCGGTGCCCGCGAGCCACTCTTCCTGCACGTCCTGGTTCCTGGTCCCGATGGAGAGGTAGACGCCGTGCGTGCCCTGTTCGGGTTCGGGGCACTGAGAGGTCCAGACGCTGTTGAGGCACAGCTGGACACCGCACAGCTTACTGGAGGGCAGTCCGCGCAGCGCGGCGTCCCAGTGCACGTCGAAGGACAGGGGGCCGACGTCCGCGACCAGGGCGTCGATGTCGGCTTCCCTGCAGGTTTCCAGGTCGGAGACCACGAGGGGCGGCCAGGCATCCCGCAGGGGTTGCAGACATATCTCCGCCGGAAGCGGCCACAGCGCCGCCAGTTCGGGTGTCAGCTCCACCTGGACCTCGTACGGACTCTCGCCACGGGGCCCGCCCAGTGCGTGCAGCCGCGTCCAGAAATCCTCCAGGCCGGTCTCCGGAAACCGATGACCGTCATGAGTCATGAACCAGCCCTCCCGGAAGAACCGGCTCGCGTGAGCGTACTGCTCCGCCGTGATGACCGGGCCGGTCACGGGAAGTCCCGGGTCGTCCACCCACTCGGCGAACTCGCTCAGGAGTTCGCGTGCACGACGCAGAGCGCTCTCCGCGTCCGGCAACGGTTCCAGAACCTCGTACAGCATCGACATCCCCACGGGCGACCTCCGCGGGCAGCCTAACTGCGAGCGAGCAGCCCTCTCACCTCCTTTAACCGCGAGCCTGCCCGCGCGTGGTCGAGACGGACGCCGTGGTAGCGCCGCACGTGGCCCGGGTGGCAACATCCCGGTCAGACTGTAGTCAATAAAAAGAAACCACAGCGCGGGCGACGACCCGTCAGGAACCGACGGGTCCAGCCGCGCGAGGCTTCCGGTACGGCTTCACCGCCCGGCGGGCGATGGCGAACCGGTGGGTCTCGGACGGGCCGTCGTAGATCCGGAACGGCCGTACCTCCCGGATCAGACGCGCCAGCGGGGCGTCCGAGGCCGAGATGCCGAGCGCCCCGCAGATCTGCACCGCCCGGTCGACGACCCGCCCCACCGCCTCCGCCACGAAGACCTTGGACACCGAGGAGAACTGCGCGGCGGCCTTGGAGCCGGTGTCCAACTCCCATGCCGTACGCCAGATCAGCGCGCGACTCGCCTCGATGTCGATCTCGGAGTCGGCGAGCATCTGCTGCACCATGCCGAGGTCCCCCAGCACCGAGCCGAAGGCCTCACGGCTCCCCGCGTACCGCAGTGCCACGTCCTGGGCGCGGCGTGCGGACCCGAGCCAGCGCATGCAGTGCGTCAGCCGGGCCGGACCCAGGCGGACCTGGGCGTTCTCGAAACCCCGGTCCACCTGGCCGAGCACCTGTTCCTCGGCCACCACGCAGTCCTCGAACACGATCTCGCCGTGCCCGGCGAAGAAACTCTCGTCCAGGGTGTCGATGTTCCTGACGACGCGCACACCGGGGGTGCCGGCGTCGACGAGGAACATGGTCGCGCCGCCCGGGCCGCCGGGACTGCCGTCGGTGCGGGCCATCACGATGGTGAAGTCGGCACCGCCGGCCCCGGTGATGAACCACTTGTGCCCGTCGATGCGCCAGCCGCCCGGCACCCGCACCGCCGTGGTCCGCAGCGACCGGGGATCGGCGCCCGCGCCCGGTGCCGGTTCGGTCATCGCGAAGCATGAACGGTACTCACCGGCGGCCAGCGGCCGCAGGTAGCGCTCCTGCTGCTCCTCGGTGGCCACCTTCTCCAACAGGTGCATGTTGCCCTCGTCCGGCGCCGCGCAGTTCAGCGCCAGCGGGCCGAGCACCGAGTACCCGGCGGCTTCGAACACCACGGCCTGCCCCCGCAGGTCCAGGCCGTGTCCGCCCCACCGCTCGGGGAGGTGCGGCGCGAAGACGCCGGCCGCACGGGCGCTCTTCTGCAGGGCCTCCCGCAGCGCGTGCGGGGCGTCGTGGACGGATCCGCCGCACTCGCGCTCGGCCGGGATCACCACCTCGCGGACGAACTCGGCGGTGGCTTCGGCGAGCCGGGCCACGGACGGAGCGACATCGAACTGGATCGGCATGGGTCCTCCCGCGGACGGGCGTACAGGGCGTACGGGCGCCGGTGCCCGTCGCATCGTAGAAACTGTACAACGGGTCAAGTATCTTTCCCGAGAGGGTGACAGCGATGCACTTCTGCGCGCCCTCTTTCGGGACCGGTGACGGGCCGACGGTCACCGAAACTTTAGGGCGGGCCCAGTAACGACGGGAGAAGACCTCCGATGAGCACCCAACCGGTCCGGATCGTCCGCCACTCCGATGGGATCGTCGAACTGCTGCTGGACGATCCACGACGTGGGAACGCGCTGGACCTCGCGACCGCCGAGGCATTGCGGGACGCGACCGCCGACCTCGCCCAGGATCCCGGCCGCGCGGTGCTCCTGCGGGCGGCGGGCGGGAACTTCTGCGTGGGCGGTGACCTGCGCGCCTTCGCGGGCCGGGGCACGGAAACCGCCTCCTACGTGCACGCGGTCGCGACCGCCGCCCATGCCGCCGTGCAGACTCTGCACGAGCTGCCCGTGCCGGTGGTGACCGCTGTGCGCGGCGCCGCGGCGGGCGGCGGGATCGGGCTCGCGTTGACGGGCGACATCGTGGTGGCGGCCCGGTCGGCACGCTTCCGGCTGGCCTACACGGCGATCGGGCTGACCCCGGACTGCGGCGCCTCCTGGGTGCTGCAACGCCTACTGGGTCCACGCCGGGCCGCGGATCTGGTCCTCACCAACCGGGTGCTGACCGGCGACGACGCCGAGCGATGGGGCCTGGTGTCCCGGGTCGTGGAGGACGCCGAACTGGACGACACGGCCCACCGGACGGCCGCCGCGCTGGCCGCGGGATCAGGGGCCGCGCTGCGGGCCGCGAAGGCGCTGCTGCGGGCCGGGGCCGAAGTGCCGCTGGAGGAGCAACTCGCCGAGGAGGCACGCTCCATAGCCGTCCTGGCGGGCGGCGCGGAGGCCCGGGCCGCGATGGAGTCCTTCCTGGCCGCCCGGTCCCGCGGCACGGCGTCGGCGAGGCCGTCGGCAGACCAGGAGCCGCAAAGTGTTTCTTGAGTTCCTCTTCACTAACAGGGTCGCTGGAGCGTAACCTCCGGGCAACACAGATCGCAGTTCCCTGCGACCCGGCATCCGTCGCCGCGCGGCCTGAGTCCGCGCCCCCACAGGAACAAAGGTGTGGAGATGCATTCTGCTGCCGTGGAGCGGACAGACACCATCGATCCGTCCCTCGCCGACGCCGTCATCGACCTCGTCCTGCGCGGCATGTGGCGCGGTACCCAGGAGTCCGTGCACCGTCCGCTGGTCGACGCCGGGCTCGCCATGGTGAAGGGCCCGATGGTGCTGCCCACCGAGTCCGCCAAGCAGGCCGCCGCACAGATGCTGCGCATCCCGGCAGGCTCCGGGCAGGAGGCGCAGATCACCGCGGTCTACGAGGCCTTCCTGCCGGTCAACAGGAAGATCCGCGAGGTCTGCACGGCCTGGCAGTGCCGCCCCGACGGCAGTGTCAACGACCACGGCGACAGCGTCTACGACGCCGAGGTGCGCGAGATGCTGGAGGACGTGCACGAGGCCATCCAGCCGGTGCTGCGCAGGCTGGAGCGGCTGCTCGCGGACAGCGGCCGGTACCTCACCGGCCTGGAGGAGGCCCTGGACCGGTTCGACGACGGCGAACAGCAGTGGCTGGCCTCCCCTCTGTGCGACTCGTACCACACCGTGTGGATGCGGCTGCACCAGGAACTCCTGCTGGTCCTGGGCATCAGCCGCGCCGAGGACGAGGCCCGCGAGGAGCAGCTCGTCCGAGGGAGCCAGGGGTGAGCATCACCGACCGCCTTCCGGGCGTCGACGCGCGCCGACAGGCCCCCGGCCTCGCCCTGGTGCCGTACGGCCAGGGGCGGACCCGTGGACTGGACGCGGACGCGCTGGGCACACACGGCGTCGCGATGGACCGGCTGGTGGCCCTCGGACTGACAGTGGTGCCGGGACTGACGGTGCCCGCGGGCGCCGCGGTGTCGCTGGGCGAGCAGGGCACCGCCCGTGCCGCCGTCGAACTCGTCGAGCAGTTGTCCGGGCGCCGCATCGGCGACTCCGCCAGACCGCTGCTGCTGCGGCTGTCGGCGAGCGCGCCGAAGGACATCGCGGGGCTGCCGCCCGATCTCGCCTGTCTCGGAGTCACCCCCGACAGCGCCGGGGACCTGTGCACCGTCATCGGTCGCGCGGACGCCCTGGACGAGGTGTGGGCGGCCACGGTGCGGATGATCGCCGAGTACGCCCTCGACGTACCGGCCGCGCTGCTGGACGACGCCCTCCTCGACAACCCCGAGCCACGCGCCCGTGTCGAGGCGCTGCTTTCCCTGACCGCTCAACACACCGGGCGGCCCTTCCCGGACGACCCGGCCGAACAGCTCGCGCTGGCCGCCCGGGCACTCCTCGCCCGCTGGGACTCGCCGCGGGCCCGAAGAGCACGCAAGTCCCAGAAGCTCCCCGCCGACCTGGGCATCGCCCTGCACGTCCAGGCGCTGCGCATCGGTCCCGCCGACCGCTCCGGCTACGGCACGGCGGTCAGCCGGCACCCCGAGACCGGCCGCTTCTCGCCGCAGGGCTCGTTCTTCCGGGGCGTACGCCGCAGCGCGCCGCCCCCGCACACCGGCGAACCGCTGGAGAAGCTCGCGGAGGGCACGGCGCTCCTGGAACACGCCCTGCTCACCCTCGAACGTCATCTGCACGCACCGGTGTCCGCCGACTTCGAGGTACGCGACGGCGAGGTCTCGCTGCTCGCCGCCTCGGCGCAGAGCCGTCCGCCGCTGCGTGCCTCGGTGTGTCTGGCGGTCGACCTGGTCCGTGACGGCGCCCTCGACAAGCACGCGGCGGTACGCCGGATCGGCCCCGCCCAGGTACAGGAACTCCTGCATCCCCAGCTGAAGTTGACGGGCGAAGAGGAACTTCTGGCACGGGGGCTGCCCGCGTCCCCGGGGGCCGCTACCGGCACGGTCGCCCTGTCCAGCGAACGCGCCCTCGAACTGGCCGCCGAAGGCGCGCACGCCGTCCTGGTGATGCACGAGACCACGCCCGCCGATGTCCCCGGGATGCTGGCCGCCACCGCGGTGCTGACCGGCAGTGGCGGCATCGCCTCGCACGCGGCCGTGGTGGCACGGGGTGCCGGCAAGCCCGCGGTGTGCGGTGTCGAGGGGCTGCGGGTGGACCGGGCGGCCGGCACGGTACGGATCGGGGAGCGAGTGCTGCGCGAGGGCGACTCGGTGTCGCTCGACGGCCGTACCGGCGCGGTGTACGCCGGAACGCTGAGCGTCAGCGTCGCCGGACCGCCGCCGGAGCTGTCCACGCTGCTGGAGTGGGCGGACGACTCGCGGCGGCTCGGGGTGCGGGTCAACGCCGACACCGCTGCGGAGGTGAACACCGCCGTCGCCCTGGGCGCGGAAGGTGTGGGCCTGTGCCGTACGGAGCACCAGTTCCTCGGCGAGCGGCTGCCGCTGATCCGCAGCGTCATCCTGGCCGCGGACCCGGCGGCGCGCGATGAGGCTCTGCTCGCCCTGGAGCACGCGCAGCACGAGGACTTCAAGGCGCTGCTGGCCGCGGTCGGGGACCGCCCGGTGACCGTGCGCCTGCTGGACGCCCCCCTGCACGAGTTCCTGCCCGCTCCCGGCGAGGCCGGGGACACGGCGGCGGAGCAGCGGGCGGCGTCGCTGCGCGAGGCCAACCCCATGCTCGGGCTGCGCGGCGTACGCCTGGCGCTGCTGCACGAACGGCTGTACCCGGCGCAGGCGGAAGCCCTCTTCTCCGCCTGGGTCGAGGTCGCGGCCACCGGCGTCCGCCCCCGGCTGGAGGTGATGATCCCGCTGGTCAGCCTGCCGGAGGAACTTCAGGCCGCCGCCGCCTTCGTGCGCGGTGCCGCCGAGACGGTGGCCGCCCGCACCGGGGTCCAGGTGCCGTACCGGCTCGGCACGATGATCGAGACACCGCGTGCCGCTCTGCTGGCCGCCGAACTCGCCGAACACGCCGAGTTCTTCTCCTTCGGCACCAACGACCTCACCCAGCTCACCTACGGGTTCTCCCGGGACGACGTGGAACGTCAGGTGCTCGCCTCCTACCAGGAGCGCGGGTTCCTCACCGCGAGCCCGTTCGCCCGGCTCGATCCGCACGGCGTCGGCGCGCTGATCGCCCTGGCCGTGGAGCGAGCCAGGAGTGTGCGGCCGGACATCAAGCTCGGCGTGTGCGGTGAGCACGGCGGGGACCCCGAGTCGATCGCGTTCTGCGACGACCTCGGAGTGGACTACGTCTCCTGCTCCGCGCACCGCGTGCCGGTCGCCCGGATGGCGGCAGCGCACAGCGCGCTGCGCGGGAGAGAGCGAGAAACCGGACGCGACGAGAACGGGACACCGGCATGACGATCACCGTGACCGGCCCCGCCGGAACGAACGAGACCTCGGACGCCTCGGACACCTCGGAGGCCGAACTCGAGGATCTGCGCGAGACCGTACGGTCCGTGTGCGCGGACGCGGGCGGCATCGCGGCGGTGCGCGGGCTCGACGAGATCGCCCCCGGCATCGACGCCGGCCTCTGGGACACACTCGGCCGGCAGGTGGGCCTCGCGGCCCTCGGGCTGCCGGAGGCGGTGGGAGGCGTCGGTGGCCTGGCGGAGATCGCCGTCGTCTGCGAGGAACTGGGCAGGACGCTGGCCCCGGTGCCGCTGCTGTCCTCCACCGTGTTGGCCGGGCAGGTGCTGGCCGGCTGCGGTACGGCCGAGGCGCCGCTGGCGGAGCTGGCCGAAGGCACCGTGCACGCACTGGCCGTGGCCGCGCCCGACGGCGTGTGGCGCCCGGAGGCCGTGCCGGTCGCGGTCAGCTGGCAGGGCAGCGCTCCGATCCTGGACGGCACCGCACCTTTCGTGCTCGACGGTGCCGACGCCGAGTCCCTGGTGGTCGCGGCCACCGGCCCCGACGGCGTGGACCTCTTCCTCGCCGACCCGCGCGGGCCGGGCGTGACGGTCCGCCGGGTGCCCACACTCGACCTGAGCCGGGGTCAGGCCGTGGTCACCTTCAGCGGAGCCCCGGCGCGTGCGCTGACCGCAGGGGGCGAGGGGACGGAGGTCGTCACCCGCGCCCTGGACGTGGCCTACGTGGCGCTGGCCGCCGAGCAACTGGGCGGGGCGCAGGCGGCCCTGGACATGACGGTGGCGCATGTGCGGGACCGTACGCAGTTCGGCCGGGCGATCGGCAGCTTCCAGGCGGTCAAGCACACCTGCGCGGACCTGCTGCTCCAGGTCGAGTCCGCGCGGTCAGCGGTGGTCAGGGCGGTCCGGGCGGCCGGTTCGCCCGAGTCGCTCGCGGAGGCCGCGGCGGTCGCCCAGTCCTGGTGCGGCGAGGCGTTCACCTTCGTCGCCGCCGAGTGCGTCCAGCTGCACGGCGGGATGGGCTTCACCTGGGAGCACGACGCCCACCTGTACTTCCGGCGAGCACAGTCCGACGCCGTGCTGCTGGGCGGCGCGGCACACCACCGGGAACGACTCGCCGGGCTGTTGGGCTGGTGACGGCCGGAAGACAACGACCGGTGACCGCAGGAAAAGTCGCAGGGAGGAAGGCGCGCGGCATGACCACCAGACTCATCGACGAGAGCCTTTTCGACGGCGCGGACCCGCCACGCCTCGTGGGGGCGCGCTGCACCGGGTGCCGCACCGTCGTGTTCCCCCGGCAGGACTCCTGCCCCAGGTGCTCGGACGGGGCGATGGCCGCGCACGTACTGCCGGACAGCGGCGAGATCTGGTCGTGGACGGTCCAGGCGTTCCCGCCCAGAGAGCCGTACCGGCCGCCGGCCGAGGGCCACCGGCCGTACGCCCTCGGCTATGTGGACCTCGGGGAGGTCCTGGTCGAGGCGCGCCTCGACATAGCCCGCCGGCGGATCAGGATCGGGCTGCCGGTCCGGCTGACCACGATTCCGGCGTATCTCGACGAGGACGGGACCCAGGTTCTGACCTACGCCTTCGGCTGCGACGCCGAGGACGAGGGATGAGCCGCTCCGCAGAGGTCTACGTGGTCGGATGCGGCATGCATCCCTTCGGCCGGGACGAATCCGTCAGCGGCATGGACATGGCCGAACGGGCCGTACGGGAGGCACTGGCCGACGCCGGCGTCACCTGGGCGGACATCGGTTATGCGGCCGGCGGCTCCGACGTGTCCGGCAAGCCCGACACCCTGGTGGGTCGTCTGGGGCTGACCGGCGTGCCGTTCGTCAATGTGCAGAACGGCTGCGCGACCGGTGCCTCGACGGTGCTGGCCGTCGCCAACGCGCTGCGGGCGGGCGAGGCCTCACTGGGACTCGCCGTCGGCTTCGACAAGCACGAGCGGGGCGCGTTCCACGTCTCCGCGGCCCGTTACGGGCTCGGCGACTGGTACGCGGAGACCGGGATGATGCTGACGACCCAGTTCTTCGCCCTGAAGACACAGCGGTATCTGCACGAACACGGCATCCCCGAGCGGGCGTTGGCGGCGGTGGCGGCGCGCGCCTTCCGCAACGGCTCCCGTCACCCCCTGGCCTGGCGGCGCAAGGAGCTGACGGAGGCGGAGATCCTCGACTCCGCCGAGGTCAGCCCGCCGCTCACCCAGTACATGTTCTGCTCTCCGGGCCAGGGCGCGGCGGCGCTGGTCCTCGCCCGCGGCGACCGCGCCTTCGACCTGTGCGAACGGCCCGTGAAGCTGGCCTCGTTGGCCTTCCGGACCCGACGGTTCGGCTCGTTCGAGGTGTTCGCTCCCTGGCTGCCGCCGGGACCGCACCGCAGCCCCAGCGTGGACGCGGCCGAGGCCGTCTTCCGCGGTGCGGGCCTCAGGCCCTCGGACGTCCAGGTCGCGCAGTTGCAGGACACCGACAGCGGCTCCGAGCTGGTCCACCTGGCGGAGACCGGGCTGTGCGGGCACGGCGAGCAGCCGGAGGTGCTGGCCTCGGGTGCCACCGACCCCACCGGCCGGATCCCGGTCAACACCGACGGCGGCTGCCTGGCGGGGGGCGAGCCGGTGGGCGCTTCCGGGCTGCGCCAGTTCCACGAGGTCGTACGGCAGCTGCAGGGCCGCGCGCCGGGGGTGCAGGTGCCCGGTGGTCCCCGGGTGGGCTTCACCCACGTGTACGGCGCGCCCGGGATCAGCGCCTGTTCGGTGCTGACGGTCTGACCCGGTGAACCAGGTCCGCGCGTTGTCGCCCCGGTGACGGGACATGCCCGAGGGCGGTCTCAGGCCGGGGCGGCCGCGCTCCCCCGGTCGGCCGCGACGATGCGCAGCGCCAGGGCCCTGACGGCCTCCTGCACGGACCGGGACGGCAGCGCGGACAGCGGCCCGCCCTCCGCCCGCAGCGCGGTGACGAGGATGGTCGTACTGATCAGTGTGCGCACGGCGAGGGCCTGCGACGCGTGCCGTGACTTGGCCGCCCGCGGGTTGCGGGTGGTGCCGTCCGGCAGATAGTCGTACGCCCGCTGGATGTGCCGCTGCTCGAACTCGTCTCGCAGCGCCTTGAGGTTGCCGTTGGCGGAGGCGACCTGGACCTGGTAGAGGCGGGCCTCGTCCGGGTTCTTCTCCACCCACTCCCACACGGCGTCGATGACCCGCACCAGGCCCTCGGCGTCACCCGGCTCGGACTCCGGCCGGGCCGCCTCCACGACCGCGTTCAGCTGGTCGAAGACGCGCCGCATGGACAGTTCCAGCAGTTCCTCCTTGCCGGCGAAGTGGTAGTAGACGGCCGTGGGCACCACCTGGGCCTCGTCCGCGATGTCCTGCACGCTGGTCTCGGCGAAGCCGTTGCGCCCGAACACCCTGACCGCGGCCGCGATGATGTGCTGCCGCCGCGAGGGACGGTGGGCCGGTTGCTTGCCGTTCTGCTTCGTGGCCATGCTGCTCCCTGCCGACTTCCCGTGTCCCGGTCCCTGTACGCCCGGCGGTACTGACCATGTTATCCAGTAACTCTGCCTGGTCGGGACCGTAATTCCTGGTGTCTGCGCGGTACGGCCACCCGGAGATCACGGCATACTTGACACCATGACTACATCCGGAACCCGCGCCGCTCACCGCCCGTCGCGCAGGCAGTGGGTGATCGAGGCGGCCACGGAGCTGTTCGCGACCCAGCCTCCGGACGAGGTGACGGTGGCCGACATCGCCGCGCGGGCGGAGATGACGTCGGCGGCGGTGTACTACCACTTCTCCTCCAAGGACCAGGTCCTGGTGGAGGGCATGCGGGTGTTCGCCGCGGCACTGCGTGAGCAGGTGGAGACGCTCGCGGAGGCCCATGCCCCGGGCGCGGACATCGGCCCGGACGTCACGGCGCTGGTGGCCTGGCTGGGCGAACACCGCTCCGCCGCAACCGTCTTCTTCGTGTCCTCGGCCGGCATGAGCCAGGAGGCGGAGGCGCTGCGCCACGAGGTCCGCACGCAGCTGCTGGAGGAACTGGTGCGGCTGGTCCGCACGGCCAGCGGGCCGGTCACGGACGCGGAGGCGGCGGTGATCGGCCTGGGTGTGCTGGCGCTGCTGGAGACCGCGGCGGTCTCACAGGCCCGGGGGGACGAGGCGTACCGCTCCCTGGGACACCGATCCTTTCTCCGCGAGGTGGGCCGCCTCGCGGAGCGGATCGCCGATCCGGTGGCGGAGGGCTGAGCGCTCCGCGGGTGGAACGGTGCGGAGGGAGCGCGGGCCGTATACCGGCCGCTCCCGCTCAGTGGATGCCACGCCTGCCGACCTGACGGTGAGCGGCAGACGGGCGCACGGCCCGGCGACCACGTCAGACCAGCAACCGAAGTGGCTTGCGCAGCAGTTCACCGACCGTACGCAGGTACTCGGCCGCCGGGGCCCCGTCGACGGCACGGTGGTCGAAGGTGAGGCTCAGGGTGAGCACGCGCGTCCGCCTCGGCTGGTCGTCGATCCACTCGACCCCGTCCCTGAGCCTGCCCACTCCGAGGATGGCCACGTTGCCGGGGTTGATCACCGGGGTGAAGAAGTCGACGCCGTACCCGCCCAGTGAGGTGACGGTGAAGGTGGCGCCCTCCAACTGTGCCGGGGAGATCCGGCCGACGCGGGCGTTCTCCGCCAACTCCCTGGAACGGCGCGCCATTTCGGGCAGTGACAGGTCCGCCGCGTCCTGGATCACGGGAACGAGCAGGCCGTTCGGCACGGCGACCGCGAACCCCAGGTGGATGTCCTCGAACAGGTGGATACCGTCCTCGAACACCCCCGCGTTGAGCAGCGGGTGGTCCCGCAGGGCCAGGGCGGCGGCCTTCATCAGGAAGTCACCCAGGCTGGGCACGGGCAGGTCGCCGTCCGCCCACTCCTGCTTGAGCTGGTCCCGCAGGGCCACGACGGCGTCCATCCGCACCTCGTAGCCGTGCGTCAGCTGGGCCATCTCCTGGAGGCTGGCGTGCATCCGGCGGGCGATGGTGCCGCGCATCCCGGTCAGCGGGAGGACGTCCCCGGGCCGCGGTGCGCCGGCCGACACGCTCCGGGCCACCGGTGCGGGCGCCGGGATGACCGTATCGAGGTCGGCCCGGCGGATCCGGCCGCCGGGGCCCGTGCCGCGTACGTCGGTGAGGTCGATGCCCCGTTCTTTCGCCAGCCTACGGACCAGCGGCGACACGGGCATGACCTGATGATCGTCCGACCGTGGTTCCACCGGGGCCGGGGCGGCCGCCGCGGTGAGGAGATACTCCTCCACGTCCTCGGAGACGATCCGGCCGCCCGGCCCGGTGCCGTGTACGGCGGTGAGGCCGACGTGCGCCTCGGCCGCCACGCGGCGGGCGTTCGGCGAGGCGAGGAGTCTGCCGCCGGTTCCGTTGATTGCCGCCATGCCGTTGGGTGACGGCGCCGAGGGCATTACGGCGACTCCGGACGGCGACGTCGCCGCGGGCCCCGCGTCCGCGCCGGCGGACCCCGTCGGCGTCGGCGGCTGCTCCCCCTCGGCCAGCAGCCAGCCGATGAGCGCCCCGGCCGGAACCGTCGCCCCGGCGGCGACAACGGGGTGGAACAGTCCCCCGGCCTCCGCCTCGACGTCCACGTCGACCTTGTCGGTGGCCAGCCGGAGCAGCGCGTCGCCCTCCGAGACGGCGGCGCCGGTCGGCACGAGCCACTCGTCGATCGTGCCCTCCTGCATGGTCAGGCCGATCTTCGGCAGCAGAACCTCGACGGCCATGTCGGTCACGCCCTTTCGAGGAGACGGCGGCAGCCCTGCGCGATGCGGGCGCGGTCGGGTACGTAGGCCTTCTCCAGCACCGGCGAGAACGGCACCGGGGAGAAGGGCGCGCCGATGCGCAGGACCGGTGCGTCGAGGTAGTCGAAGGCCGCGTCCTGGATCTGGGCGGCGATCTCCGCGCCGAGTCCGCCGAAGGTGACCGCCTCGTGGACCACGAGGACCCGGTTGGTGCGCCGGACGGAGGCGAACATGGTCTCGGTGTCGAGGGGTTGCACGGTGCGTGGGTCGATCACCTCGATCTCCACTCCCTCGGCGGCGAGCTCGTCGGCTGCCGCGAGAGCCTCGCCCACCATACGGCCCAGGGCGATGACGGTGACGTCGGAGCCCTGCCGCGCGGTGTGCGCCTGGCCCAGCGGAATGCCGTAGATCTCCTCGGGCACCTCGCTCGTACTGCCGAGGAGCACCTTGTTGAGCATCACGACGACGGGGTTGTCGTCCCGGATCGCGGAGACGGTCAGGCCCTTGGCGGTGTAGGCGTCGCACGGCATGACGACCTTCAGGCCGGGGACGTGCGTGAGCCAGGCCTCCAGGCTCTGGCTGTGCTGGGCGGCGGCGCCGAGGCCGGCGCCGGAGGCGGTGGTGATGGTGAGCGGCACCGAGACGGCGCCGCCGAACATGTACTTCATCTTGGCGGCCTGGTTGACGATCTGGTCCAGGCAGACGCCGATGAAGTCCATGAACATCAGGTCGACGACGGGGCGCAGGCCCCGGGCGGCGGCGCCCACTCCGAGGCCGACGAGTGCGGCCTCGGAGATCGGGGTGTCGATCATGCGGCGGGGGCCGAACTCGTCGAGCAGGTTGTCGAACATGCGGAAGACGCCGCCGTATCCGGCCACGTCCTCACCGGCGACGAAGACGTTCTCGTCCTCGCGCATGACCTGGGCGAGTCCTTCGTTGAAGGCCTTGACGTAGCTGAGCTTGCGGGCCGTGCCGCTCGGGGCGAGGGCCGGCGCTTCGGTGATCGTGGTCATGGCGGTCATCCCGAGTAGACGTTGAGCAGCAGGTCGGCGGTGTCGGGCAGCGGGCTTGCCTCGGCGTAGGCGATGGCCTCGGCGATCTCGTCGCGGGTGCGCTGCCAGGTGTCGTCCAGCTCGGCGCGGGTGGCGGTGCCGTCGGCGACGGCCCGCGCCTCCAGCAGGTCGATCGCGTCGCGGGCCTTCCACTCCTCGACCTCCTCCTGCGAGCGGTAGGGGTGGCGCAGTCCCTTGACGCCCTGGTGGTCGTAGTAGCGGTAGGTCTTGGCCTCGATGAACATGGGGCCCTCGCCCGCCCGGGCGCGTTCGACGGCCTCGACCGTGGCGCGGTGGACGGCGACCGCGTCCATGCCGTCGACGATCACGCTGGGCATGCCGTAGGCCGCGGCCCGCTCGGCGACGTCGGTGATCAGCATGTGCTTCGACTGCGGGGTGAACTCGGCGTAGCCGTTGTTCTCGCAGACGAACAGCACCGGCAGGCGCAGGATCGCGGCCATGTTGGCGGCCTCGTGGAAGCTGCCGATATTGGTGGCGCCGTCGCCGAAGAAGCTCACGGCGACGCTGTCCTCGCCCTTGTAGCGGGCGGCGAAGGCGGCTCCGACGGCGATGGGGATGCCGGCGCCGACGATGCCGTTGGCGCCCAGCATGCCGAGGGAGACGTCGTTGATGTGCATGCTTCCGCCGCGGCCGAGGCAGGCACCGGTGACCCGGCCGTACAACTCGGCGTACATGTGCCGGAAGCTGACGCCCTTGGCGACGGCGTGCCCGTGGCCGCGGTGGGTGGAGGTGATCTGGTCGTCGTCGCGCAGGGCCGCCATCACTCCCGCGGCCACGGCTTCCTGACCGACGTAGAGGTGCAGGAAGCCGGGCAGCTTGCCGGCCTCCATGAGCTTTCCCGCCTCGGTCTCGAACAGCCGGATGCGCACCATGCGCTCGTGCAGATCCCTGACGACCTGCGCGGATGTGTGGTTCGCGGCCGGATCGGCCGACTTCTTCGATGCCCTCTGAGCCATCGTCCGCCCCTTCGCCCCGAGCGAGGTGTTGCCGGCAATCGGACTTTGTTGTGCCGGACTACAGTAACCAGCAGCGGGCACGTTACTGGAGAGATTCTCTAATTACTATGCCTCGGGCCGACCAGGCTCCGGATCACCCCCGCGCTCGTCGACCAGTTCGAGCACATTGCCTTCCGGGTCGGCCCAGAAGCTGATTCTGCGACCGCGCGCCCGGACGACCACGGGGTCCGACAGCGGCCGGGCACCTGCAATCGCCAGAGCCGTCACGACCGGGTCCATGTCGTCGACGCGGAAGGTGAGATACGCCAGGCCACGACGGGCGGTCAGCGGCACGGCCAACGGTGCGGGCGCCGGGGCCGGTTGGGCGCGGATCAGCTTGACACGGCCGCCGGAGGGCACCTGCAACCAGACGACGAGCAGTTCACCGCCCAGTCCGGCCGGGACGCCGATGGAGGCCGGGATGCGGGAGCGGTGGACTTCGAGGCAGCCGAGCACGTCGCCGTAGAAGCGCCGCATCAACTCCAGGTCGCGTACGACAACACCGGCCTCGAACGGCGCGGTCATGCGCGCCACCACCCGGGGCATGCCGTCGGCCACTCCGCACACCTCCAAGCACGGACGACTGGAGCCGTTCCCTAGAAAGTTCCGGACCTGTTGTGGACCTTTGCCCCGGACGAAGGCGATGCGACCTGCAGGGCATCCCGGCGGCAACTTACGTACTTTCTATTGACAGACAACACTAACCCCTGTTGTCGTATCGCTCACAGCCCGGCCGCCGCACCCGAAACCCCTCGCCGGCTCGCGGCTGAGAGGATTGTGAGGACATCGTGGTCCAGACCAGTTCACCGGAGATCCGGGAAGCAGGCGCCGATCGCCGGCCGCCCCCGGCGCCCGAGTACTCCTCGTGGATCAGCCAGGACCGGTCCACCGATGCCGCCGCCGTGGCGATGCGGCAGGAAGCCGCCGAACTCGTCGAGCGCGTGCTGGAGCACTACCGCAACAACACGACGCACGAGGCGGACGGCCAGTGGACGGAGCCCGTCGCCAACTACCTCGACGCCGACCGCTGGCAGCGGGAGATGGACGCCGTTCACCGGAGCGTCCCGCTGCCGCTCGCCATGTCCGCCGAACTCCCCGGACCGAACACCTACAAGGCAGTCGACGTGCTCGGTGTGCCGGTGCTGATCACCCGGGACCGGCAGGGCACCGTACACGCGATGATCAACGCCTGCCGGCACCGCGGGGCCAAGCTGATCGAGCCGGGTTGCGGGGTCTCCAAGCGGCTGACCTGCCCCTATCACTCCTGGTCCTACGACCTGGCCGGTGAACTGCGGGGCGTGTACGCCGAGAAGACCTTCGGCGAGGTGCCCCGCGCCGGGCGCGGTCTCGTACGGCTCCCGGCCGGGGAGCGCGCCGGGATCGTCTTCGTCTCCCTGGACCCGGCGGCCGAGCCCGACCTCGACGCCTGGCTCGGTGATCTGCAGCCGCTGCTGGAGGGGCTGCGCCTCGCGGAGTGCCACCACTACTCGACCAAGGAGCTGACCAGTCCCAACTGGAAGGTCACGCTCGACGGATACCTGGAGACGTACCACTTCGCCTCGCTGCACCCGAAGACGGTGTTCGAGACCAACCTCTCGAACATGATGGCGCACGACACCTGGGGCGCCCACCAGCGCATCGCACCGGCCCTGCGTCCCATCGCGCAGGCGGCCGAGCTGCCCGCGGACATGCGCGATCCCGGGGACTGCGTCGGAGCCATCTACTGGCTCTACCCCGGTCTGGCGATCGCGGGCGGCTGGCGTCACAAGATCGCCGTGTCCCTGGTGCTCCCCCGGACGGCCACCGAGTCGGTGACCCAGCAGATCATCCTGCTGCGCGACCCCGCGGTGACCGAGGAGGAGCGGCACGCCGCCGACAAGTTCGGCGAATGGTTCTACGAGGTGGTCCGCGACGAGGACTACGCGACCACCTACGGAGTGCAGCAGGGGCTCGCCGCCCTGAACGGGACCGACTTCGTCTTCGGACGCAACGAGCCCGGCCTCCAGCACTTCCACCGCACCGTTCACGGACACCTGGCCGACAGAGCCGCCAAGTGACGTACCGACAACCCTCGCAGGAGAACAACATGGTGGCTACGGGCAGCCTCGACGGACGTGTCGCGGTGATCACGGGCAGCACACGCAGTATCGGCCGCGCCATCGCCGAGGCCTTCCTGGCCCAGGGGGCAACGGTCGTCATCAGCGGCCGCAGCGAGCTCAAGGGCAAGCAGGCCCTGGAGGAGCTGGACGCCGGGGACAGGGCGGTCTTCCACCCCTGTGACGCCAACAGCCAGGCGGAGATCGAGGCCCTCGCGGACTTCGCCGCCGAGCGCTTCGGCCGGCTCGACATCTGGGTCAACAACGTCGGCGGCACCTCGGGCTTCGCCCCCGTCCACGAGCTCAGCGACGAGGCCTGGCACGACGCCCTCAACCTGAACCTCAACGCCTACTTCTACGGCACCCGCCGCGCGCTCCCGAAGATGCTGGCGGGCGGCTGGGGACGCGTCATCAACATCTCCTCCGTCGAGGGCAAGCAGGCCAACAAGCCCGCGATCAGCCACTACATCACCAACAAGCACGCCATCCACGGCCTGACCAAGGCGACCGCCTTCGAGTACGGCACCCAGGGCATCACCTGCAACGCCATCTGCCCCGGCGCCGTCGACACCGACCTGATGCGGGCCGCCGGTCCGGCCGCTGCCGAGGCCGAGGGCATCTCGTACGAGGAATGGCTGGGCCGCTTCGCCGAGCACGCCGCCACCAAGCAGATCACCACCGTGGAGCAGGTGGCCGCGGTCGCCTCGCTCCTAGCGAGCGACGCCGGCGCGGGCATCACGGGCACGCTGATCAGCGTGGACGGCGGAACGGCGCAGTGGTAGAGACCGGTACGGACACGGACAGCGGGAGATCCTCGGCATGAAGAGCTGGATCACGGACGGGCGGCGCAGTGAGCGGCTGCCCCACTACACCCGCGCCAACGCGGGCGAGACCCTGCCGGAGCCGGCCAGCCCCCTGGGCTGGACCCTGGTGTGGGGACGCGGGCTGCAGGGCTGGCGCCGCGGCTTCGTCGGGTTCGGCATCTACCGCGAGGAGGAAGTGGCCGGTCCCTGGCCGCCGTTCGCCGGAATGTTCGGCGGCTACTTCTACCTCAACCTCTCCCACATGCGGCTGTTCGGCATCCGGATGGGGCAGACGGCGGACCAGATCGACACGGCCTTCGTCGGCCAGCGCTCCGACACCCCTGTGTACGTGGCGCATCCGGAGGACGAGGACGCGGAACTGACGGCCAAGGCCGGGGCGACGGTGCAGCGGATGCTGGGACAGTCCGGCTTCCCCGAGGCCGACGCCGACCAGGAACGGCTGCGCCGGATCCGCCGCGAGCGGCCCGACCTCGCGCAGTTGTCCGCCGCGGAACTCGTGGCACACGCCCGCTCGCTCCTCGGCGAGGTGGAGACCACCTTCCAGCGGCACGTCGAGTCCTCGCTGCCGGCGTCCGTCGGACCGGCCATCCTCGGTCCGCTGTGCGCGAGCCTGGACCGGCCCGGCGCCATGCTGGACCTCATCGGCGGTCTCGGTGACGTCGACTCGGCCTCCCCCTCCACCGGGCTGTGGGCGCTGTCCCGCCAGGTGGTGGCCTCGGCCGAGCTGACCGCGCTGTTCGACCGGGGTACGGCCGCGGTGGAGCGGGCGCTCGACGGGGCGAGCGGGGACGTGAAGGCGTTCCGTGACTCCTTCGAGGAGTTCCTGGCCGCGTCCGGCGACCGGGGCCCCAACGAGTGGGACATCCACGCGCTGTCCTGGGAGGCGGCGCCGGTCCAGGTGCTGGCTCTCGTCGACCGCATCCGGCACAGCCCGGACGACGACTCCCCGGCCGCACGCCACCGCCGACTCACCGAGCACCGTGAGCAGCTGGCGAAGGAGATCCGGGCGGCCCTCCCGGAGGACGTACAGCCGATGTTCGACGCCGGAATGCACGCCTCCCAGGTGTGGATCCCGGCCCGCGAGCGGACCAAGGCGAACTGCGTGACCGTCATCAACGAGATCCGGATGGCGGTACGGGAACTGGGCCGCCGCGGGGTCGGGGCGGGGCTCTTCGCCGAGCCCGAGGACGTGATGATGCTGCTGGAGAGCGAGCTCGACGACTACGTCGCCGACCCGGGCCGCTTCGGCCCCGTCATCGCACAGCGGCTTCGGGAGTACGCCGGACTGCGGGAGCTGGAACCGCCGTTCTTCGTCGCCGAGGACGCCCAGACCGAGATCGACGGCTGGCCGCGGCGCAGCGAGGACGGAATCACGTCCGTCGGTGAAGGCGATGTGCTGACGGGCGTCGGCGGCAGCCAGGGCACTTACACCGGCCGGGTGCGGGTGGTCACCGACCCGGCGTCGTGCGAGGCGCTGGAGCCGGGCGAGGTGCTGGTGGCGCCGATCACCGACGCGGCCTGGACCCCGCTGTTCCTGGTCGCCGGGGCGGCCGTGGTGGACGTGGGCGCGCTCAACAGCCACGCCGTCGTGGTCTGCCGGGAGCTGGGCATCCCGGCCGTCATCTCCGTCGAGGGCGGTACGCGGCGGCTGCGGGACGGCATGGTGATCACGGTCGACGGCACCAAGGGCACGGTCACCGTGGACGGCGTCCCGGCGGCACTCGGCATCTGAACGGCCCACGGGCCCGTCGTTCCCTCCTGACCGAGGGCGGCGGGCCCATGGGCGTGAGTACGGAAAGGACCACCGTGGCAGAGGAAATCATCGTCGCCGGCTGGATGGACTACGAGCCGGCGGACCGGGACACCATGCTGGGGCACCTCGCCGAGGTCGGCAGACGCACCCGTGCGGCGGAACCCGGCTGCCTGGACTACGCCATGACGGCGGACCCGTCCGACGAACGCCGGATCCGGGTGTACGAACGGTGGGCGTCCCAGCAGGCCCTCGACGAGCACTTCACCACCGCGCACATCAAGGAGTTCCGCGCGGCCACGACAGGGCTGACACGGGTGGGTGTCTCCATGGAGGTCTTCAGCATCGGGGCGAGTCGCTCCATGCGGTAGGCATAGGGGGCATGCCTGGGGGCGTTGGCCGCGCGGCCAACGCCCCCTGAACTATGCGCGGTGGTACGGATCGTCGGCCAGCCGCACCAGCATCTTGCCGACGTTGCCACCGGCCAGCAGGGACAGCAGTGCCCCCGCCGCGTTCTCCAGACCGTCCACCACGGTCTCGCGGGCGGTGATCCGGCCCGTACGCAGCCAGTCGGCGACGCGGGTCTCGAACTCCGGCCGCAGGTCGTCATGGTCGCGCACGATGAAGCCCCGCAGGGTGAGCCGTTTGAGGACGGCCTGGATCAACTGGTTGATGTCGGCGGACCGCCGCTCGCCACCGAACTGCGACATCATGCCGCACAGCGCGACCCGGCCCCCCGTCCGCAACGCGTGCAGGGCGGCGGCGAGTTGCTCCCCGCCGACGTTGTCGAAGTAGACGTCGATGCCGTCGGGTGCCAGCCGGGCGAGCGCGTCGCGCACCGGCTCGGCGCGGTAGTCCGCGGCGGCGTCGTAGCCGAACTCCTTGACCAGCAGGGCGCACTTGTCCGGTCCTCCGGCGGTCCCGATGACGCGTTCGGCGCCCAGCAGACGGGCGAACTGGCCGGCGGCGGTGCCCACCGCCCCGGCCGCCGCCGACACGAGGACCGTGTCGCCGGGGCGCACTTCGGCGATCCGCGCCAGTCCGACGTAGGCGGTGAAGCCGGTCTGCCCGAGCAGCCCCAGCCAGGTGGGCAGCGGTGCGAGGCGCGGGTCGATGCGCCCGGCCGCGTCGGTGTCCGACGGGTCGAGAACGGCCCACTCCCGCCAGCCGAGTTGATGGCGTACGAACGTGCCGGGCGGCACAGCGGGGCAGCGGCTCTCCTCCACGACCCCGAGGGCCCGGCCGTCCAGGGGTGAGCCGGGGGTGAAGTTGTGGGTGTAGTGCTTCTCGGTGCTCTCCAGCCGCCCGCGCATCGACGGGTCGACGCTCATGTAGAGGTTGCGGACGAGCAGTTGGCCTTCGCCGAGCGGCGCCAGCGGGCGCTCCTCGACGGCGAAGTCGCCGGGGGTCGGTTCCCCCTCGGGGCGGCGCACCAGGCAGACCACCCGGGTGGTGCGGGGTGTCACGGGCTCACGCCTCGGGCTCGTGAGTGGTGCGCCGCTGGGCGAGACGGCCCACCCAGCCGGCCATCTGGAGGTCGGCGTGGCGCAGTTCGCCCGACTGCCAGCGGGCCTGGAAGTCGAAGATGCCGCGGGCTCCGGTTCTGGGGTCGGTCACCTCGACCAGCCCGTCCTCGGTGAGCCGGTACACCTGCCCGGTCAGCGGATGGGTCACTTGCTTGGGGCTCACGGCTCACTCCTGCGGTCGGCGGCGCACGCCGCGTTTGGTCACGGTCACCGGGCCCTCGACCCGGAGCCGGCAGGCGAGCCGGGTCAGGCCGTCCACCGGCCTGCGCAGGGCCTCGATGCCCTCGCGCTCCAGCGGGCCCACGGGGGAACAGTTCTCGGCGCCCTCCTCGACCTGGACGAAGCAGGTGCGGCAGGTGCCCTTGCCGCCGCAGACGGTGGGCCAGCGGTAGCCGAGCCGCTGGGCGGCGCTGAACAGGTCCTCACCGTCGCGGACTTCGATCTCGACGTCCGAGGGCCTGACCGCCACCCTGTGGGTCACTTGTTCATCCACTGGTCGAGCGTCTGGTTGAAGTGGCGGATGCGGCTCTCCTGGTAGTTGGACAGCGTGATGCCCGGCTTGCGCATCGCCTTCAGTCCCTGCTGGACATAGGGCAGGTTCTCGCAGTCCTGGTCGAAGACCGGTCCGAGCACGCCGAGTTCGGGGATGTCCGCGAAGAGCATGTCCTCCGGCACCCAGCGGATCCTGACCGGGGGCGGCATCTCGTCGGGGTTCTTCGGGGCCGACATGAAGATGATCTCCGCGGTGCAGGAGTCGGGGTCGAGGCCGTTGGGCCGGAACCGGTAGATGATGTTGGACTTGGCGCCGCCCCAGGGGTTGAAGTTGGGGAACAGCAGATAGTTGATGGCGTCCAGCAGCTCGGTGTCCGCGGTCTGCGAGAAGTCCTGGTGCGAGGTTGCCGCCAACTGGTCGCGCATCCGCTGGGCGAGGACCTGGCGGGCGGTGCCGCCGGGAGGGATCGAGGGCAGTTCGTCCCCCTCCTGCATCACCAGGTCCCTGCCCTGGGCCGCCGCGTAGAACGCACGGGAGTCGTAGAACGTCTCCAGTACGTCCTCCTCCGTGACGGAGTCGGCCACGTGAGGGCTCGGGGCGCCCTGGATGTTGATCATCCGGTTCCAGTTCGGCTGGTCCGCCATCACGTCGTACTGGGAGTTGGCGTCGGCCAGCCACGGCAGCATCTGCGGGTGCGTGGCGATCACGTGGAAGGACTCGATGAACGCGTCCTGGGCGACCTTCCAGTTGCAGGGCAGCACCTTGGCGATGTGCAGCGACTTGTAGCGGTTCTCCAGCGGCCAGATGTAGTAGTCGTCGAAGGTGCCGCGGTAACTCTCGAAGGACTCGGCGTACGGGTCCATGTTGATGAAGACGAAGCCGCGCCAGGTGGCCACCCGGGCCTCGGGCAGCGCGAACTTCTCGGGGGTGACGTGCGGGAAGTCCCAGGCGCAGGGCGGGCTCTGCATGGTGCCGTCGAGGTTCCAGGCGAAGCCGTGGAACGGGCAGCGGAACTCGCCGACGTTGCCGCCGCTGGTGCGCAGCTTGCGGCCGCGGTGCAGACAGACGTTGACGAACGCGCGGATCTCCTCGGGTGCCGTACGCACGACGATCAGTGAGTCGTCGCCGATCTCGTAGATCTCGTGGTCGCCGACCTCGGGGATCTCGCTCTCCAGGCAGGCGAACTGCCAGACGCGCCGCCAGACCTGTTCCATCTCGCGTTCGGCCCAGGCGCGGGAGGTGAAGCGGTCGGCATCGATGTCCTCGCTGCCGATGTGGTCGTTGTGGTCGAGCCGCAGCGCCTTGGGGACCGGCCGGCTGTCCCGGTCGAGATAGTCCTGGACGCTGGGTCCGGGGCACCGCGCGGTGCCCGCCTCCGACGTATCGTCCATCTTCACTCCTCCGACAGAAACTTTAGAGTGAGTGTAGTTATCAGTTCTGGCCTGGAGCAACACTCGGGGCAACACCGCGAGCATCACCGCACCCCGAAAGTCCAGGATCAGCGTCGTCTGCCTTGAAATAGTCATGACCGACCCCTCCCCAAGCCCGTCGAGGCGTGTCACACTCCGTCGCATCCGAGGCTGTAGTGCCTCAAAAGTTTCTAAGCGGCCAGGGGCAGCATTCCGGCCTCCCCCGGCCACAGCGCCGCCCGGTCACCCCGACGGCCCGCGCCGTACCCCACGACGGCGATCCACGCAGCCCTTTCGATCACCCATGCGTGCCGCCCCGGCCCGGGCGGCAACGGATCCCGCCTGACAGAGCCGGCCGCCGCGAACGCCGAAGCGACGCGGGCCGCAGCAGCGCAGGCCCACACCACGGGAGTACTCAACGATGAGTCCCAGACCCGGACGCGCACTCCGTCGCGCGCTCACCGCGATCGTCCCCGTCACCGCCCTGCTCACCCTGGCCGCGTGCGGCACCGACACCACTCCGACGGCTGACACCGCCCAGGCGGCGGGTGCCGACTCCGCCGGGCTGACGGCGGCCCGTGCGGCCATGACGAAGTACTCGGCCCGCCCGAGCCAGATCCCCGTCACCGAACCGGTGGGCAAGAAGATCCCCACGGGCAAGAAGATCGACTTCATCCTGTGCGGTGTGCAGTCCTGCAAGGACCTGGCCGACTTCTTCACCGCCGGGGCGAAGGAACTCGGCTGGGACGTCAAGCAGATCGCCACGCAGGGCACACCGGAGTCCGTCCAGGCCGCCTACGAGCAGGCACTGCGCGACAAGCCGGACGCCGTCGTCGCCTCCGGATTCCCGCGCGCGGTGTACGCCAAGCAGCTCGCACAGCTGAAGCAGGCCGGGATCCCGGTCGTCCAGTCGAACGCCGACGACGTGGCGGGCGACGGCATCTCCCTGCTGAAGAACGGGCCGAAGGACGTCGCCGTCCAGGGCGAGATGCTCGCCTCGTGGGTGGTCTCGGACAGCGGCGCCAAGGCCGACACCGTCTACTTCGACCTGCCCGCCTACACCATCCTCAAGCCGGTCAAGGACACCTTCGCCGCCAAGTACAAGCAGTGGTGCGAGGGCTGCGCGCTGGACACCGTCGACGTGCCGATCACCGCGATCGGCAAGGACATGCCGGACCGGGTGGTGTCGTACGTCCGCTCGCACCCGAAGGTGACCCACATCGTCTTCTCGCTGGGCCTGCTCAACGTGGGCGTGCCGGCCGCGCTGAAGACCGCCGGCATCACCGGCAAGCACATCGCGGTCAACGTCGGGGACGCGCAGAACTACCAGTACATCGAGGGGGGCCTCAGCGACGCCGCCATGGCCCTCAACTCCCACGAGGCCGCCTGGCTCCAGGTCGACGCGCTGGCCCGCCACTTCACCGGCCAGTCCATGGCGGTGGACCAGGAGGCGGTACTGCCCAACATGCTGATCACCGGCAAGGACAACCTTCCGTCCGCCGACGGTGACTTCCCGCTCGTCGAGGACTACCAGGCGCAGTTCAAGGCGCTCTGGGGTCTGAGCTGAGCGCCGGAGGAGCAATCGTGCACGCTGAAACATCGCTCGGGTCGGCCGGGGCGCAGGAGACCGACCGACCCGTGCTGCGGGTGTCCGGACTGTCGAAGCGGTTCGGCGCGACCCAGGCACTGAAGGACGTCGACCTCGACATCGCCCACGGCGAGATCCACGCGCTGATGGGGCCCAACGGTTCCGGCAAGTCCACCCTCATCAAGGTCCTCGCCGGATATCACCACGCCGACCCGGGAGCGGCCGCCGAACTCGACGGCGAGCCGTTCGACCTGGGCCAGGTCTCCGGCTCCCGGCACGACCGGCTGCGCTTCGTCCACCAGGAGCTGGGCCTGGTGGGCGAGTTGAGCGCCACGGACAACCTCGCGCTCAGCCGCGGCTTCGCCCGCACGGCCTTCGGCAACATCCGCTGGCCGGAGATGGAACGCCGTACGGCGGCCCTGGTCGAACGCTTCGGCCTCGGCATCGACGTACGCCGTCCCCTGTCGGCCGCCACCCCCGTCCAGCGCGCGGTGGTGGCCATCGCCGCCGCGCTGCAGGGCTGGGAGGGCCGGCGCGGCGTCCTGGTGCTCGACGAGCCGACCGCGGTGCTGCCGCCCGGGGAGGTGGCCCGGCTCTTCGACATCGTGCGGGAGGTCCGCGACTCCGGTGCCAGCGTCCTGTACGTCTCGCACCGCATGGACGAGATCTTCGCCCTCGCCGACCGGGTCACCGTGATCCGCGGCGGCCGCCGCATCGCCACCCGCCGGGTCGCCGACCTCACTCCTCGCTCGCTGGCGGAGCTGATGGCGGGCGAGGAGACGGAGGCCGAGCACCGGCCCAGGTCCGTCTCCGCTCCCGCCGAGGCCGTGCTGGAGGTCCGCGAACTGTCGGCCGGCTCCCTGAACGGCGTCGGCTTCACCCTGGCCCGGGGCGAGCGCCTTGGCATCACCGGTCTGGTCGGCTCGGGCCACGAGCTCGTGCCGTACGCGGTGTGCGGGGCGTACGGCGGACCCGTGCGCGGCCAGGTGCGGGTGCCGGAGCGCTCCCCGCGCTGGGTCGACGCGAGGGACGCCGGGCGGCTCGGCATCCCCCTCGTTCCCGCGGACCGGGCCGGTGAGGGCGTGATCGGTGACTTCTCGGTCGGCGAGAACCTCACCCTCCCCCTGCTCGACCGGCTCCGCGCCCGGGCCGGGCAACTGCACCGGCGCCGCGAGTCCTCACTCGCCGAGGACTGGATCCGTCGGGTCGGAGTGCGCACGGCCGGGCACGGCGCCCGGATCACCACGCTGAGCGGCGGCAACCAGCAGAAGGTCGTCATGGCCCGCTGCCTGGCCCAGCAGCCGCCGGTCCTGGTGCTGTGCGAGCCCACGGCGGGCGTCGACATCGCGACCCGTCTGCAGCTGTACGACCTGATCGAGCGTCAGGCCGACGACGGGATGGGCGTGATCGTGTCCTCGTCCGACACCGAGGACCTGCTCGCGCTGTGCACCCGGGTCCTGGTGGTACGGGACGGCCGGGTCGTACGGGAGATCAGCGGCCAGGACATCACCGAGCCCGCGCTGGTCCACGCCATGGAAGGAACCGAGTGAGATGACATCCACCCCGACCCGGGCCGCCGAGCTCCGGCCGAGCGGAACAGAGGTGCCCGCGGCATCCGGCGTACGGACCCCGGGCGCCCTTGGCCGACGGGCGGCGGCAACCCTGTCGTTCCGCACCGTCGGCGCCGTCTACGTGTGGCTGCTGATCGTCGTCCTCTTCTCCGTGTGGGCGCCGGACACGTTCCCGACCGTGACCACGGTCAAGCAGGTCCTGAACGGCAACGCGGTGGCCGGCCTGGTGGCGCTCAGCGTCGTACTCCCGCTGGCCGCACGGGTCTTCGACCTGTCGGTCGCCTACACCATGTCCCTCACGAGTGTGCTGACCGCACACTTCCTGGTCTCCACGCACCTCGGCCCGGGCACCGCGATCGCCCTGGCGATGGCCGCCGCGCTGGTGGTCGGGGTGGTCAACGGAGTCGTGGTGGTGGTGCTGCGGGTCGACTCGTTCATCGCCACCCTGGCCACCGGCGCCCTGATCCAGTCCCTGATCACGATGGTCACCAACGACAGCTCCATCACCGGGGTCCAGCTGCTGGCCAAGCCGTTCGCGGACATCGCGCAGCTGGACGCGGGCGGCATCACCCTGCCGGTGCTGTACCTGCTCCTCGCCGCGACGGCCATCTGGTTCCTGCTGGAACACACCGCGACCGGGCGCCGGTTGTACGCGACCGGCTTCAACGCCGACGCGGCACGCCTGCAGGGGGTGCGCACCAACCGGCTGCGCTTCCTGACCCTGGTGACGTCCGCGCTGCTCTCGGGGTTCGCCGGGGTCGTCTTCGCGTCCTCGGTGGGGTCCGGATCGCCAAGCGCGGGCACCCCGTATCTGCTGTCGGCCTACGCGGCGGCCTTCGTCGGGGCGACCCAGTTGCGTGCGGGCCGCTTCAACGCCTGGGGGACGGTGATCGCGGTGCTGCTGCTCGGCACCGGCATCACCGGGCTGGGTCTCGCCACCAGCGCGCAGTGGGCCGCGAGCCTGTTCACCGGTTCCGTTCTCATCGTCGCGCTCGTTCTCACGGGTGGGCGGATCGCTCTGCCGGCGGTCCTGCGCCGCCGGAAGTCGCCCACGGCCACCGAGGCCGACGAAGTACCCGCCCCGGACAAGGAGTTCACATGATGAAGGCGGTCCAGTACCGGACGGTGGGCAGCGCCCCCGAGGTCGTCGAGGTTCCGGTGCCCGAGCCGGGCCCGGGCCAGGTGCTGCTGAAGGTGACGGCCGCGGGGCTGTGCCATTCGGACCTGGCGGTCATGGGCTGGCCGGAGGAACAGTTCCCCTATCCCCTGCCGATGACGCTCGGGCACGAAGGTGTCGGCACCGTGGCGGCCCTGGGCAGCGGGGTCACCGGGGTGGCCGAGGGCGACGAGGTGGCGGTGTACGGCCCGTGGGGCTGCGGCCTGTGCCGGGCGTGCGCGGAGGGCAGGGAGAACGCCTGTCCGCACGCCGCCGGGCTCGGCATCATGCCGCCCGGGCTCGGCACGCCGGGCGCGCTCGCGGAGTACATGGTGGTGGACTCGCCGCGTCATCTGGTGCCGCTGAACGGGCTGGACCCGGCACAGGCGGCACCGCTGACGGACGCCGGCCTGACGCCGTACCACGCGATCCGCGCGTCCCTGCCCAAGCTCGTGCCCGGCAGCACGGCGGTGGTGATCGGCGTCGGCGGCCTGGGCCACATCGCCGTACAGCTGCTGCGGGCGCTGACCCCGGCCCGGGTGGTCGCCCTCGATGTCAGCAAGGAGAAGCTGGAACTGGCCGCCGCTGTCGGCGCGCACGAAGTGCTGCTGTCCGACGGCGAGGCGGCGACCCGGGTGCGGGAGCTGACCGGCGGCGTCGGCGCCGAGGTGGTGCTGGACTTCGTGGGGGCCGAGCCGACCCTGACGGTGGCCGCCGCGTCGGTGGCGGTGGCGGGCGATGTCACCGTGGTCGGTATCGGCGGAGGCACCCTCGCGGTCGGCTTCGGCGGCGGTCTGCCGTTCGAGGTGACCGCCTGCGCCCCCTACTGGGGCAGCCGTCGGGAACTCATCGAGGTCCTCGAACTGGCACGGCAGGGGCTGGTCTCCTCCCACGTCGAGACCTTCTCGATCGAGGACTCACCCCTGGCGTACGAGCGCCTGCACGCCGGTGAGGTGGGCGGCCGCGCGGTCGTGCTGCCGCAGGGCTGAGCCGCGCGTGCCTGGGCCCGGGTCCCCGCGGGGGCCCGGGCCCAGGCGCGTCAGGCCGACGCCGGTTCGGTGGCCGGACGCTCCGCGCCCACGGCCCGCTCCACACACCGCCCGAGCACCGTCAGGAACTCCGGTGTCTGCCAAGGCCCCCGGTCCACGCGCCGGGTGTCGTCCACGCCGAGGTCCTGCATGTCGTACCGGCCCCGGCAGTGGCCCAGGGTGAAATAGCAGACCTCGCCGAGACCGTGCCGTTTCAGATAGAGGACGGGACGGGCCGCGCCGTCCAGCGCCGCCGTGTCACCCTCCTCGAAACCGCGGCACGGCCCGGTGTACTCGGCGTGCAGCAGCACTTCCAGCTCCCCGTGCAGCTCGCACACGTACAGCTCGTCGGTGACGGTGAACGGTTCGATCCCGGCCACCAGCGGATGGTCGGGCCGGGTCACATGCACCTCGTACGGCTCGATGGGCGGGTGCGCCAGGAACTGGCTGCCGAGCACCTCGGCCAGCTCTCCGAGCAGCCGGGGCGTGGAGAACAGCTTGGGTTCCCCGGGGGCGGGTGCCTCGATCACCGAGTTGGTGCCGTGCAGGGCGAGCCAGCGCCCGCCCCGCCCGGTGAAGCGTGCCAGCGCCTCCCGCTGCGCCGGGTCGGGCCGCACATCGCAGGTGTAGCTGACCAGCAGATCCGCCTGCTCAAGGGCGGGGAGGCAGTCGTAGTCCTGGTAGACGCTGGTGCGGACCCGGGGGTGGTCGCCCAGCATCTCCAGGAGCCTGAGCCGCGCGTGGTCGAAGTCGTGCCATCTGCCGCCGCAGACCAGTACGGCGTCCAGGCGGCCCGCTGGGCCCGACACGGCTCAGTACTGGACGCGGGTCAGCAGCCCGCCGTCCACCACGAGGTTGACTCCGACGCAGAAGGAGCCGGTCCGTCCGAGCAGGAACGCCACCGCCGCGGCCACGTCCTCGGCGCTGCCGTAGCGGCCGATGGGCAGCTTGGCGAGGACCTCCTCGTAGACCTCCGGGCGGCTGGTGCGGATGGTCTCCCAGGCGCCGCCGGGGAAGTCGATCGGGCCGGGCGAGACCGTGTTGACGCGGATGCCCTTCGGGGCGAGGGCGTGCGCGAGGGCCGAGGCGTGCTGGACGACGGCGGCCTTCAGCGCGGAGTAGGAGTTGGCCCCGGCCGGGCGGGCGGTGTCGGAGGCATTGGTGGTGCCGATGGCCACGACGGCGGCCCGGTCGGAAGCCTCCAGATACGGCAGCGCAGACTCGACCAGCCCGGCGAACGGGATCAGGTCGCCGCGCAGGCTGGCCTCCCACGACTCGGGCCCTTTGACGTTGCCCGCCGAGACGTTGGACACCAGCAGGTCCAGGCCGCCGAGTTCACCGGCCGCCCGCTCCACGAAGCCCGCGAGGGCCGCCGGGTCGGTGACGTCGACCGGTTCGGCGAACACGGTGGCCCCGTCGGCCCGCAGTTCGGCGGCCGCCTTGGCCAGCCCTTCCTCGCCCCGGGCGCACAGGGCCAGTGCACAGCCCTCGGCCGCCAGGGTCTCGGCGATCGCCCGGCCGATGCCCCGGCTCGCACCGGTCACCAGCGCCTTCGCGCCTGTCAGTCCCAGGTCCATCGGTGTCACTCCTTTGTGAGAAAGCCTCTTGGAAGCCGTTTAGTTGCCGGGAAGCCTTTTAGTTGCCGGGAAGCTGTGAGAACGGCGCCCGGTCGGCGCGCGGCTCCGGCGGCAGCTTCAGCACCCGTTCGCCGATCAGGTTGCGCTGGATCTGGTCGGTGCCTCCGGCCAGCCGGTAGCCGGGAGCGCCGAGCAGATGCTGGGTCCAGGCGAAGGTGCCCGGTTCCCCGGTGTCGGCGCTGATCCGCGCCCCCATCAGCTCGGCGGCGACCTGGCCCGTGCGGGTGAGCAGCTCGGAGGCCATGAGTTTGGTCAACGAGGCCTCCGGGCCTGGCCGTCCGCCGGCGGCGCTCGTCCTGGCGACACGGTCGACGGTGGCCGCGCGCAGGGCGGCACGGACGTACAGATCGGCTAGGCGCTGGCGGACCAGTGGGTCCCCGGTCCGATCGAGGGAGCGGGCCAGTGCGAGGACGTCCGAGAAGGTGCCGCCCTTGCGTCGGTTGCCGCTGCCGGAGGCCGTCCGTTCGAAGGCGAGGGTGGCGGTGGCGACCTCCCAGCCCTGGCCCGGTCGCCCGATCCGGAGCCGGTCCGGGACGCGTACGCCGCTGAGGAAGACCTCGTTGAAGGAGGCGCCGCCGCTCATCTGGCGGATGGGGCGTACCTCCACTCCGGGGGCGTCCATCGGGACCAGGAAGGCGGTGATGCCGGCCTGTTTGACGACATCGGGGTCGGTGCGGGCGAGCAGCAGGCCGTAGTCGGCGAACTGGGCGCCCGAGGTCCACACCTTCTGGCCGTCGATCACCCACGCGTCGCCGTCCTGCCGGGCGCGGGTGCGCACGGCCGCGAGGTCGGATCCGGCGCCCGGTTCGCTGAAGAGCTGACACGCCAGCTTGTCGGTGCGAAGGAACGCGCGGGCGTGATCACGGCGTTGGTCGTCCGTGCCGAACAGGGAGACGGCCATCGCGACCAGACGCACGGTGACGCTGATCAGCTCGGTGGACGGCGGCACCTCGAACGCGGACTCCTCCTGGGCGAACACCGCCACGTGTGCGGCGGTCAGGCCCGCGCCACCCTTGTCCTCGGGGAGCGTCAGCGCCTGGTAGCCCGCGTCGAAGCGGGCCCGCTGGTAGGCGCGGCAGCGGTCCAGCAGCACGCGTTCCTCGTCCTCGGGGAGGTTGTGGAACACGGCGAGGTCGGCGGCTGCTCCGGCGGACTCCGGCACGTGCGCCGGTTCCAGCACGGTGGCCAGCCATTGCCGGACCTGCCGGCGCCATGCGTCCGGATCGGGCTGGGACATGGCTCCTCCTCGAGCACTTACCAGACAACAGATTGAGTAACGACGGTCGATCCGCGCGCCGTGCCCACCGCTGGAACATGCGGGTTCGGCTTCATCTGAGGTCAGAGTGTTCCGTACTTTCTTGATAAACGCTACAGTCTCCGCATTCCCTCTCTCCCTCGACATCGGGAGAGGACCGAGGAGCCGCCGGAGGAGCAATGTCGCTGCTGCCATACGACCGTCGCGCACAGGAGACACCCGACGAGCCCGCCCTGGTGGACGACTTGGGCGTGCTGTCCTGGTCCGGCCTCGCCGACCAGGTGGCGCGGGCGGCGGCTCGGCTGCTGGAGCTCGCGCCCGGCCCCGACGACCGGATCGCCGTCCTCGGTGACAACGCGATCCCGACACTGGTGGCCCATCTGGCAGGTCTGCGAGCCGGAGTGGGGACCGTGGCCACGTCCCGGAACATCACCTCGGGCGAGCTCGTCGACCAGATCATCGACGCGGGTGTGACCGCAATCGTCGCCGGACCGGTCGGCGCGGGTGCCGCCCTCGACGCGGCACGGGAGGTGGGTCTTCCGATCGTGACGCACGGAACCCCGGCAGCCGGCCACGCCTTCGACTGGGACCTGTGGCTGGCCGCCGCTCCCGCCGGTCACGTCCTCCCGACGGGCCGGCCCGCCCGGCCGCCGCTCGTGTACACCTCGGGAACCACCGGACGGGCCCGCGGCACCGAGGTGCGCTGGGTGAGCGGCCCGGTCGCCGACAGCTCCGCCTACCTCACCGCGATGGCCGCCCGGCCCGGATTCCCGCCAGGGCCCCACCTGGTGTGCGGCCCCCTCCAGCACAACGCGCCACTTACCTCGCTGCGGCACCTGGCGGCCGGTCAGCCGGTGGTCGTCCTCGGCAGATACGACGCGGAGACGTTCCTCAGCCGGGTGCAGAGGTGGCGGGTCTCCTCGACGGTGATGGTCCCCACCCACTTCCAACGGCTGCTCGCCCTCCCGGACGACATCCGCTCCCGCTACGACGTCTCCAGCCTCCGGCAGGTCTCCCACACCGGCTCCGCGTGCCCACCGGACGTCAAGCGAGCCATGATCGACTGGTTCGGTCCGGTGCTGACCGAGTCGTACGGCGCCAGCGAAGCGGGGACCGTGGCCCGCATCAGCAGTACCGAGTGGCTGGCGCACCCGGGATCGGTCGGGCGGGTCCGGCCCCCGTTCGAGGTCCTGGTCACGGACGACGACGGAGGCCAACTGCCGTCCGGCGAACACGGGTTGCTGGCCTTCCGGGCACCTGACGACCAGGGCGTCCGCTACCACGCGGACCCGGACAAGACCAAGGCCGCCTATCTCTCCCCCGGCGTCTTCACGCTCGGCGACATCGGCTACGTCGACGCAGACGGCTACATCTTCATCACCGACCGGGCCGCGGACGTCGTGGTCTCCGGCGGCGTGAACCTGTACCCGGCCGAGAGCGAGGCGGTCCTGCGACAGCACCCGTCGGTCATCGAGGTCGCGGTGATCGGCGTGCCCGACCCGGACTTCGGCGAGTCGCTGCGAGCGCTGGTCGTGGTGGCGGGCGAGGAGCCGCCGGCCGAGGAGCTGGACCGGTTCTGCCGTGAGCGCCTCGCCGCCTACAAGTGCCCGAAGTCGTACGAGTTCGTGCCCGAGCTGCTGCGCAACGCGATGGGCAAGCTCGACAAGCGCGCGATGCGCCGCCCCTACTGGAGCTCGGAACGGACCATCGCCGGCTGAGCCGCTCCCCTCTGTACCTGTCCGTACCTAAGGATCACCATGACCGAACTCCTCCTCGTCCGGCACGGCCTCCCCGTGGCGGGCGTGTTCGACCCGGGGCTGTCGCCCGAGGGCACCGCCCAGGCCGAACGCCTCGCCACGTGGCTGGGACACGAAGACCTCGACGCCCTGTACGTCAGCCCCTTCCGACGGGCCCGCGAGACCGTGGCACCTCTGGAACGGCTCACCGGCATGACCGCGACCGTCATCGACGACCTGCGCGAATGGGACACCGACGTGTCCCAGCCCTACACCCCGCCCGAGCAGATCGGCACGGGTGATCCCCGGGCGACGGCGCTCGCCGAGGGACGCTTCGAGGACTTCGTGCCCGACCTCGACTGGGACGCCTTCCGCGGGCGGGCCGTGCGGGCCATGGACACCATCCTCGACGCCCATCCCGGCGGGCGGGTCGCGGCCGTGTGCCACGGCGGGATCACCAACACCTACCTGGCCACGGTGCTCGGCCTGCCGACGATGTTCTGGTTCCATCCCGGCTACACCTCGGTCAGCAGGGTGCGGCGCATGCCCGGCGGCCGGATCGTCCTGCACTCGGTGAACGAGACGGCCCACATGATCGCCGAACGCGCCGTCGACCCGGTCGCCTGATCCCGCTGCCCACGCGCCGTAGACCCGGTCACCTGATCCCGCTCCCACCCCAGGAGGTCCCGGCCATGCCCGGATCCGTCATCGTCGCCGGAGCAAGGACGCCCATCGGCAGACTGATGGGCGCCCTGAGCACCCTGTCCGCAGTCGATCTCGGCGCCCACGCCATCCGCGCGGCACTGTCCGCCGCTCACCTGGACCCGCAGGCCGTGCAGTCCGTCGTCATGGGCCATGTGGTGCAGGCCGGGGCCGGCCCCAACCCGGCCCGGCAGGCCGCGGTCCGCGCCGGCATTCCCTTCTCCGTCCCGGCGAGCACCGTCAACAAACTCTGCCTGTCGGGTCTGCACGCCATCGCCCTGGCCGACCTCATGATCGCCTCCGGCCGTCACGAGGTGGTCGTCGCCGGCGGTATGGAGTCCATGTCCGGCGCCCCGCACCTGCTGCGCGGATCACGCGCCGGCTGGAAGTACGGCGCGGCCGCGATGGAGGACGCCCTGGATCGCGACGCCCTCGTGTGCGCCTTCGACGGCGTCTCCATGGGCGCGGCCACCGAGCGCTACCAGCAGCCGTTCGCCCTGACCCGGCAGGAGCAGGACGAGTACAGCGCGCTCTCCCACCAACGGGCCGCCCACGCCCAGCAGTCGGGCGCGTTGTCCGAGGAGATCGCTCCGGTCACGGTGAGCGGACGCCGCGGCGAGACGGTGGTGGAGGCCGACGAGGGCGTACGACCGGACAGCACCACCGAGACCCTAGGGCGCCTGCGGCCGGCCTTCTCCGGCGCGGGAACCATCACCGCCGGCAACTCCTCCCAGCTCTCCGACGGCGCGGCGGCCGTCGTCGTGATGAGCGCCGAGCGCGCCCGACGCGAGGGCCTGACACCGCTCGCCGAGATCGGCGCCTACGGCACGGTCGCGGGCCCCGACCCCTCGCTGCTCGTCCAGCCGGCCGGCGCGGTCCGCGACGCCCTGGACCGCGCCGGTCGGCTGAAGGCCGCCGACCTGGACCTGTTCGAGATCAACGAGGCGTTCGCCGGAGTGGCCCTGGCTTCCGTACGCGAACTGGACATCCCCGTGGACAAGGTGAACGTCAACGGCGGAGCGATCGCGCTCGGCCACCCGGTCGGCATGACCGGAGCCCGCCTGGTGCTGACCCTCGCGACGGAACTGCGGCGGCGCGGCGGCGGCAGCGGAGCGGCGGCCCTGTGCGGGGGCGGCGGACAGGGTGACGCGCTGTTGCTGCACGTACCGACACAGGCCTGAACCCGGAGCGACATCACCATGACCGACCAACTCCCCCCGACCACCCTCACGGTGGCCGCCCGCGCCCTCGCCGCCGACGGCGTGGTCTCCCTCACCCTGCGCCGCCCCGACGGCGGGATGCTCCCCGCCTGGACGCCGGGTGCCCACATCGACGTACTCCTGGACGGGGACGACGGCGATCTGATCCGTCAGTACTCCCTGTGCGGGCAACCGGATGAACGCGAGGTGTGGCAGATCGCGGTGCTGCGCGAGCCCGAGGGCCGCGGTGGTTCCGCGTACGTCCACGACCGGCTGCACGAAGGCGCTTCCGTCCGGGTCCGCGGACCGCGGAACAACTTCCCGCTGCGGCCCGCCGCCCGCCATCTCTTCATCGCCGGCGGTGTCGGGATCACGCCCATCCTTCCCATGGTCGAGGCAGCCGAGGCCGCGGGGGCCGACTGGAGTCTGCTGTACGGCGGCCGCACCCGGACCTCCATGGCCTTCCTGGACCGCCTCGCCCCGCACGGGGACCGGGTCCTGATCCGTCCGCAGGACGAGTACGGCCTGCTGGATCTCGCCGCCCATCTCGGTGTGCCCAAGGAGGGCACCCTGGTGCACGCCTGCGGTCCCGAACCCCTGCTGGGGGCGGTGCAGGAGCAGTGCGCGGGCTGGCCGCCCGGCACGCTCGGCGTCGAACGGTTCGCCCCGGCGCGGGCGGCCGAGACCAGCGCGGCGGCGGCCTTCGAGGTGGAGCTCGCCCGTTCCGGGCTCACCCTCACCGTGCCGCCGGACCGTTCGGTGCTCGAGACCGTGGAGGAGGCGGGCGTAGAGGTCGACTTCTCGTGCCGGGAAGGCACATGCGGCACCTGCGAGACCGACGTACTGGACGGCACACCCGACCACCGCGACTCGCTGCTGACGGAGGACGAACGGGCCGCCGGCGACACCATGTTCATCTGTGTCTCCCGCTCGCGCGGTCCGCGCCTCGTCCTCGATCTCTGATGCCGCTCACCTCCAGCTCACCCTCATTGGAAAGGACGGACCCCTGATGGATCCCGTCACCCGTCTCGGCGTCGTCGGATGCGGCCTCATGGGCTCCGGCATCGCCGAGGTCGCCGCCCGCCGCGGCATCGACGTCCGTGTCGCCGAATCCACGCCGGACGCGGCCGAGGCAGGCCGCCGCCGCATCACCGCCTCCCTCGACCGAGGCGTACGGCACGGCAAACTCAGCGTCGAGGAACGGGACCTGGCTCTCGCCGGGCTGTCCTTCACCGCTGATCTCGGTGACATGGCCGACCGTCAGTTCGTCATCGAGGCCGTCGCCGAGAACCGCGACATCAAGACCGGTGTCCTGCGCCTTCTGGACAAGGCGGTCGAGGACCCCGCGGCGGTCCTGGCCACCAACACCTCCTCGATTCCCGTCGTCGATCTCGCCGTCGTCACCGAGCGGCCCGAGCGGGTCGTCGGCCTGCACTTCTTCAACCCCGTCCCCGTGCAGCGGCTGGTCGAGGTCATCCCGGCCCTCGTCACCGGCGCCGACACACTGCGGCGCACCCGCGACCTCGCCGAGCAGTTGGGCAAACAGGCCATCCAGGCGCCCGACCGCTCCGGCTTCGTCGTCAACGCCCTCCTCGTGCCCTACCTGCTCGGCGCGGTACGGATGGTGGAGTCCGGCGCCGCACGGCCGGACGACATCGACCGGGGCATGGAACTCGGGTGCGCGCACCCCATGGGGCCGCTGCGTCTGCTCGACCTCATCGGCCTCGACACCGCCCAGGCCGTGGCCGAGTCGATGTACGAGGAGTACAAGGAGCCGCTGTACGCCCCGCCGGCCCTGTTGCGCCGGATGGTCGCAGCGGGCCACCTCGGGCGCAAGAGCGGCCGGGGGTTCCACACGTACGACACCTGACGCTTCTCCGCAGGTCGCAGGCGTCCGCCAGTCTTTCGTCCGGTTGACGTTCTGTACACGAATTGGCAGGCGCCGGTCAAAGGCCTTCCAAGTGTCGGACACTCCCTCCCGCCCGTGATCAGGTCCCAACGACGGCCGTACGTATGCCTGTTTGGGAGGACCTCGTGTCAGCACCGACCCGCAAGAGACGATGGCTCACGCTCTGCGCCATCACCGCATCCGCCGCACTCGTCGCGCTCCCCGCAGGCGCCGCGCCCGGCCAGAACAACAGTCCCTTCGGGGCCCGCGCGCTCGACCGGATCGCCGCCGAACGCGCGGACACGGTGGGCTCCATGAGCCCCAGGCTGAAGGGCGAGGACGGCGACGGTGACGGCGACGACGGCAACGAGGCCGACGAGATAGCCGAGGGCGCGGACCAGTACGCCGAGGCGCGCACCTCACCCGGCATCGTCGCGCCGGGGGCCTACGGCGCGGCTTGGGACGACCTCACCAAGCTGCCGAGCACCGGCGGCAGTTGGCGCAACGTCACCGACCTGCCCTACAACTCCGACGACCCGCGCTACCGCGACATCGACTCCAACTCCAGTGGCGGCTCCGGCAACGTCACCGGCCGGATGGCGGCGATCGCCGCGGACGACGACGGTTATGTGTACGCGGGCAGTGCGGGTGGCGGTGTGTGGCGGTCCCGGTCCGGGGGCGGACACTGGCAGCCCATCAGCGACCGGCTTCCGGCGCAGTCCACGGGTGCGCTCGCACTCGACGGCGGCGGACGGCTGTGGCTGGGCACCGGCGAGGCGACGACCAACGCGGACGCCTACATCGGCAGCGGCGTCTACGTCCTGTCCCGCCCGCACCAGGGCACCTTCTCCACCCGCAGCCGGGTCGGCGGCGACGAGCTGGAGTCCACCACCATCCACCAGCTGCGCTTCGGCGGCGGCAAGGTGTGGGCGGCGACCAGCGAGGGCGTGTGGAGCCACTCCACGAAGACGCTGACGGGCGCCTGGAAGCTGGAGTTCGCGCCCAACCCCGACTATCTGCCGGGCCGTTCGGAGGCCGCCGACCCCGACGCCCCGTACAAGAACATCGCCAACGACATCGCGATCGACCCGAAGGACCCGAGCAAGGTCGTCCTCGCGGTCGGCTGGCGCAGCGGTGACGACTACAACGGCTTCTACAGCAAGGTGAACGGTGCCTGGACGCGGATCACCAGCGGCCTCGGCGACCTGCCCGCCGACCCGGACGACGTCGGCAGCGTCACCTTCGCCCGCTCCGCCGACGGCTCCCGGTACTACGCCATCGACCAGTCACCGGAGCAGCTGAACACCAACCCGGACAGCGGCCTGGAGGGCATCTACGTCTCCAAGTCCGGCTCCCCCACCGGCCCCTGGACGAAGATCGCCGACTACCAGGGCCTGGCAGCCGACGGCTCCGCGCTGACCACCAGCGGCTACATGCCGGGCGTGCAGGCCTGGTACAATCAGTTCCTGACCGTCGACCCGGCGAACGCGGACCACGTGTACGCGGGTCTGGAGGAGGTCTACGAGACCAAGGACGGCGGCAGCACCTGGTCGACCGTGGGCCCGTACTGGAACTTCTCCTTCCCCTGCTGGAGCATCGACCCGGCCAAGCAGACCGGTGACTGCAACCAGACCACCCACTCCGACCAGCACGGCGTCGCGATCGGCAGCTACCACGGCAAGACCTTCGTGTACGTCGGCAACGACGGCGGTGTCTACAAGCGTCCGGTCAACGGCTCCCAGGACGCCTCGGGGCACGCCACCGACTGGACCTCGCTGAACGACGGCACCATCGACACCCTGCAGTACTACTCGGTGGGCATCGGCAAGGACCTGGACCACGGCGGCGTCTCCGTCACCGGTGGCCTGCAGGACAACGGCCAGTCCGTGCTGCGCAGCAACGACAAGGTGATGGGGTCCAACTTCGGCGGAGACGGCGGCGACACGCTCACCGACCCGGCCAACGGGTGCAACATCGCCGAGGAGTACGTCTACCTCTCCATCCAGGTGACCCAGAACTGCGCCGTCAACGACGGCAGTTGGATCGACGACGCGAGCAAAGCCACGTCGTACAGCGTCGCCCCGGCCGACAACGCGACCGGCGAGGCCCGCTTCATCGCCCCGCTCGCGGCCGACGCGAAGAACTCCTCGACGTGGATCGCGGGCGGCCGGCACATCTGGGTGCAGACCCACGGCTACGCCATCCGCAGCGGTTCCGAGTGGAAGAGCGTGTACGACCTCGGCGAGGGCCGTACCGCCACCGCCGTCGCGGCCTCGGGCGGCAAGGTGTACGCGGCCTGGTGCGGCCCCTGCAACAACCAGGGTTTCGCGCGCGGGATCGCCGTCGGCAACGCGGACGGCACCGGCTGGCACGACATCACCCTGCCGGCCACCGGCGCGGACGGCACCGTGCCGAACCGCTACCTCAGCGGCTTCGCCATCGACCCGAAGAACGCCGACCACGTCTACCTCACGGTCAACGGCTTCTCCCGGCAGTGGACCGAGGGGCCGGGCGCGGGCGTGGGTCACGTCTTCGAGTCCAAGGACGGCGGTACCACCTGGAAGGACATCTCGAAGAACTTCCCCGACGTTCCGACCGACTCCGCGGTCGTCACGCCGAACGGTGGCCTCGCCGTGGGCACCGACCTCGGGGTCGTCTACCGGGCGCCGGGCCGTACGACCTGGCAGCGCGTCGGCGACCTCCCGGCGGTCGCCGTGCTCCAGGTGAAGCTGAGCCCCGACGGCAGCACCCTGTACGCGGCCACCCATGGCCGTGGCATCTACACGATCAAGGTGCGCGACTGCGGCTGACAGCGGCGCGACAGGGGTGACCCCGGCTTCCGGGGTCACCCCTGCGTCGGGTACGGCACCACGTCCACGTGCAGCGTGAAGGCGACCCGCGCGGCGCCCGCCACGTCCGGCGCCTTCGCCAGCGCGGTGACCTCGGCCGTGCCACCCCGGGTGCCCGCGCCCCGCAGCGAGGCGCGGGCGGTGCCGTCCGCGTCCACCCGCCAATCGGACACCAGCACGAAGACCGGCGCGGAACTCCGCACGGCCGTCCACCGCCTGTCGTCCGCCCGAGGCGCAAGGACGAGGGACACGACGGCTCCCGGCCGCAGGCACAGCCGCTGGACGACGGCGTCACTGGGACTGACGGTGACCTCCACGTGCCCGGACAGACAGCTCGCCGCCGTAGGAGGGACGGACGGGAACGGAGTCGGAACCACGGACGCGCGCGTCGTCGACTCACCGCCCGATGCCCCTCCCGCAGAGGTATCGCACGCCGCCAGAAGGACCACCCCGGCGACCACCCACACTCCAGCCCACCATCGCATTCCGGCACCTCCCGGCCCATTCTGCCGTGGTTCCTGTACCAGGACCGTACGGCCTTCTCCTTCTACGCGATCGTCTTCGTGCCGTATCTGTGCCTGGTCTTGGCCATGATGCTGGGAGCCCTGCTCGGTCCGCCGGGCGCGTCCGAGGGGCGCAGGGTACGTGGGGCGGTGGCCGCCGGTGTGCTCGTCCTGCTCAGCCCGGATGTGGCTCGACACCTGGATCTGAGCGCTGCCTCGATGTGGGAACCGGCTCGATCTGGGAACCGGGGAGGGAAGCCCTGACACACGGGAGGGAGCCGGGTGGGCCGATGCCTGCCTGCTGCCGTCCCCGGAGGAGAGGCCACGATGGCGCGCGCACACGACTCCCGGCAGACCGTCCCGGACACACCGGGGACCGGCTCCGACGACGACGGCGTCATCCGCCGCCGGCCGCTGCGGGGGCGGCACGTCGAAGAGACCGTCGAGGTCGCGGTGCCGGTGCGCACGGCATACAACCAGTGGACGCAGTTCAAGACCTTCCGCCGGTTCTCGACCGCGGTACTCGCTGTCGAACAGCCCAAGCCCACCGTGACCGTCTGGACCATCGGCTACGGACCGCTGCGCCGCCGTTTCGCGGTGGAGATCGTGGAGCAGGACCCCGATGCCTATCTGGCCTGGCGTGGTCTGGAGCAGCGCCCCTCCCATCAGGGGGAAGTGGAGTTCAGGCCGACGGCGTCGGGCGGCACGGCGGTGACCGTGCGGATGCTGCTGGAGCCGCGCGGAGCCGCGAAAGTGCTCACCGGTTCGTCCGGGGCCGCGCGGCTGACCGGTCGGCTGGTGCGCCGCGAGCTCGGCAACTTCAAGCGGTTCATCGAAGGGCTGGGAGAGGAGGGCGGGGCCTGGCGCGGCACCATCCGCAACGGCCGCGTCCAGCACGATCACCCCGAGCCGCCCAGGAGCCGCGTGGCTCAGTGGCCCGTCGGCTGACCCGCGCGGCGGACACGGCAGGAGAGAAAGGCCAAGCGATGCAGAACCCGCCCGAAGAGCCGGAGACCACTCTCTCCGTGACACCGCCGAAGAAGTGGGCGGCCGGGGTTCCCGCGGTCGTGCACGCGCTGGAGTACTCCCTGGAGCAGACCTCCGCGCGCAGGACGGGGGTGGACCTGCTGACCATGAACCAGGTGGGCGGGGTCGACTGTCCCGGCTGTGCCTGGGCAGATCCGGCCCCGGGGCAACGCCATCGCAACGAGTACTGCGAGAACGGCGCCAAGCACATCAACGACGAGGCCACCAAACGCCGGATCACCGCCGACTTCTTCCGTGAGCACAGCGTCTCCGATCTCGCCGGGCGCTCGGACATGTGGCTGAACCAGCAGGGCCGGCTCACCGAGCCGATGATCAAGCGGCCGGGCTCCGACCACTACGAGCCCATCGGCTGGAACGACGCCCTGGGCGTCCTGGCGCGGGAACTGACCTCGCTCGCCTCCCCCGACGAGGCCGTCTTCTACACCTCGGGCCGGGCGAGCAACGAGGCCGCGTTCGTCCTCCAGCTCTTCGCCCGTGCCTTCGGCACCAACAACCTGCCCGACTGCAGCAACATGTGCCACGAGTCCAGCGGCTTCGCCCTGAGCGAGACGCTGGGCACCGGCAAGGGCACCGTCAGCCTCGACGACCTCCACCACGCCGAACTGATCTTCCTGGTCGGGCAGAACCCCGGATCCAACCATCCGCGCCAGCTCTCCGCCCTGGAGGAGGCCAAGCGCAACGGCGCCCGCATCGTGGCCGTCAACCCGCTGCCGGAGGCCGGGCTACGGCGGTTCAAGAACCCGCAGAAGCCACGCGGGGTCATCGGACGCGGCACCCAGATCGCCGACCGCTTCCTGCACATCAAGCCCGGTGGCGACCTCGCCCTCTTCCAGGCCCTCAACCTCCTGCTCCTGGAGGCCGAGGACGCCCGGCCCGGCACCGTCCTGGACCACGACTTCATCGACGCCCACACCGCCGGCTTCGAGGAGTTCGCCCAGCACGCCCGCAGCGTCGACTGGGACGACGTGCGTGCGGCGACCGGACTGACCCGTGAGCAGATCGAGAAGGTCCGCGACGAGGTCCTGCGCAGCGAACGCGTCATCGTGTGCTGGGCCATGGGCATCACCCAGCACAAGCACGGCGTGCCGACCGTCCGGGAGATCGTCAACTTCCTGATGCTGCGCGGAAATCTCGGGCGGGCGGGCGCGGGCGCCTGCCCGGTGCGCGGGCACAGCAACGTCCAGGGCGACCGCACCATGGGCATCTGGGAGCAGATGCCGGACACCTTCCTCGACGCGCTTCACGACGAGTTCGGCTTCGATCCGCCGCGCCCGCACGGACTCGACTCGGTGAACTCGATCAAGGCGATGCGCGAGGGCCGCGTCAAGGTGTTCCTCGCCCTGGCCGGCAACTTCGTACGCGCCGCTCCCGACAGCGAGGTCACCGAGGAGGCGATGCGTTCGTGCCGGCTGACCGCCCACATCTCCACCAAGCTGAACCGTTCGCACACCGTCTGCGGTGACACGGCGCTGATCCTGCCGACGCTCGGCCGTACCGAACGCGATGTCCAGGCCGATGGCGAGCAGTTCGTCACGGTGGAGAACTCCATGAGCGAGGTCCACACCTCACAGGGCCGCCTCGAACCGGCGTCTCCCCTGCTGCTCAGCGAAGTCGCCATCCTTTGCCGGCTCGCCCGCCGCACCCTCGACGGCAAGCCGGACATCCCCTGGGGCCGGTTCGAAGGGGACTACGGCACGATCCGCGACCGCATTTCCCGCATCGTGCCAGGATTCCACGACTTCAACGCGCGGGTCTCACGCCCCGGCGGCTTCCAACTGCCCAACCCGGTCAACGAGGGCGTGTTCAACACGTCGGCCGGCAAAGCGCTGTTCACGCGCAACGAGCAGGTGGTCCCGAAGGCACCCGAGGGCCACCTGCTGTTGCAGACCCTGCGCTCGCACGACCAGTGGAACACCATCCCCTACACGCTCGACGACCGCTACCGCGGTATCCACGGCAGCCGCCACGTCGTGCTCGTCAACCAGGCCGACCTCTCCGCACTCGGCCTCGCCCAGGGCGACCACGTCGACCTGGTGAGTGTCTGGGGGGACGGAACCGAGCGCCGCGCCGAGAACTTCGAGATCGTGCCCTATCCGACCGCACAGGGCTCGGCCGCCGCCTACTACCCCGAGACCAACGTCCTGGTGCCGCTGGACAGCGTCGCCGACATCAGCAACCAGCCGACGTCGAAGGGGCTCGTCGTACGCCTCGAGCAACCGGCTAGCGGCTAGCGGCTAGCGGCTAGCGGCTAGCGGCTAGCGGCTAGCGCCGAAGGCTATCGGGACGTCAGTTCCTCGATCACCTTCGCGATGCGCCGGCCGCGCGTCGCGTCCGTCTTCGCGTCGCTGATCGACGTGACATGCGCCTTCTGGCGGCTGGGAGCGAGCGCCCGGAACGCCTCCTCGGCCCCCGGCACCGCGGCCAGTGCGGCCGCGAGGTCCGCAGGCGGTTCCACCGTGCGCGGAGCCGTGTCCAATGCCAGCTCGACATCGATGCTGTCCCCGCCGGAGATACCCGACTCCCGGCGCCTGTCGGCGCTGAACGGAATCAGGAACTGCCCGCCCATCGAGGCGATCGTGGACCGGTAGGCGTAGCCGTTCACCGTGACGCTGACCGCCGCGCGCTTGCCGCCGCCGAGTGCCTCGACCACCTCCGCCGGAACCGGCACTCCGGTGTTGTTGCCGGTCTGGAACATCTTCGTCTGGAACTTCATACCCATGGCCTGGCCCTCTCGACGCCCTACGGACAACCTGCGAGGAAAGACCGGAACCGCGCGGAAAACTCATCGCCCGAGGACCCGCGGCGAAAAAGGGTTTGAGGGAGCCGTCGTCTCGCTGCTACTTTCCTGCCGGACCGTGAAGTCGTCGTAGGGAGGTGAGCCCCGTGAACGCAGTTACCCGTGGGTGCTCCCTCGATCCGTCACGGTCCGGCGGCTGACGTTCGGTGTCGCCAGGAGCGCCTGAGACCGAGGCACTTCTGGAGGGAGACTCCGATGAACACAAAGCCTTTCTCATCCGGCCTGAACGAGCACGCGGTGATGATCACACGCGTTGCTGACAGGCAATGGCATGCGCTGGACGACGACCTGGTCGTCGGCCGCGGGCATGCGCACCACCGGTCCGACGGACGTCTGTTCGTCAGCATCGACGCCTGGCACGACACCGCCTTCGACCGGCTCGCCGAGGCAATGCTGGCGGAACTTCCGGCACCGCTGTACACGGTCGTCGACGCGGCCGACATCGACCTGACGGACGCCTGGCAACGGGCCGGTTTCACGGTCCGGCGGCGCGAGTGGGAGTACGTGGTGCCGACCGACCCGCAGGTCACAGGGCTCGACAACGTTCTGCCACCGCCGGGCGTGATGATCGTGCCGGCCGGTCAGGCCGACGAGGGCCTGCTGCGGGCGGTGGACCGCGCGATCCGTGACGAAGTCGAGGCGACCGTCGGGTGGCAGTCGATGCCCGCGGAGGTGATTCCCCTGCCCGAAGGGGACACCGTCGTCGACCCGTCGAAGTACGCGGTGGCCGCGGCACCGGACCGCTACCTGGGTCTGATTCGGGTAGTGCCGGTGAAGCGGCCGCGCATCGGACTGATCGCGGTCCGGGCCGGCGAGCAGCGCCGTGGCATCGCGCGGGCCCTGCTGGCCCACACGCTGGGCACGCTGCACGGCTCCGGGGTCACCACGGCCTGGGCCGAGGTCCAGGAGTCCAATCGAGCGGCCTCGGCGCTGTTCGAGGGCATCGGCGCCCGGCCGATGAGCAGCAACCTGGAGCTGGTGCGATGACCAAGAACAGGAACGTCATCGAGGTCGAGGGCAGGGTGGTCGAGTGCCTGCGCAGCGCCATGTTCACCGTGGAGCTGGAGAACGGCCACCAGGTACTCGCGCACATCAGCGGGAAGATCCGCAAGAACTACATCAAGATCATGCTGGAGGACCGGGTGCTGGTGGAGCTCCCGCCGTACGACCTGACGCGCGGCCGGATCGTGTTCCGCTACCGGAACTGACCGCAGGAAGCGCCCGTGTGCCTGGCATATGCCAGCAGTACCACCCCCTCAATGGACGGCACTCAGCTACGGCATCGGACGTAGAATTCATCGCTCCGCCGACTCATTCATCTCCGCCGGAGCGGCGAGCACCGACAAGCATCGACGTACGGCACACGGACGACCACCTCTGAGCGAGAGGGACCACAGGAGGCACCTGTGGTCCCTCTTGCCACATCCCGACCACGGGCACCGCCCGAGGACGACTTCCCCGCCGGGCTCTCTCCGGAAAGTTCAACCGAACACACATCCGCCACCCGGACACCCGCATAACGTGCGGTGACCCGAACCGCCCCCGGCCCCCACCTTCTTGCGGTCCGCGACTTCCGGGCCCCCACCCCGCTAGGAGTTTTGGGATGTCCTACGACCACTCGGAGTTATCCCTGCCCCGCCGGCGTTCCTGGTCCGGCTACCACCGCGCCCTGCGCATCCTGCGCCGCGCCTGCCGCTGGCAGCGGCGCGTCGCCACCCTCGCCGCCCTCGGCTACTTCGCCGCCTTCCTCACCCTCACCGTCAGGGCCCCCGCCTTCATGGCCCGACCCGCCCCGGGCGGACTCCCCACCGGCCTGCTGCTCGCCGTCGTACAGGTCCCCGTCACCTGGCTGGCCGTCCTCCTGTTCGAGTACACGGCGCGACGGTACGTCGATCCCCTGGCGCGCAGGGTGAGTCAGTACGGGCGCCCGGCCGACGACGACGGACGGGCACAGGCGTGACGGGCCTCGACGGCTCCGCGCAGTCCTGGTCCCTCGTCGCCTTCTGCAGCGTCGTCACGCTCACGCTTCTGCTGTGCGTCCTGACCGGCCCCGACCGCGACGACCTGGAGGAGTTCTACACCGGCTACCGAACCCTGTCCCCGCTGCGCAACGGCCTGGCCGTCGCGGGCGACTACATCTCCGCCGCGACGGTGCTCACCATCGGCGGGGTCATCGCGCTGTGCGGCTACGACGGCGTCGTGCTGGCCCTGAGCACGCTGCTGTCCCTGCTTCTGTTGATGTTCCTGCTCGCCGAACCCCTGCACAACACCGGCCGGTTCACCATGGGCGACGCGCTGAGCCGGCGCGTGCCCGGGCGGGCCGTGCGCATCACCGCGTGCGCGGTGACGCTGCTCTCGCTGATCCCGATGATGATCGTGCAACTGGCCGGCGTGGGACAGCTGCTGGCGTTCATCCTGGGCTTCTCCGACCGGGCCATGCAGACCGGCTGCATCGCCGGCGCCGGCCTGCTGATGATCAGTTATGCCGCCCTGGGCGGGATGAAGGGCACGGCCCTGATCCAGATCATCAAGACGGTGATGCTCCTCGGGTCCGGACTCGTGGTCGCCGTGCTCGTCCTCGCCACCTTCGGCTGGCATCCGGGGACGATGGTCGACACCGCCGCGCAACGCAGCGGCACCGGCCAGGCGTTCCTCCAGTACGGCCTCCAGTTCGCGGACGGGCCGCACCCCGGCCTCGACATGATCAGCACACAGGTCGCCATCGTGCTCGGTGGCGCCTGTCTGCCGCACGTCACCATGCGGATGTACACCGCGGGCAACGCCCGCCAGGTGCGGCGCACGATGTCCTGGGCGGTGTCCTCGGTCGCCCTGTTCATGCTAGTGATCACCGTCATCGGACTCGGCGCCACGGCACTTGTGGGCCGTGAGCGGATCACCGCCGCCGACCCGCACGGCAGCACCGCCTACCTGCTGGGCGCCCGCGCGGTGTTCGGCTCCGACGTCTCCCGCACCGAGAGCCTGGTCTTCAGCACCGTCACCACGGCGATCTTCCTGACCCTGCTGGCGTCCGTCGCCGGGATGACGCTCGCCTGCGCGAACTCCCTGGCCCACGACGTCGTCGCCTCCCGGCGCACCGGCATGTCGGCGCTGCGGGAAATGACCCTGGCGCGTGCATCGGCACTGGTCGTCGGAGTGCCCGTGGTGCTGCTCGCCGCCCTCGCCCAGCACCGCAGCCTCCAGTCACTGGCCACCCTGTCCTTCTGCGTGGGCGCGTCCGCCATCGCGCCCGCGCTGGTCTACTCGCTGTTCTGGCGGCGCTTCGGCAAGGCCGGGCTGCTCGGCACACTGATCGGCGGTTCGCTCGCCGTGCTGGTCCTGATGTCGGGCACCCGGCTTGTCTCCGGGTCACCGGGCTCGGCTTTTCCGGGGGCCGACCTGAACTGGTTCCCCTTCACCACGACCGCCCTGGTCTCGGTGCCGGTGGGCTTCGCCTGCGGCTGGCTCGGCACCTTCCTGAGCGGTCGACGCAGTGCCCGTCGTGCGCGCGAACGGTACGCCGGCATCGAGCAGTTGATCCTCGCCGGTCCTCCGCAGCGCCGCCCGAGCTGGAGCCCGGACGGGCCGTGACATCGGCGTCATCCGCACGTCAGCGTCGGTGACCCCCAGTCCCCGTGGTCGTTGCCGTTGCCGTCGCCCGCGTCGCCGACCTTGAGGTCGACCACCTGGGCGCCGGTGACGTCGACGTCGATCGGCACGGCGGGCTGACGGCCGTGGATCGTCGCCGTGGTCACCAGGGTCCTGCCATCGGCGATCACGGCGAAGGTCACCGTCCCCGCGCCGTTCGTCTCGTCGTCGACGCCCACCTCCGCCGTCAGTCGCGAGCACTTCCCGGCGAGGTAGAGCTGGACGTCGCTGACCGCGTTGGTGCCGAGACCCTTGGCGTGTCCCACGCCGCCGACGGTGATCGTACGGCCGTCTCCGGCGGCCTGCTCGCCGACGCTGGTGTCATGCTCCACCGGACCCCAGCCGTTGGTGGAGGACAGGAACGGCAAGTCGCTCACCGCGCTGCTGCCGGACGGTGGAGCGGGCGGGATCCCACCGATGACCCGCTCGTCGGTGCCCTTGGCCTGCCGTCCGCTCTGCACGTACCGCACCGCCGTGGTGAGCGCCGAGGCCGAGGGCAGCTCCCCTGCCGGTGGCTCCACCTTCCACGTGAAGGTGGCCGATCCGCCGGGGCGCAGGCGTTCGAGGGACGTGGAGCTCGTGGCGGTCACGCTCCAGCCGTCAGGGGCGGAGAACGAGGCCGTCAACGCGGAAGCCGGCCGGCCGGCCTTCGGCACCGCCACGGTCGTACGGGCCGTGAACGGCTCACCCGGCCGGGCGGTGTCGGGCGCCTCCAAAGTGACGTCCACTCCCGGGCGCTTCGGCATCGCGTACTTCCGGGCGTCGTACCGCGGACTGTCGTTCTGCGCGACGCGCAGGGACGAGGCGTAGCTGCCGTAGTTCGTCAAGGAGACCTTGCCGAGACCCCCCGTGCTGCCATCCAGGTTCCACACGGCGATGGCGATGCTGTTGCGGCCGTTCGGGTCGAGGATGCCGTTGGGGACGGGGAAGGTGTGCTGCGGGCCGAGGTAGTTGACGTAGTTGCCGACCTGCCAGCCGTTCACGAAGATCGTCGCCCGGTACTTGCGTGACGGGTCGTCGGTGAACGTCAGGCCGAGCGAGGTGTCCTGCCCGCGCGGCAGGTCCAGCGTGGCATCGGTGCGGTACCAGGAGACGCCGGGGCGGGTGTCGGTGGTCGGCAGGGAGACCCGGTCCCACTTGCCGTCCGGGTAGCCCGGCAGGGACCAGCCGGCCCGCTCGCCGTACAGGCCGCCCGTCGAGAGCGGGCCGCGCACCGTGTCCCGGAGGTCCTCACCGCCGCGTACGCCCTGAATGCGCCAGGTGACGGAGGTCAGCGGGGCTCCGACGAGGGAGGCGCTGGTCAGGCCGCGCGCGGTCTTGTTGCCGTTGGTCGAGTTGTAGTCCTCCTCGTGCCCCATGTTCACGGTGAGCACGGAAAGGACGTTGTCGCCCTGGGACTTGACCGACCCCGCCGGGAAGGTGAAGTCGCCGCTGCCGGTCGTGGAACTGCCCAGGAAGGTGCCGTTGAGCCAGGCGGAGAACGCCTGCGCGCCTCCGCCGGAGTCCGAGACCAGGTGGATGCCGGTCTCCTTGCCGGTGGCGTGGAAGCGGCCGCGGTACCAGGTGTTGCCGGTGTGGAAGCCGTAGTCGTCGGCGTAGAGCACCGGCAGCTTGTTGATGCCGGAGACGCTGTTGGTGGTCGCCTTGTCGGCGACCTGCCAGCTGGTGTCGTCGAAGCCGGGGGCCGCCTCCGGGGACTCCTCTTCGTGCTTCCAGTTCGTCAGCGTGGGCAGGTGGATCGCGGCGGCCGTCGGGATCGTGCCGGTGAGGCTCCGGGTGTCGGTGGCATGGGCGTCCACCTTCCTGCCGTTCCAGGTGACGCGGGCCGCGGAGGTGAACACCTCGATGTTCTCGTCGTCGGCGTTGTCGCCGGTGAGGGCCACGGTACGGCCGCCGTCGAGGCTGGTCGCCGTCCGCAGCAGGTGCGTGCCGCGCACCAGGACCGGGCCGGTCGCGGTGTCCTGGCGCCAGAAGGTCTTCGCCGTGGTCTTGTCGCCCACGAGGAGCAGCAGCGGGCGCTGTCCGGCGCCGGTGACGGTGATGCGGATCAGGCCTTTGTGGGCGTAGTTCAGGCGGAGATCGCCGGTGGCCGCGTCCCATGTGGTGGTCACCGTGCCGCCGGTGGCGGTCACCGTCGGCTTGGAGGGGTACCTCAGGACGGTCTCGCCGTCGCTGTCCGCGTCACCGTAGAGCACGGCGACATCCCGGTCGCCGATGGTGGCGTTCGTCATGATCTCCGAGGTGGAGTACTGCAACTGCGCGTCGCCGAGCCGGTAGTTGGCGACGATGACATGGGAGTCGCGCCCGTCGAGCGTGATCGCGGTGCCGGGTTGCTGGGGCACGACCGGGTAGGTCGGCTGCTCGGCGGCGGTGCCCGTCGGCACGTCGATGGCGTCGATCGCCACGTAGTTGTCGGTGGACCCCGAGCCGTGGTTCCCGGCGACGACGATCTTCAGTGTGTGTGCGCCGGGCGTCAGGCCGGTCTTCTGGAAGACGACCGCCTGGTTCTCGCTGCCCGAGTCGTCGACCGTGGCCACCTTGGTGCCGTCGAGGTAGACGTCGGCGTTGCCGTGGTTGTTGGTCTTCGAGCCGATCCAGCGGATCGCGGTGCCGTCGAAGGGAACGGTGAGCGAGTCACCGGCCTTGTTGGAGAAGGACTCGGTGTGTTTGTAATCGCCGCCGGTGTAACTCGTGTTGGCCACATGCGACCACGAACCGCCGTACTGGAGCGCCGAGTCGGGGTCGTCCCAGGTGTAGGTGGTGTCCCCGGTCGGCTGCGCGTTGAAGTCCAGGGAGATGTGCGCCTTGTCGACCGCGGTGGACGTGGAGTTACCGTGCCGCAGGACGTGGAACTGCGTCCTGGTGTCCGGGTTCATGCGGGCCGTGTCGACGACCGCGGAGTCGTCCGGTGGCGTGGTCCTGATCGCGTCGGTCTTGGTCAGCGGGGCCACCGACTGGGTGAAGTACCCGATCAGCTTGTCCTCGTCGTACTTCGGATCGAGCTGCCGGGTCTCGCGGATCGCGGCTCCGTAGTCGTACGACGTGTAGTTCTGGGGCATGCTCAGCCAGCCCCAGTTGGTGCCGCCGTAGGTCATGTAGAAGCTCTGCGCGGTCGCGCCGACGGCGATGTTCTGCTTGTAGAAGACGTTGGCGAACTGGTCGTTGATCAGTTGGGCGCACTTGTCGTAACCGGGTCCGCCCCAGGGGTCGAAGGCTCCGCCCTGGAACTCCGGGGAGTACAGGGGCTTTCCGGCGGGGTGGTCGTAGCTGATATCCGGGACGCCGTTCCACTTCGTGGGGTTGGAGCAGTCGAAGCCCTGCGGGTAGGAGTCCGGGCCGTCAACGTCCAGGGCGCCGTCGCCGGAGTTGAAGGTGCCGTTGTTGTTGCCGGTCAGCGGCACGGTGATGCCGTCGGCGCGGGCCTTGTCCTCCAGGTGCTGCATGTAGGAGCGGGCGGCGGCGGAGCCGTTGTAGTACTCGTTCTCGACCTGGTAGGCGATGACCGAACCGGTGCCGTTGGTGAGTTGGTGCCGGGCGATGATGCGGTCGATCCGGGTCAGCCACTCGTCGGCGTACTTCAGGAACCGCGGGTCGTCGCTGCGGTTGTTCTCCGCCTTGGTGGTGAGCCAGCCGGGCAGGCCACCGCTGTCGACCTCCGCGTTGATGTAGGGCGCGGGGCGCGCGATGACGTACAGCCCGGCTTCCTCGGCCATGTCGAGGAGCTTGTCGACGTCACGGACCCCGCTGAAGTCGTACACACCCGGCTTGGGCGAGTGGTAGCCCCAGTCGAAGTACAACGAGGTGGAGTTGAAGCCGGCGGCCTTCATCTTCTGGAAGATGTCCCGCCACAGGTCCGGGCTCGGGAGCCGGAAGTAGTGGAACTCGCCGGACCAGAGGTAGGTGCGTTTGCCGTCGACGAGGAACGAGTAGCCGTCGAGAGTCACCGTGTGCGCCTGCGTGCCGAGGACGGCAGGCGCGGCGGCGGGTACCGGCCCGTCCGCCTCCTGGGCCGTGGCGGGCGCAGTGATGCCCGAGACCAGGGCGATGGTCGCGGCCGTCGCGAGGACCGCCCTCCACCACCCCCGGCGACCGGGTCTCGCGACCTCTGGATCGGTCCGGTTACCTCGCACTGCGGCCTCCTACCGCCTGAGCACTCAGCATCAAACAGACTCAGGCAAAGTCGAACAGTAGGACGGCACTTGGCTGAGCACAATGGGGCGGGAGAACACGGTCGAGGCGACGGGGGCGAACGGGGCACCGAAGCAATTCGTGAGTCCCAAGACGCAGGCTGCCGTACCTCTCAAGGCGCACGGCGAGCACCGGCATGCGCCCAGCGGGGGGCCGCCATGTCGGTTTCCGGGGCGATGTGACGGCCCGTCGGTCCGCGGGAGGCTGGACGAGCCCGCAAAGCACGGTCACCGTCTCCACGGAAGGACCCACCATGAGCCGCCGTACGTCAGCCTCCGCCCGTATCCGTGTCGCCACCGGCGCCGCTGCACTGATCGCCGTCGCGTTCACCGCCTCCGCCGCCGCCTCCGGCCGTTCGTCCGGGGCCGACTCCCCCGACCGGCCACGGGAGGCCGCGGCGCTCACCGGCTCCGCCAAACTCTCCCGCACGCTCGGGGACGACATCACCTTCACCTTCGACGCGCATCTCGCCGCCGAGCACCGGATGGACCCGGCGAAGGCCACCGGGACCTTCCGCTTCAGCCACTACCTCGATGGTGAAGGCGCTTGGGCCAAGGGGCGGATCGACTGTCTGCTGACCGGCGGAAAGGTCGCCGTCGCCACCGGTGTCATCACGGCCAGCGACCTGCCCGGCGCCAAGGGCAAGCGGGTCGGCTTCACCGTGCATGACGACGGCCGGCATGATCGGCTGGGCTACAGCTGGGCCGCCGTGGGCAGCCTGGTGAAGACCAAGGACCTGCCCAGGTGCGTGAGTTCAGCGCCCTTCGAACGCGTAAAGAACGGCACCGGCGACTACCGCGTCCTGCCCTGGCAACCGGACCTCGTCGGGCAGAGCTCCACTCCGGCCAAATGATTCGCGGTGCAGCCGTTCGGTTCGTAGCTTGCGACATGTCGTCCTGCACGAGGTGAACGACGAGAACTGGCGGGCCGTCGCGGACGCCGCTCCACTGGACGACCAGCGCCGGTACGTCCCCGCGTTGGCGGCTCGCTACCTTCTTCTTTCATTGCGGGAAGGCGTCTGGCACTCGATGGCCGCTGGCACCGAGCAGGGCAAGGGGTTCGGGCGGGCGGCGAACCCTCATGAACTGGCTGGCTCGACGTGAGGACTGCCAGGAACTTCGGCTGTCCTATCACCCGGACACCTCCGTGGACTTCCAGCCGACGGCAGTCTCGTCCGGTGACGAGGTTGTTGCCAGTCTGTCGCTCCGAACGCCCTGAACTCCCTAGAGCGATTGGCCGACCAGGGCCGTCACGGCGTCCGCGCAGCCCCACGCCAGGGTGACTCCCGCGCCCCCATGGCCGTAGTTGTGCACCAGTCGTCGTATCCGGCCGGGTGGGCGCGGATCGGTCTCCAGGCGGACACCGCTGTCGCGCCAGGGCCGTAGGCCCACCTTGTGGCCGAGGACGCGGGCGCCCGCCAGCGCCGGCTGGAGTTCGGTGCAGCGGCGCAGGATCGCGGCGGCGGTGGCCGGGGACGGTTCGGTGTCCCATTCGCCGAGTTCGAAGGTGCCGCCGAGGACGATGTCCGTGCTGCGCGGGTGAACGTAGGTGGAGCCGTCGGCGTTGTCCTCGTCACGCAGGGAGGTGCGCAGCCCCGGGTTGGCGACGAGGACCAACTGCCCCCGCGCCGGACGCACTTCGGTGTCGCCGCACAGGGCGCGGGCGGCCAGGCCGGAGGCGTTCACCACCGCAGGGGCCCATACGCCCGCCTGCTCCAGGGCGTCGACACGCCGACGGAGCAGGGTGCCGCCCGTCTCGGCGAAGGTCCGCTGGAGCCAGGGCAGGTAGGCGGACATCTCCACCGTCGGGACGGTGAACGCCCAGCCGCCGGTGAAGGGGGCCCGCACCTCGTCCTCGCGCAGGGCACGCAGGTCGGGGACGGCCGAGGCCCACCAGGGGACGTCCTGGGTCTCGCCGCGCAGGAGCATGCGGGTGGGGCGCATGACCACGCCGGGCACCGAGTTCGCCGCCTGGCGGGCGAACTCGCGGTAGGTGCGGCCGGCCCAGTCCAGCACGCGCGGCTCGAAGCGGGTGCGGGTCGGGTACCAGACGGCCGCGGCCACCGACGACGTCGTCTCGGCCGACGATTCGGCCGAGAGGACCGCGACGCGGGCACCGGCCTGCTGCAGGCGCAGTGCGGTGGTGAGGCCGATGACTCCGGCGCCTACGACGACCGCGTCGAATCTGTCGCTCATGGGTCCCCCCTCGGGTCCGCGAACCGTGTGCGTCCCACTGTCGACGGGGAGTTGACGACCTGTCCAAGACCAGTGATGTTCAACGCCATAAGGCGCACTTATAGTTGAAGGATGGACTTGCGTCGGCTGCGGTATTTCCTCGTGCTGGCCGAGGAGTTGAACTTCACGCGCGCCGCGCACCGGCTGCACATCGCCCAGCCCGCGCTGAGCCAGCAGATCAAGGCGTTGGAGCGGGACATCGGGGCCCCGCTGCTCGAACGCAACAGCCGCAGCTGCCGGTTGACCGCCGTCGGCGAGGTCGTGGTCCGCGAAGCCGGCGAACTGCTGGCCCACGCGGACGCGTCGCAGGAGCGGATCAGAGCGGCCGTCGGCGGGCGGCAGGGGCAACTGCGGCTGGCCCTGACCCGCTCCGCTCGCGGTGGCCCGGTCGACGCGCTCCTCACCGCGTTCCGGGCCCTGCATCCGGACGTGGAACTCGTCGTACGGACCGGGTGGACCTCCCACAACATCACCGATCTGCTGGCCCGGAGGCTGGACGCCGCCTTCGTACGGCCGCCGCTGGCCGGCGAGCGCCTGGAATGCCGGCACATCGCCCGCGAGGAACTCCTGGTGGCCGTGCCCGCGGAGCATCCCCTCGCCCGCGAACGACGGGTCACCCGCGGGCACATCGCCGCCGAACCTGTGATCCTCTGGCCGCGCGAGAACGCCCCCGGCATGCACGACCTGATCACCGGTCAGCTGTGGCCCGACCGCGGGCCGCGCATCGTGCGGGAAGAACCCGACGACGAACAGCTCCTCCTCAGCGTCGCCGCGGGGCTCGGCATCGCCCCCGTGCCCGAGGGGCGGGCCCGTGCGCTGCGGGTACCAGGAGTGCGGCTCAAACACGTGACCGCGCCCATGCCCACCGTGGATCTCGCCCTGGCCTACCGGCCGACGGGCGCCACCCCGGCACTGCGCGGACTCCTCGACCTCGTCGACGGGTGAACCACCGTTTCGCCGAGGGACGGTGTTGATGGCGCGGACGATGCTGCTCGCATCCGGGCGGCTGAGGCTCGGACGTCAGGCCGACGACTTTCAGGAGGCCTGCGAACCGCTGAACTGACCGTCCACCTCAGTGCCGGGCGAACTGGACCCGGGTCGACTGCACCACGTCCGGACGTACGCCGAGTCCGGCAATTTCCAGTTGTTCGCCGTAGATGTCGGTGATCCTGGTCGTGCCACCGCACCCGCTGCCCTGCTCGGAAAGGAAGTAGTTGTATTCGGTGCGGGGCAACTCGCGCCAGCCGGCGGAGGTCTCGACCTCCAGTCGGGCCAGCGGGTTGCGGTGGCCGATCGCCTGGATGGCACACCAGTAGCGGGTCGATCCGGTCTTGTACCGGATAGAGACCGTGTCGGACGTGCTGGGGCTCAGCAGGCTCCAGGTGATCGGGATGCGGCCCTTCACGGGGTCGGCGAGTTTCGCGAAGGCCTGGGGGCTGAGGTCGAGTTGGCCGGGGGCGCAGGGCAGGGGGCACTCGTTGGTGATGCGGACCGTGACGGAGGCGCCGTTCGCGGCGCGCACGAGGATGTACGCCCCGCAGGCCTTCGAGGTCTCGTAGTCGGTGTGGTTCATCGCCGCGGTCATGACGTCGTCGGTGGGTCCGTACAGACACGCGCCGTCGCCGTTGCCCACGTCGTAGAAGGTGGCCACCCCGTCGTAGGAGACGCCGGGTTTGATCCGACCGGCGAGCGGGGCCGCGCCGGAGGCCTTCCGCGGCTCACGCGGGTTCGTGGCCGCTGTTGCCGAGGACCGCGGTGACGCGGCGGCCGCGGTGGGCGTCGGGCTGCTGCTCCTGGTGGCGGCCGAAGGCGTCGGGGTCGGCGAGCTGGTCTTCGGCTCCGGTGTCGTCGGGGTGGGTGTGGCACGGGTGCCGGCGACGGCCGTGGCCGCGGCGGGGTCGGCGGCGGTGCTGTCGTCGGGGCGGAACGCGACGATCAGTACGGCCACGAGTGCGACGGCGGCCGCGACGGTCGCGGCGACGAGGGCGTTGCGTCGCCTGCCCGGCGAGGGAGAACGGTGCGAACGAGATGCCACGGGCGAGTCCTTGTGCGGTGCGTACGGGCCTCCGGTGGACGGAGCTTCCGAGTGGTCAGTCGCCGCCGGGTCCGGAAAGGTTGCCGGAGACCTGATGGGCGACCGGGTCCAGGCCCGTCATCAGCTCCGCGAAGGCCCGCGCGGAAGCCTCGGAGGTGAAGAGGCGGTCGAGGCGGGCGCGGGCCAGGTGGCGCAGGAAGGGGCCGGCGTCGCCCGCGTCGTGGAGGGTCCGGGTGAGCCAGTGGGAGAACTCCTGGTCGTTCCAGACGCGGCGCAGACAGCGTGCCGAGTAGGTGCGCAGGGCGGTGTCGTCGCCGCTGCGGACGAAGTCCCGCACCGCGCGGGCGAGGAGGTCCGCGTCGTACAGGGCGAGGTTCATGCCCTTGCCGCCCATGGGCGAGACGATGTGCGCCGCGTCGCCGACCAGGAAGAGACGGCCGTACTGCATGGGATCGTGGACGAGGCTGCGGAGCCGGAAGATCTCGCGGTCGGTGATCGGGCCGGAGACGAGACCGGGGTCGCCGAGCCTGATCCGCAGGGCGTCCCAGACGCGGGCCTCGGTCCAGGCGTCCGGGTCGTCGTCGGGCGGGCACTGGAGGTAGTAGCGGCTGGCGTGCGGGCCGCGCGGGAAGTGGGCGGCGAAGCCCTGTCCGCTGACGGCCAGGAGGGGGTGGGCCGGGGGCGGCGCGTCGGCCAGGACGGTGAGCCAGCCGATGCCGTGGTCGAAGGCGTACGCGGTGAGGGCGCCGTCGGGGACGGCCGTACGGCTGACGCCGCGGTCGCCGTCGCAACCGGCCACGAAGTCGCAGGTGATCGCGCGTGGAGTGCCGTCCGCAGCGCGGTAGCGGACCGTGGGGCGCTCGCCGGTCAGGTCGTGCAGCGAGACGTCGGCGGCCTCGAAGCGCAGGTCGCCGCCGCCCGCCAGGAACGTCGCGGTGAGCTTCTGCACCAGGACCTGCTGGGGGCACAGCCGGGCCACGGAGCCCTCGGAACCGTCGCTGTCGGAGACCAGGTGGCTGCGGCCGTCCACCCGGAACTCCAGGATGCCGTCGTACGGGATGCCGCCGAGGACCCGGTCGGTCAGCCCCCAGGAGTCGAACATGCGGACCGCTCGGGTCTCGACGATGCCGGCCCGCTGGCGCTGCGCCACATGGTCGCGGGAGCGGCGCTCCAGGACGACGCAGTCGATTCCGCTGTGCTGCAGCAGGGTGGCGAGGGTCATCCCGGCCGGTCCCGCGCCGATCACCACGACGGTCGTGGACTCGGGAGAATCCGGCAACTGCCTTGCCTCTTCGGTCACTTGGGCACCTCCGGTGCCCAGCCTAGCGAGGAATTCCGGCGTCCGAGCCGTATCCGATCAACGCTCTCGCCGATCGGATACGGCCCCCGGAACGACCGTTCGATCAGCGGTAACAGGTGGTGGCACCCGGCCGCCACGGGCAGGCGAGGGCGGCGAATCCGCCGTTCGCCACGACGTCGACGCTCAGCGTGTCGCCGCCGCGCAGCACCCGCCGGTCCTGGACGAGACCGTCGCCGCCGTCCCGGATCGTCTCCACCAGCCACCGGCCCGGACCGAGGGAGAGTGGCACCGAGGCCGTCCGGGCGGCGCCCGCGTACACCCCGCCCAGGAACCAGCGGTCGCCGCTGCGGCGGGCCAGCACGGCCTCCTTGCCGGGTTCGCCGGCGAGCAGCCTGGTGTCGTCCCAGGCGGCGGGGACCTGGTCGAAGTAGGCCCGGGCGAGCGGGCGGGCCTCGTACGACTCCGGGGTGCCCGCGAACATCTGCAGCCCCGACTCGTAGGCGACCGTCAGTCCCACCTCCGCCGCGTCCGAGTTGGGGCGCAGGCCGACGCGCTGGAAGGCGCCGGGGGTGAAGTCCATGGAGCCGATGACGTTGCGGGTGAAGGGCAGGGTGGTGAGATGGGCGGCGGTGTTGGTGCGCTTCTCCTCCCCCGCGACGCCTTCGAGGGTCATGACCTGCGGCCAGGTGCGCTGCATGCCCTTGGGGATCGTGGACCCGTGGAAGTCGACCATGAGGTGGTGGGCGGCCGTCTGGGCGAGGATGGTGTCGTACCACTGGAGCATGGGCTGCGCCTCGGAGTTCATGAAGTCGATCTTGACTCCCTTGACGCCCCACCTCTCCAGGGTGGGCAGCCACTGTGCTCGTTCCTCGGGGGTGTCGAGGTCGCGCTGGTGGATCCAGACGATGATGCCGACGCCCTTGGCGCGGGCGTACCGCACGAGTTCCGGCATCCAGCTGTTGGTCTGCCAGTCCGGGTCGGTGATGTCCCACTCCCCCGGCCGGTAGTACCAGCCGGCGTCGACTGCCTCGTACGGCCAGTGCCGTTCGGCGGCGTAGTCGACGTACGCCTTCTGCGCGGCGAGGCTCTGCCCGGCCTCCTTGCCGCCGGCAAGCCAGGTCCACAGGACGGTGCCGGGCTTGATCCAGGAGGTGTCGCGGACCTGGGAGGCGGGGGCGAGGTCGTCGGTGAAGGTGGAGCGGGTGACGGTCGCGAGGTCGCCGGTGACCATGGCCCGCCAAGGGGTGGTCAGGGGGCCGTCGGACGCGACGCGGTCGTCGGCGAGCTTGACGCGGTAGGTCCCGGTGCCCTGGGTGTGGGCGAGGCGGGCGCCGGAGTACGCGCCGGTGAGGTCGGACTCGGCGAGCAGGGTGTAGCCGCCGTCGGTCGAGAACAGCGCCTGTGGGGAGTACTCCCCCGTGGGCGCGGTCGCCGCCGTGTACTGGCTGAACTGCCCCTCGTTGTCGACCCGGTAGGTCCCGAGCCAGGCGCTCGCGTCCGCCGGAAAGGTGAAGGCCGAGGTCTCGCCGAGGACGTCACCGGACCCGGCAGGCAGGACGTAACGGTAGGCGACACCGTCGGCGGAGGCACGCACGACCAGGTCGAGACGCGCACCCTGGGCCGTGGCGAACGACAGGCGGGTCTCGTTCATATGGACCCGGCGGTCCAGGCGTTTGCCGGACCTCGTGCGGTAACGCTCCTCCACCGTACGGTTCTTGCGGTGCAGGAAGCGCAGGTCCTTGGACAGGTCGGCCTGTTCGGTGACGAGGCCGACAGGTGACGGCTCGATGACCGTACGGCCGTCCCGGGACACCGCGAGGGTCAGCTCGCCGGTGGTGTCGTCGAGGGCGACCTGGGCGCGCGGGGCGTGTGCTCCCACGGACAGGGCCCAGGTCCGGTCGCGCTGTTCGGCCTGTGCGGGGGCTGTGGTGAGGAGTGCGGCGGCCAGGGAGGCACAGAGTGCGGTGGCCGCGGTTCTGATCGGAACTGCCATCGAAATCCTCCGAGTTGTGTGGCTCAAACGGCCTCTGCCGACCTCTACCGGCCTCTACGGCAGTCCCCACGCCGGTCCCGGCTCGCTGACAGCGACGGGCGCGATGCTCAGGTCGGGGCGGGAGCCGGTGTGGACGAGCACCTCTCGGCCGCGCGGGAGGTCGACGGCGAGGGTGCCGTCACCGAGGTCGTGGGTGCGGGCCGGAGTGCCGTCGTCCAGCACGGCGGTGAGGTGTCCGGTGAGGCCGTGGCGGAGCTCGAGGGGCTCGCCCGCCAGGCTTTTGATCCTGATGAACCGGGTCCTTCCGCCCTTGCGGACCGCGCTGACCAGGAAGGCGCCCTCGGTACGGAAGTTGTGCAGGGTGAGGTCCGCCCAGGCGGTCGGCACCGCCGGGAAGACGCGGATCACCCCGCCCCAGCTCTGGCAGAACATGTCGTGCAGGGACTGTGAGGCGGACAGCGGGGTCTCGATGACCGGGCCGGCCTCGGTGTAGTGGGTGTTGGGGCGGCAGGGGTAGCGGGTGGTGGGGTCGAAGAACCTGCGGAGGTAGGTGATCGCGGTGTCGCCGTCGCCGGTCATGGCGTACAGGGAGGCGGCACCGGTGTAGCTGTAGCCGCGGTGGGCGCCGGTGAGCTTGTGCCAGTGGACGACCGACCTGGTGATGAGGTCGCGGCTCTCGGGCTGGTCCCAGTTGACGAGGTGGAGCGGGTAGACCATCAGCAGGTGGGAGTAGTGACGGTGGGACTGGGCGTAGGGGGTGTCGGCGCCGATCATGAAGCCGTTGTCGTCGACCGGGTATGGCGTGAGCTTGGCCAGCACCTCCTGCCAGCGGGGCTTCAACTCGTCGTCGATGCCGAGGAGTTCGGCGGAGTCGAGGAGCGTCCGGCAGCCCCAGCGGATCAGGGCGAGGTCGTAGTTGGTGTCCTGGGGCGGTACGACGGGGTACTCGGGCGAGAGGGTGCTGGGCAGGTGGAGCTTGCCGTCGCTGCCCGGGGTGAGGAAGTGCAGGTAGTAGTTGATGGCCCGGCGCAGCACCGGGTAGACGGTGTCGCGCAGCAGGGACTTGTCCATGGAGTGGCGGTAGGACAGCCAGACGTTGTGCAGGGCCCAGGTGAGGTCGCCGGTCTCGGCACCGGTGCCCGGCCTGCCGACGCCGCGGTTGGCGAACATGTCGGAGCTGCGGCCGACGCCCGAGCTGTCGCTGCGGTAGGCGGCGGGCACGTTGGCGATGAGCTGTTTCTGGTTCTGACGCAGGGTGGTGGCGAGGGAGTCGAGCTCCGGGTGGTTGAAGCCGTGGATGAGCCAGTACTCCAGTTGGACGTTGAGGTTCCACCACACCGCGGGCCAGGGGGTGGGCTCCAGCCAGGGACCTGAGGTGGCCATGACGGGGCCGCCGGCGCGGCTGGCGGAGGCCACCTTGTAGAGCTGGATCCAGTGGAAGCTCTGCAGCCGCTGGTCGGGGAACGACACGAAGCTCTTGCGGTAGAAGTCGTGCCACCAGCGGGTGTGCCGTTGCCTGAGCGTGCTGTACGACTTCGCGCGGCGGAGGTTGCGCAGGGAGTCGGCCTCGGCGGCGGTGCCGGAGGGGTGGCTGTGGCCGACGCTGAGCAGCAGGTCGTCTCCGGTGCGGCGGTGCGCCGTGGCGGTCTGGCCGCCGCCGGTCAGGGGCTGCAGGACCTGTTCGGTGCCGTCGGCCGCGGTCCGGGTGGTCCAGGGCGGGTTGGCGGTGTAGCCGGCGGGCGGGGCCTCACTGATCTTTCGGGGACTGATGGCCTCCTCAGGGTGGAAGGTCCAGTTGGCGCGTTCGCCGTCGGCGGCTGTCACGCGGACGGCCAGGACCTCGTCGTGGATGAGGGCGGCGAGGGTGAGGGTGCCGGCGGTGGTGGTGACGGTGCCGGTGAGTTCGGCGTTCCACAGGCTCAGCCGCCAGTCGACGGCGGTGATGGTGCCGGCCGGTTCGAGAGTGAGGTGGCCGACGGGGAGGCGGCAGGTGCCCCAGCCGCTGCCGAACTCGGGACGATGGTCCTGGACCCGGCCGTGCTGGACGGTGAAGCGGATCTGGTTGGCGCCGGGTTCCTGGTAGATCATGCTGCCGAGTTGGCCGTCGCCGAGGAAGGGGCCCTCGTACCAGAGGGTGGGGAGCCTGCTCCACAACAGGTCCTGGCCGCGCAGGAATCCGGCCCAGGCACCGTCGGTGGTCATGGTGTCGCGGAGTCTCCAGGGGCGTCCGGCCGCACCGTGTGCAGACATCGGTTCTTCGGCGTGGGCCGCGCCGGGTAACGCGGCCGCCGCCGCGCCGCCCAGCGCGGTGCCGAGCACGGCTCTGCGGGGCAGCTGCGAGTTTCTCTCCGGCTGTGAGGTCATCATCGTCCTCCAGACCTGACGGATCCTCAATACATCGGGTGTCTCGGGGAACCTAAGAGGCTCCTGTGCACCTGTCAATGACTTCAACCGCCATCCGCCCCTTGACTCCTCCGATGTATCTCGGACAGGGGGCTGTGCCCTCAGGGGCTCGCCGGAGGCGTTGACACACGCCGGTATCGGCGCCACGGTGAGGGTTCTCGTGTGCGCACCGGGCCCGGAGGTCTTCCCTTGGCTGGTTCATCCGCACCACACTCGGACACCGAACTCCTCGAACGCGTACGGAAGTTACAGCCCCTCATCCGCTCGCACGCCCTGCGTGCCGAACAGGAGCGGCGGGTGACCGGCGAAGTCGTCGCGGCGCTCACCGAGGCCGGCGTCCACCGTATGAACGTGCCTCGCAGGTACGGCGGTTACCAGACCTCGCTGCGCGGGCAGGTCGATGTGCTGAGCGAGGTCTCCGCCGCCTGCGGGTCGGCCGGGTTCATGGCGTTGATCCAGGCCGGGTGTGCGTTCATCGCGGCGCTCTTCCCCGACGAGGCGCAGGACGAGATCTTCGCGAGTCCCGACGTACGGGTCAGCGGCACGCTCATCCCGAATGCCAAGGCCCGCCGGGTGGACGGGGGTTATGTGGTCGACGGGACCTCTCCGTTCGCCACCGGATGCCAGGACGCCGACTGGCATCTGCTGACCGCCGTGGCCGACTCCGGGGCCGGGCGCCCGCCGGACCTGCTGTGGACCGCGATCCCGATGACCGACCTCGACGTGCTCGACGACTGGGACGCCTCCGGTCTGGCGGGGAGCGGCAGCAACAGTGTCGTGGCCCGTGACGTCCATGTACCGGCCCACCGGGTGCTGCCGCTGGGGCCGTTGCTGGGCGGCACCTTCCCCTCCCGGCGCAACAGCGCCGACCCCTTCTACGCGATGCCCGTCCTGCTGATGTTCTGTGCCTGGACGGCGGCGGGCGCCCTCGGTCCGGCGCGGGCGGCGCTGGCGGAGTTCGGCGAGCGCATCCACCAACGGGGCATCACCTACACCTTCTACGAGCGTCAGTACGAGGCCCCGGTGACGCATCTGCAGATCGCCGAGGCCGCGATGAAGGTCTCCTGCGCCGAACTGCTCACCGCCGACTTCGTGGCGCTGATCGAGTCCCGGGCCGGCGCCGGCATGCCGTACACCCCGGAGGAACGCGCCCGGATCCGGGCACGGTGCGGGTATGTGGCGCGGCTGTGCAAGGAGGCCGCCGACCTGATCGGCTCCGCCTCCGGTGCCTCGTCGCTGCGTCGCGAGGTACCCGTCCAGCGCGCGGTGCGGGACCTCAACGCGCTGAACCTGCACTCCTTCGTCAACCCCGCCGCCAATCTGGAGCTGTACGGGAGGGTGTTGTCGGGGCTGGAGGCCGGAACTCCGTTCCTTTAGTGCTTCAGGGCAGCAGGGATCCGGTCCAGTACCGGGAACGGCAGCAGGCCGTAGTGGTAGAAGTCGACGGCGTCGGCTCCGCCGGGTCCCAGTGCCGCCGCCGTCTTCTCGGCCAGATCGTCGGCAGACGCGGTGTCCGGGAGTCCGGGGCGCAGGACCGTCCGCAGCGCACAGCCGTCCGGCAGCGCGGTGCGGTAGGCGGCGGTGTCGGCCCGGACGCGGGCGGGGTCCTGGGCGTAGGCGAGCACGGCGTAGCCGGGGACGGCCGCGCCGATCGCCGCCGCATCCACGCCGATCCGCCATGCGTCGTCGGCCGCGAGGGCACCGGTGGGCAGACCGTCGGCGTAACCCTTCGCCGCGCCGGTCAGGTCGAGGAAGACCAGCTGCGAGCCCTCGTCCGCGACGGCCTCGGCGACCGTGGCGGCGAGCGAGGTGACCGTCTCGCGGCGGGCGCGGGCGTACGCGGCGACCGGCGCGGGCAGCTCGTCGAGCACCAGGTCGCCCGATGCCGGATCGCCGCCGTCGAGGACCCTCCCCGCCGACGCGACCGCCTCGGCGCGTGCCTCGGCCGCGTCCACGCCCCGCTCCTCGGCGTGCCGGACGCAGTGCGGGCAGAAGCACAGGCCCAGCAGGAACTCCTCCAGCGGGCCCAGGGCGACGAAGCTGCGTTCGTGGTGGTAGCCGTGGCCGAAGGTGCCGTGGTGGAGGGACTCGGCCACCACCGCCTCCACGCCGAGCCGCGCCACGGAGCGGGCCAGGGCGACGGCGTACGCGCGGACGTCCGGGTGGGCGGGACACAGGTCGGCCGGGGCGGCACGGTCGCCGAAGCAGTTCTCCTGGGTGACCTCGGGGTGGGCCAGGCCCAGGGTCGTGTTGTGCAGGAAGACCGTCCAGCCGTGCAGGGCGGCGCCTCGTTCGGCGGTGGCCCGGCGCAGTGCGCGCAGGGGTTCCTGTTCGGCGCCGGGCTGTACGGGAGGGATCAGGCGTGCGCCGTCGAACAGGTCGGCCGGGGGCGTGAAGTGGACGCCGTCGCGGCGCAGGGTGACGCGGGCGGGGCCGTGCGGGGTGACGTCACGTGCGCGGTGGTAGGCGGCGGCCACGGTGAGGGTGTCGCAGCCGTATTCGCCGAGGACGCGGTCGAGGACCGGGGGCACGCCCTCGGCGCGCAGGTCCTCGACGAAGGTGTACAGGGAGCTGGGCATGGGGTTCCTATCGCAGGGGCCTGGCCGAGCCGAGGACGTGGGAGATCTCCAGGCCGGTGCGGACCACCATGGGGCCCACCTCGCGGACCCGGGCCGGGGTCATCCGGGTGGTCAGGCCGGAGACGCTGAGCGCGCCGACCACCGTGTCGGTGTGGTCGAAGACGGGCGCGGCGACGCACCGCACCTCCGGTTCGTTCTCCCGGTCGTCGATGGCGTAGCCGCGCCGGCGGATCCGGTCGAGTTCGACGCGCAGCCGTTCGGGTTCGGTGACCGTGTACTGGGTGACCGAGGGCATCCCCGCCGCGACGACGGTCTGGAAGGCGTCCTCGTCCTGCCAGGCGAGGATGGCCTTGCCGACGGCGGTGCGGTAGGCGGGCACACGGCTGCCGATGCGGGAGGCCATGCGGACGCTGGCCTCGTTCTCGACCTTGTCGATGTAGACGACGTCGGGGGGTTCGTGGACCACCAGGTGGCAGGTCTCGCCGACGGCGTGCTGGAGCAGCCGCAGCGGTTCCGCGGCGGCGGTGCGCAGGTCCAGGGAGGACAGGTACGACTGGCCCAGGCGCAGGGTGCCGTGGCCGAGCCGGAACCAGCCGGTCTCACGGTCACGGACCAGCAGGTCGGTCTCGATGAGCGGGGTGGCCAGCCGCAGCACGGTGCTCTTGTTGACGCCGAGGTCGTCCGCGATCTGGGTGAGGGACACGCCCCGGCCTCGTCCGGCGTGGTCGCGGACGTACTCCAGGACGGTGAGGGCGCGGCGCAGTGACGAGGACTGGTTGCGCCGGGCCGGTGGGGTCGTCGTCATGTCGTACTCCTCGGCAGCAGGCCACGGTTGACGGTGTCGCGGGCGGCGGCCAGATGTCGCCCGGCACGCGCCAGGGAGATCTCGTGGTGGCCGGGGAACAGGGCGTCGACGTCGAGTTCGGCCAGCCGGTTCAGGCTGGCCGCGTACTCCGGCACCCGGCAGTCGTGCAGGTTCTGGAGCGAGACACGTCCCTGGGTGAAGACGCAGTCGCCGGAGAACAGGGCCCGGTGGTCGGGAGTGGTGAGGTGGTAGCAGGTGTGCCCGTCGGCGTGGCCGGGCGTGGCGACGGCCCGGAGGACGACCCCGCCGCCCAGGTCGAGCTCCGTGCCGTCGGCGACGGGTTCGACGCGGGGGCAGGGCCGGAAGGTGTAGTCGGGCGGGTAGACCCCGGCGGCCCTGCCCTTGTCCACGCTCAGGCCCCGTTCGTCGCCGTCGGCGATCCAGCGCACGGCCTCCGGCCCGGCCAGTACCCGGAGCTCGGGGTGGCGTTCGGCCAGGTCGGCGGCCCCGCCCGCGTGGTCGGCGTGGCCGTGGGTGAGCAGGAGGAAGTCCGGCCGGGCATCGACGACGGGCCGGGAACGGCCGGCGCCGGCGTCGATCAGGGCGCTGCGACGGCTGCCCCGGACCAGATAGACGTGGCAGTCCAGCGGATCGGTGAGGTCGAAGCCGGCCGCTCCGCTGGCGACGAGGGTGACGTGCTCGGTCAGTCGCACGGCCGCTCCTCGTGGGGAGTTCGTTCCGCTACGACCCCGCCGACCCGCTCTTCCAGGCCGCGCACCGCCGCGACCACGACCCGCGCAGCCAGCTCCACCTCCGCAAGCTCCACCGACTCGTCGGCCGAGTGGGCGTCCCGCAGTGCCCCCGGGCCGAAGACCACCGACGGGATGCCGCCCCGGGCCAGCTTGCTGGCGTCCGTGCCGAAGGGCATGCCCTGCGCGGCGGACGCCCGCCCGTGCGCGGCGAGGGCACGGCACAGCGCGCTCACCACGGGCGTGTCGGGTGGGGTGTCCAGAGCCGGGTCGACCGTGAACGGTGGATCCAACTCGGCGCCCAGCACGGCCAGTTCGGCCCGGTCCCGGTGCCAGACGTGCTCCGGGTCCTCCCCTGGCAGCGTGCGCCGGTCGACGTCCGCCTCGCAGCTCCCCGGGACGGTGTTGGGCCCGGTGCCGCCCCGGATGCGGGTGACCACGCGGGTGGCTGCGCCCAGCAGCGGGTGCGGCTTGACGTCGGGGGGTGTGACGGCGAGATGGGCGAGGACGGGAGCCATGAGGGAGACGGCGTTGACCGCCTCGTCGGGGCGCGAGCTGTGCCCGGCCCGGCCGGTGGTGCGCACGGTGTAGCGGACGACGCCCTTGTGGGCGACGGCCGGGGCCAGACCGGTGGGTTCGCCGACGAGTGCGCCGACGAGCGGACGCTCCCGCAGCAGTTCGAGGAGGTGCAGCACGCCCCGGTAGCCGTGCTCCTCGTCGCACACCCCGGCCAGGACGACCGTGTGCGCAGGCGGTTCGCCCCGGGCGAGTTCGGCGGCGGCGACCATGAACGCGGCCAGCGGTCCCTTCGCGTCGCAGGCCCCGCGCCCGTACAGACGACCGCCGCGCACCTCACCGTCGTACGGCGGCACGGTCATCCCGTCCGTCTCGACGGTGTCGAGATGCGACTCCAGCAGGACGGCCCCGGCGCTCCGTCCCGGTACGACGGCCACGACGTTCGACCGTCCCGGCAGCACCTCGTGCAGCTCGGCCCGTACGTCGTGCCGGGCGAGCCAGTCCCGTACGTACGCGGCTACGGCCGTCTCGCCTCCGTCGCCCGGGCCGCCGCGCGGGTTCACGCTGGGCAGCCGTACGAGATCGCGCAGCAGTGAGGTCACCTCGGTCATGTCCGGCGCTCCCTCGCGTAGACCAGCAGGAGGCCGATGATCAGCAGCCCCAGCACGACCTGGCGTACGCCCTCGGAGAGGTTCCAGGAGGTCAGCAGTGCGGTGAGCAGGGTCAGCAGCAGAGCGCCGCCGACCGTGCCGAGGAGGTGGCCGCGCCCGCCGAGGATGGAGGTGCCGCCGAGCACGACGGAGGCGATGGACAGCAACTGGTAGGGGTTGCCCATGGTCAGCGAGCTGGTGCCGGTGAAGCCCAGGAGGACCAGTCCGGCCACTCCGGCGAGCAGGGCGCAGCCCACGTACGCGGTGAACGCCGTGGCGCCGAGCGGTACTCCGGAGGCACGGGCCGCGCTCTCGCCGGAACCGAGGGCGAACGCGTACCGGCCGGTGCGGGAGGCGTGCAGCAGCCAGCCGGCGATCGCCGTGATGCCGAGCCACAGCACGAACGCCCAAGGCACCCCCAGCAGACGGCCGTTGGCGAGGGAGTCCAGCAGCGGCAGCTCGGCCGAGCTGGGCGATCCGTCGGTGTACACGAGCAGGGCGCCGGACAGGATCGTGCCGGTGGCGAGGGTCATCACCATGGGCGGCACCCGCAGCCACACCACGCCGGCCGCGTTCACCGCGCCGACCAGGGCGCTCAGCGAGAGGGCGACGGTGATGCCGGTGGTGCTCCCGCCGGTCGTGGAGGCGACCTTGGCGCACACCACCGCCGACAGGGCGACGACGCCGGAGACCGACAGGTCGATGCCGCTCATGACGACGACCAGGGTCTGGCCGACGGCGACGATGCCCAGGAAGGACGCCGTCTGGACCAGGTAGCGGACGTTGGAGACGCTGTCGAAGCCGTCGGCGAACAGGACCGCTGCGATCCAGGTGACGGCGAGCACGCCGAACGCCCAGGCGGGTCGGCTGCCGCGGATCACGGCCACCGTGCTCATACGGCCGCCTCCTTGGTGACGTATGTCTTCAGGGCCAGCGCGACCACGAGGATCACGCCCTGTGCGACGAGTTGGTAGAAGGGTGAGATGCCGGTGAACAGCAGCAGGTTGGTGAGCACGCCGATCACCAGCGCGCCCAGGACCGTGCCGCGCATCCGGCCCACTCCCCCGAAGAAGCTGATGCCGCCGAGCACACAGGCGGCGATGGAGTTGAGCGTGTAGGGGGCGCCGATCGTCGGGTCGGCCGAGCCGGTCTGCACGGCGAGGCCGATCCCGGCCAGGCCGGCGAAGGCGCCTGCCAGCGCGTAGCCACCGATCTTCACTCCGCGGGTGTGCAACCCGCTGGCGTAGGCGCCGTGTTCGTTGCCGCCGACGGCGTACAGGGCGAGTCCGTGGCGGGTGGTGCGCAGCAGTTTCCAGACGGCCAGGGCGGCGGCGAGGGCCACGACCGGCAGGGCGACGCCGTTCCATCCGTTGTTGTACGCGGTCACCAGGCCGCCCGGGACATGGCCGCCCGGCTGGGGCAGGACGACCAGGGTGACACCGCTCCACAGGAAGGACGCGGCGAGGGTGACCACGATGGGCGGCAGCCCCGCGTACGCCACCAGCGTGCCGTTGACCGCGCCGGCCCCGACGGCCGCGCCCAGGGCCAGCACCGCCGCGACCAGGACGCCGCCCGTGCCCTGGGCGTCGTAGGTGGCGAACACGGCCATGGCGAGGCCGAGCACCGCGCCGAGCGACAGGTCGATGCCGCCGAGGAGCATCACCGAGGTCTGACCGGCGGCGGCCAGGATCAGCGGCAGGAACTGGGCCGACAGGATGGTGACGGAGGCGGGGGTGAGGAGCCCCGAGTCGTAGTGCTGGTAGGCGACGAGCAGCACGAGAAGGAGGGCGAGCAGCCAGAGGATCTCGGTGTTGCCCCGGGCTAGGGAGGTCATCCGGTCACGCATGGGCCACGCTCCCCGTACCCATGACCGACGCCCGCACCAGGCGTTCCTCGGTCAGGTCGGGGCCGTCCAGGCGTTCGACGACCTTCCCCTCGTACAGCACCGCGACCTCGTCGCAGAGGCCGACCAGTTCCATGGTGTCTCCCGAGGTGACCAGCACCGCCATGCCCTCGTCGGCGAGGCGGCGCAGCAGGTGGTAGATCTCGCGTTTGGTGCCGATGTCGATACCGCGGGTCGGCTCGGCCAGCAGCAGGACGCGCGGTGCGGTGGGCAGCCACTTGGCGAGCGCGACTTTCTGCTGGTTGCCGCCGGACAGCCGACGCGCCTCCTGCGCCGGGGAGGCGGTCTTGATGCGCAGCCGCTCGATCAGCTCGGCGACGAGCCGGGACTCCGCCGGGCGGGAGACGGTGGTGAGACGGCGGGCCGGGGCGAGGGCGCGCAGGCTGGGCAGGGCGAGGTTGTCGCGGACACTGCGTGTGGTGTGGACGCCTTCGGACTTGCGGTCCTCGGACACATAGGCGACGCGCTGCCGGATCGCCTCGCGCGGTGAGGTGATCCGTACGGGCCGGCCGTCCAGGGTGACCTGTCCGGAGTGCCGGGCGAGACCGAACAGGGCGCGCAGGACCTCGCGTTGGCCCTGTCCCTGGAGTCCGCCGAGCCCGAGGATCCGGCCCCGTACGAGGTCCAGGTCGACGGAGTCGCATGCTCCGGGAACGGTCAACTCCCGTGCCCGGAGCAGAGGTTCACCGAGCCCGGTGGCTTTCGGCGGGAACAGGTCCGAGAGCTCCCGGCCGATCATCAGGCGTACGACGTCGTCGTGGTCGGTCCCGGTTCGTTCCCGGGTCGCCGTCACCGCGCCGTCCTTGAGGACCGTCAACCGGTCGCTGATGGCGAAGAGTTCGGCCATGCGGTGGCTGACGAAGATCACCGAGCCGCCGTTCTCCCGCAGTGCGCGCACGACCCGGAAGACGGCGGCGACCTGGTCCTCGTCGAGGGCGGAGGTGACCTCGTCGAGGATCAGCAGACGCGGCTCGCCCGCCAACGCCTTGGCGAGTTCGACGAGTTGCAGGGTGCCGAGCGGGAGCCGTCCGGCGCGGGTGTGCGGGTCGACGTCCAGGCCGACCCGCTCCAGCAGCGGCCGAGCCCGTTCCGCGAGGTCACGGGCCCGGACCAGGCCCCGTCGGGTGGGCCAGGCGCCGAGGAAGACGTTCTCCGCGACGCTCTGGTGCGGGTTGAGGCTGAGTTCCTGGTGGACGGAGCCGATCCCGGCGGCCCGGGCGCGGTGGGGTGACCACGCCCGGGGCACGGGGGTGCCGTCGTAGCGGACGAGCCCGGAGTCCGGCGCGAGCAGGCCGGTGACGAGGGAGAGCACGGTGGACTTGCCGGCCCCGTTCTCACCGACGAGCGCGAGCACCTCACCGTGTTCGACGGTGAAACTCACCTCGCGCAGCACCTGGTTGCCCGCGAAGGACTTCGAGACGGCTTCCACGCTCAGCAGCGGCGCCATGGTCACTTTCCGATGAGCTTGTCGATCTGCGACTGCGAGATGTCGTTGATCGGGTACGAGTCGTCGGGCTGGTCGGTCTTGACGTACTCGGAGAGGTTGTCGTCGGTGATCTCGGGGAGCGGGACGGTGATGTCCTGCGGGACGGCGACCCCCTCCTTCTTGGCGACGGCAGCTTCCAGGGCGATGACGGCGAGGTAGTTGGGCTGGGCGGTGGCGTAGGAGGAGAAACCGTTCTTCCTCTGGGCCTGCCACTGCTTCAGGAAGCCGTTGTAGTTCTCACCGGTGATGGGGACGAGCTTCTTGTCCTGCTTGACCAGGGTCTGGAGGGCGGCGGCGGAGAGTGCGCCGCCCTGGGAGAAGACACCCTGGATGCCGGGGTGTGCGGAGTAGGCGGAGGCGAAGGCCTGGGCGGCGGGGGCGAGGTTGTACTCGCTGTGCACATTGCTGACGATCTTGATGTCCGGGTACTTCTTGAAGACGGCCGCGGCCCCCGACCAGCGGTCCTCGCTGACGGCGACCCCCGCGGGGCCGTTCATGGCGATGATGTCGCCCTTGCCGCCGAGCTTCTTGGCCAGCCAGGTGGCCATCATCGAGCCCCATGCCTTCTGGTCCGTGCCGACGCGGACGACCTTCGTGCTGGTGGGCAGAGAGTCGAAGGCGACGACCGTGATCCCGGCCGACACGGCCTGTTCCAGGGCGGGGTTGAGGGCGGTGGAGGACCCCGCGTCGACGAGGATCACGTCGTACTTCTGCTGGATCATGGCGCGGATCTGCGCGATCTGCTGCGAGGTGTCGCCGTTGGCGTTGAAGGTCTTGAACTCGGAGACCTTGCCCGCCGACTTCAGCTTGCTCACGTCGCTGTCGAGCATCCTCAGCGTCTGCTGCATCCACGACGGGGTCAGATAGATCGTCGACCAGCCGACCTTGAGGTCCTTGGCCGTGGCGGCGGAGGCGCTGCCGGTGCTGCCGGCGGCCGCGGCGCCGGACTGGACGTCACAGGCCGAAAGGGCGGTCAGGGCGCACAGGGCGGCCGCCACGGCCACCCCGCCTCTCGCGGAACGTGCGTTCATCAAAGCTCCTCGGTTCCCTCGGAAGGAGCCGGGCCGTGGGGCGGCCCGGGGGGACGGTGAGTGGGGGAAAAGGGATGGCGCCCTTCAGGCAGGCCGGAACAGCAGCGTTCCGCCTGGTGAGGGCGCTTCACCCGGTGAGGACCGGTCTGTTGAGAGGGGAACCTATGACCAGGCATGGCCGTGCACCACATCTGCAACACAGAATTTCGCAATGCACAACATGGCCGTTCACGGGGGTCGGTGACGGCGGCTGAGCGAAGGGTGCGTCGACGGACCGACGGACGCCGACACGGCGGTGTGAGGTGCGGGGCACCGGGGGTGCTCAGCTGCTGCGAGGCGGTACCTCAGCGACGCCGACCCACCGTCAGCACAGTGACCAGTTCGCCCAGGCCGTCGTACCGGCCGTCGAAGTCGTCGCCGCTCGTCGGCGGGTCGCCCACCCGTCGCCGGACGTAGAGGGAAGGGTGCGTCGACGGACCGACGGACGCCGACACGGCGGTGTGAGGTGCGGGGCACCGGGGGTGCTCACCTGCTGCGAGGCGGTACCTCAGCGACGCCGACCCACCGTCAACGCAGTGACCAGTTCGCCCAGGCCGTCGTACCGGCCGTCGAAGTCGTCGGCGCTCGTCGGCGGATCGCCCACCGGTCGCCGGACGTAGGCGGTGCGCATACCCACCGCGTGGGCTCCGCGCAGGTCCCAGGCGTGGGCGGCCACCATGAGGACGCGGTCCGGTGCGCATCCGGCGGTGTCGACGGCGAGTCGGTAGACCTCGGGAGCCGGTTTGTAGGCCCTGACGGTTTCAGCAGAGAGGGCCTCGTGCCAGCGGAGTCCGGCGTGGGCGCCGAGGTGCGTCAAGGTGGTGTGGGCCGCGTTGGAGAGGCCGAACACGGGGAACCGCTGGGCGAGTTGCTCGAGAGCAGCGACGGAATCGTCCCAGGGCGGCAGGCGTCGGCCCGCTGTGGCCAGCCTGGCCACGGTCGCCGGATCGGAGAGTCCGGCGCGGTCGGCCACCCGCCGGGCGGCTTCCGCGTCGATGGTCTCGGTGTCGGCGTATGGGCGGAGTTTCCACGCGATGCGCTGCTGTTCCTGCTCGCGGTGCCGCTCCCACAGGGCGAGCAGCTCGTCGACGGCGGGGTCGTCGGACGCGGGGAGCGCGTCACGGATCTCCGCCCGCAGCCCACCGGGTTCGTCGACGAGGGTGCCGAGGACGTCGAAGACGACGGCCTCGATGTCGCGGATCACTGCCATACGGGCTCCCGGTACACAGACGAACGTCACCAGCTCGGCCGGTGACGATCCTGTCAGCCAGGACCGCCACCGGTCAAGGAGGTGACGTTGAGCCGTATCTGCCGGAATCAGCCCTGGGCGAGGAGCTGCAGCGTGTCGATCACTCGGTTGGAGAAGCCCCACTCGTTGTCGTACCAGGCGACGACCTTCACATGCCGGCCGTCGACGCGGGTGAGGGCGGAGTCGAAGATCGACGAGGCGGGGTTGCCGACGATGTCGGAGGAGACGAGCGGGTCCTCCGAGTACTCCAGGACTCCGGCGAGGGGGCCCTCGGCCGCGTCGCGGTAGGCCGCCAGCACGTCCTCGCGCGTCACGTCACGGGCGACCGTCGTGTTGAGCTCGACGATCGAGCCGACCGGCACCGGTACCCGGATCGAGTCACCGGACAGCTTGCCGTCCAGGCCGGGCAGCACCAGTCCGATCGCCTTGGCGGCGCCGGTCGTGGTGGGCACGATGTTGACGCCCGCGGCACGGGCGCGACGCGCGTCCCGGTGCGGGCCGTCCTGGAGGTTCTGCTCCTGGGTGTAGGCGTGCACCGTCGTCATGAAGCCGTGCTCGATCCCGGCGAGGTCGTCGAGCACCTTGGCGAGCGGGGCGAGCGCGTTGGTGGTGCAGGAGGCGTTGGAGACGATCGTGTGCACGTCCGCGTCGTAGGCCTCGGTGTTGACGCCGTAGGCGAGGGTGACGTCGGCGCCGTCCGAGGGCGCGCTCACGAGCACCTTCTTCGCGCCCGCGTCGAGGTGGGCGCGAGCGGCCTTGGCCGAGGTGAACCGCCCGGTCGCTTCGAGCACGATGTCGACGCCGAGGTCGGCCCACGGCAGCTGGGCCGGCTCCCGCTCGGCGAGCACGGTGATACGACGGCCGTCGACGACAAGCGCGTTGCCGTCGACGGTCACCGGACGGCCGAGTCGGCCGGCCGTGCTGTCGTAGGCGAGCAGCCTCGCAAGGGTGGCGGGCTCGGTGAGGTCGTTGACGGCGACGATCTCCAGGGCGCTGTCGCGCTCGAGGAGCGCGCGCAGCACGTTGCGTCCGATGCGGCCGAATCCGTTGATGGCGATGCGAGTCATGAATGGGGTCCCTTCCCTGTCTCCACCAGGCTCGCGCGCCGCGTGTGCCGCTGACAGTGGCGCGATCGCCACGGTTCAAAAGGATCGCGCCAACGCGCCAGGGACCGTGGGCGCTATTCGCCTCGGGTGAAGGTGCGCCGGTACTCGCTCGGCGTCGTGCCCAGGATCCGCTGGAAGTGTGTCCGCAGATTCGCGCCGGTGCCGAGGCCGACGTCGGTCGCGATCTGCTCGACACTGCGCTCCGATCGCTCCAGCAGCTCGCGCGCCATGTCGATACGGGCGCGCATCACCCACTGCATCGGCGTGTATCCGGTCTCCTCGACGAACCGTCGCGAGAACGTGCGCGGCGAGACCGCGGCCTGCCGGGCGAGCAGGTCGAGGGTGAGGGGTTCGTCGAGTCGGTGCAGGGCCCATTCCCGGGTGGCGGCGAAGCGCTCGCCGAGCGGCTCGGGCACGCTGCGCGGCACGTACTGCGCCTGACCGCCACTGCGGTAGGGGGCCGCGACCAGGCGCCGGGCCGCGTGGTTGGACGCGGCCACGCCGAGGTCGCCGCGCAGGATGTGCAGGCACAGGTCGATGCCGGAGGCGGCGCCGGCCGACGTCAGGACGCTGCCCTCGTCGACGAAGAGCACGTTCTCGTCGACCCGGACGAGGGGGTGCTTCGCGGCGAGGGCTCTCGTGTAGTGCCAGTGGGTGGTGGCGCGTCGGCCGTCGAGCAGGCCGGTCGCGGCGAGAGCGAAGGCGCCCGTGGAGATGGCGGCGAGCCGCGCGCCCCTGCCATGAGCGGCGATCAACGCCTCCACTACGGCGGACGGCGGGTCCTCGCGGTCCGGGAACCGGTAGCCGGGGATGAAGACGACGTCCGCCCACGCGAGCGCGTCCAGGCCGTGGGCGACGTGGTACGACAGCCCGTCGCCACCGCTGACGAGTCCGGGGGCCGCGCCGCACAGCCGTACCTCGTACGGCATGCTCGCGCGCGTGGTGAACACCTGCGCGGGGATGCCGACATCGAGGGGTTTCGCACCTTCGAGGACGAGTACCGCGACGCGACGCAGGCGGGAGGCTGACACGGGGACAGGCTACGCAGCGGTCAGACGTCCTCGACCGTCGTCGTGACGGGCGTACCGATCTCCACGGTGCGGCTCACCGTGCAGAGGCGGTCGTGGGAGGTCTTCACCGCCCGGGGCAGGATCGTCCGCGCCCGGTCCGCGCCCTCACCGTCCGGGAAAGTGACGCTGAAGGTGACCGCGAGGTCGGTCAGCCGGTTGCCGAGCTCGTCGTTGATCTTGTCGCCGGTCACCTGGACGGAGAAGGACGAGGGCTCGGCGTGCCGGCTGGTGGCGATGTCGACGTCCACCGCCGAGCAGCCGCCGAGCGCGGCGAGGAGCAGTTCCACCGGCGTGAACTCGCTGTCGCCGCCGGTGGCGAAGGTGATCGTGCCGCCGCGGGTGTTGGTGGCGACGAAGTGGCCGGTGCTGGTGCGCTCGACGGTGACGGAACGCAGGGACTCATCACTCATGTCCACGACATTAGTGCCGGGTGCCGAGCGGTGCCCGCAGGCCCAGCACCTTGCCCGGGTGGAGCAGGCCGCGCGGGTCGAGGGCGTCCTTGGCCGCGCGGTTTGAGGGCCATCACCTCGGGGCCGACCTCCGTGCGCAGCCCGTCCCGCTTGAGCAGGCCCACTCCGTGCTCCCCGGTCACGGTGCCGCCGAGGGCCAGGGCCTCGGCGGTCTGTGGAGCGAGGCCGGGGCGCCGGACGAGGAGGTTGCACAGGCCGATGACGACGGAAGTACGGGGGTACGCCGCCCGCGACGAGCAGCCCGACAAGGCCGGTCTCGCGCCGGTCGTCCTCCACACCGTGTTGCACAGTGGCCGCCGCACCGGTGGCCCGGTGGCCACCGGGCGGGAGATGTCGATGCCGGGTTCCCCTGCCGGGGCGAGAGGCGCAAGCTGGAATGGAGGCCGCCTCGCCATCCCGGGTGCGGGCCCGGGACACGCGGTCTCGCCACTCCGAGTGAGCCCCTTCGGGCTCGGCAGGAGGGAAGCGAGATGACGGAGCAGGTCACCACCGGTACGCGCTGGCGCCTGGCCGGCGATTGGTTCGATGTGTGCAAGTGCGCCATTCCCTGCCCCTGCACGTTCGCGCAGCCACCGACCTACGGCGACTGCGAAGGCGTGCTGGTCTGGCACATCCGGGAAGGCAGCTTCGGCGACGTGCGGCTCGACGATCTCAACGTGCTGATGCTCGGCTCCTTCGTCGGCAACGTCTGGGCCGGCACGCACACCGAGGCATACGCCGCGGTCTACCTCGACGAGCGCGCCGACGAGCAGCAGCGGGGTGCACTCGGTGCCATCTTCGGCGGTGAGGCGGGCGGATGGCCGGCGCGGTTCGGGGAGATGTTCCACCCCGAGATGCGCGGCATGGACTTCGCCCCCGTCCACGTGGAGATCGACGAGGACCTCGCCACCTGGAGAGCCGAGGTACCCGGCAAGGTCACGGCCACCGCAGAGGCGCTCACCGGCCCGACGACACCGGACGGAGCACGCGTCCAGGTCCACAACGCCCCGGGCGCCGAGGTCGGGCCCGGCCAGGTCGCCACCTGGGGACGCGCCACCGCCGACCGCGCCGACGCCTTCGGCTTCTCCTGGGAACGCTCGGGGAAGTCGAGCAAACACTTCCCGTTCGACTGGAGTGGTCCTGACTGAGTGGTCGGTCCTGAGTCACATGCCGTCCATCGACGGCATCGACCCCTGCAGCCCCGGCAGCAGCCAGTCCTGGAACGGCGCGAGCACGGCCAGCACGAGAAACGCGACGCCCACGAGTCGGCCGAGCAACGGGCCACGGGACCACAGCTTCTCCACGAAGATCACCACGGCCAGTCCGGCCATCGCCGCCACGTTCATCACGCCCAGCGGGATCAGGACGACCATCAGCCCCGAGCAGCAGCCGACGCAGTACGCGCCGTGATGGACACCCACCCGAAGGTCGCGGGCCGGCTGCCGGAACCCGGCGTAGCGCACCAGGTGGCTCATGGGGTCACGGCAGTGCCGCAGACAGACGTACTTGAGGGGGCCGAGCTGGTACAGGCCGGCGAGCAGGAACGCCACAGCGCCGATCCAGCGTCCGGCGGTCGGATGGTCGTCCACCAGGTTGCCGGTGACGGCCAGGGCCGCGTAGGCGAACAGTCCGAAGGCGGTCCACACCAGCAGATACCCGCCCACGAACTCGACCGTGCGCCAGGTCCGCGTCCAACCGGAGGACTGCCGGCCGATCCCGCGCACCCAGGTGATGGCCACCGGCGCCATGGACGGGAGCATCATGGCCGCCATCATCGTCACCCACAGCAGCAGGAACAGCGGCAGCGCCATCCCCATCGTGCCGGGCTCGACCCCCATGTTCCGGGCCTGCCCGATCGTCAGCGCCCAGGCGGGCGCCGCGATCAGGACGACGAGGAGCCAGGCGGCCGCGAGATCCCGCGTCGGCAGCAGGCCTCCGCCCGGTCCGGTCGGCGTGGGCGTCCTGGCGGAAGCGAAGGCGGAAGTCCGGCTGTGACGCATCGGCGAGTCCTCCTGCGGATGCTTCCAGGACAGCACGCATTCCACTGCGGCGCGACCTTCCGCTGGGCGTACGTCGACACCGACCACACCACCCGCGCCGAACCCGCCGACGGCGCACAGCGGGCGGCTTCTCGGTAGCGGCTGCCACCCCCGAGGTGTAGCGTCGTGATCAGCAGTCGTGGTTCCGAAGTCCCGTTCGCCCGTGATCGCCATCACGGGCGTTCTTGCGTTTCGAGCGCCTCTCCGGACCAGGGCGATCACCTCCCGGGCACGCAGGGTGCGGCCCGGTTTCCCTCGAAGGAGACGGTCATGGCCAAGGGCACTGTCAAGTGGTTCAACAGCGAGAAGGGCTTCGGCTTCATCGAGCAGGAAGGCGGCGGCCCCGACGTCTTCGCCCACTACTCCAACATCGCCGCCCAGGGCTTCCGCGAGCTGCTGGAGGGCCAGAAGGTCGAGTTCGACGTCACCCAGGGCCAGAAGGGCCCCCAGGCGGAGAACATCCGCCCCGCCTGATCGCACCGCTGCGTCAAGAACCCGGCCTCCGCGCCCGCGGACGGCCTAGCAGCTGGTTGTCAGTCGAGCGCCCCCGCTTGTTCGGGGCGCTCGTCGGGGTTCGTAGGGCCGGCGCCCGGCGTCACATGGGCGTCACCGGTGCCGTAGTGGCGCAGCAGCCACACACCGAACCCGGCGTGGAAGACGTGGAGAAGTCGTCCAGCCCGTGGACGGCGACCATCGGCCAGACCGAGCCGATCGCGTACCGCAGTCCCGCGCAGGTGAACCCGAACAGGCCGACTCCGAACAGGAAACCGACGCCGATCGCCGCCCGCATCGCGCCGAGCGGGGTCACCAGACCGCTGACCAGCACGGTCGTACGCCCCTCCATGCCTGCCACAGCGTACGAGCAGGCCACGAGGAACATCGGCAGGGCCAGCCACCAGCACCGAAGTCGGCCCAGCACGGCGACCCCGCTCGCGCGCAACCATCCCCATCTCCACAGGACGACCCAAACGGCCGCGCAGCAGACCGCGTTGACCACGGTCGCGCCCAGACCGGGAAACCAGGACGGTGCCAGCGGAGGCAGGACCACCTTGGCGAGCAGCACCAGCACCACATGCCAGGCCGGCGTGAACTCGACGGCCCCCCACAGGGGATGGCGGCTCACTGGAGGCCGGGGATCACCACTCGGCCTCCACGGCCTCCGCGAGGCGGGTGACGGCGGCCAGGTCCGGCAGCCTTCCCAGCGCGGCCACGGTCTCACGGCTCGCGAAATCCCGCTGCTGGGGGGTCACGGCCGGATCGACCGCGCAATCGGCCTGTACGTAGACGTAGTTGAGGTCAGTCGCGAAGAGCATCGAGAAGGCGTCGAGGTTCTTGATCACCGCGGGACCCCCGGCGTCCCGGTAGGCGCGCACCACTCGCCGCGCGGCATCGGCGTCGAAGTGATTCGCGCCCGACCACACGTAGACCGCACGGGCGAGTTCCCGCTCCGCCGAGATCGGCCCGGCGTTGTCCCAGTCGAGAAGGACCGGTCCGGCCGGGCCGACCAGGACGTTCTGCGGCCGCATGTCGAGATGCGAGATCACCACGTCACCGGGGGACGACGGCGACACGTGCCGCGCCAACTCGACGGCCCGCGTGGCGACGAACCGGCCCAGCTCCCCCGCCCACGGCAACCCGGCCCGCTCCACCCTCCCGAGCAGTTCGGCCCAGTCGGACTCCTGGTTGCACCGTTCGTACCAGCCGTCCGGTGTCTCGCTCGCGCCCTCTCCGGCCCGGTGCAGGATGGCGAGCGTACGGCCGCACCAGCTCAGGATCTCCGGGTCCGTGGGGTCGGCCGGGGTGCCGTCCACCCAGTCGTACAGCTTGGCCCAGGAGCCTTCGGGGAGTCGTACGACTTGGGACCCGGTGCGGTCGGGCAGGAGGCGCGGCGCTGAGATGCCCAGGGTCTCGGCCGCGTCGCGCAGTGCGGACTCGGCGCCGGCGTCCGGCTCGTCCTTCTCGAAGAGGAGTTCCTTCACCGCCCACGCGGTGCCGTTCCCGGACAGCTTCCAGATCTGTCCGAGGGCGCCGCGGGCGACGGGCGTCATCGTCCAGGTTCCCGTGCCGAGCGCATAGGTGTCCGCGATGAAGTCGCCCGTGTTCAGCATGTAACTCCCTGATTCCGTCGCCCTGTTGACGGAAGCCTATCCGCAACACCCCGGGGCCCCGGCCGGACCGGTGTCCAGACGGCAGAAGCACGACGCCTCGACCGGTACGTCGGCCAGCGCGGCGGCGATCCGCAGTTGCCGGGCGATGATCCGCGCCTCCCCGTCCTTCTTGCCGCGGACCAGGCACTCGTGGAGTCCGTGCAGCGCCCACACGTTGCCCGGGTGCTGCTGCGGACGCGGGAGGGTGTCGTCGAGACCGAGGTCGGCACGGTAGACGGCCTCCGCCTCGGCGATGCGGCCCTGTTCGAGCAGGAGGGCACCGTAGGCGTGGCGGGTGGGCTGCATCCAGCCCCAGGGCTCGTCGTAGGGCAGGTTGTCGTCCAGCTCGATCGACCTGGCGAGTGCCGCGAAGGCGGTGTCGAACTCGCCCTTGCGGTAGGCCAGTTCGCCATCGAGCATCGCGGAGGCGATGGCCAGGAGATCGGCGCAGGTGTTGTTGAAGAGCATCCGGGACTCGGGGACCCTGGTGACGGCCTCGTGGAAGAGGGCTCGCTCGCCCTCCGCCTCGGTGACGCGGCCGAGGGCGGACCAGGCCACTGCGCGCGCGTAGCGGAGCATCGCGGTGGTCACGCAGTACAGCCGTGGGTCCGCGGGCAGCGGCAGGTCCAGGATGTCGGTCCAGCGGCCGAAGCGGATCAGGACGTGGACGCGCATCGCGAGGAACCCTTCGAGCCAGTCGGCCATGGGCGGGCTCTCGACGCGCAGCAACTCCTCCGGGATCGACTCCTCCAGCTCAGCAGCGGTCTCCAGCGCGACCTCCGACTGGCCCAGGAACATCGCCCCGTAGATCTTGAAGTGGTAGTTGTGCGAGCGGTACAGCGTGTAGAAGTTCATCGCGCCGGCCCGGGCCCGGAACTTCTCGTCCACGGCGATCGCGGCGCTGTTGTCCGACACGACCCGCCGGTAGTCACCGCAGAGCACCTCCAGATGCGAGGGCATGTGCAGGAGGTGCCCCGCGTCCGGGACCAGACCGCGCAGCCGGTCAGCCACGGACAGGGCCAGTTCGGGGGTGGGCGACATCTCCATCAGATGGACGTAGAGGTGCAGGACTCCCGGGTGTGTGCGGCCCGTGGCCCCGGTGAGGGCCCGCTCCAGGACCGCCCGCGCCTCGCGGGTGCGCGCTCCGGCGGCCGGCTCACCGGTGCGCAGGTCCCACAGTTCCCAGGGGGTGAGGTTCATCAGCGCGTCCGCGTACAGGGCGGCCACGTCGGCGTCGTCCGGGGCGAGTTCGTGGACCGCGCGCATGGCATCGGCGTACGGGGCGTTCCACACCGCGCAGTCTTCGGCGGGCTCGGCCTGCGGATAGCGGGCGCGCAGGGCGCCGATCAGTGCCCGCTCCACGACGGTGGCCCGGGCGGCCGCCTTCTCGTGCGCCGACTCCACGGCCGTATGGGTGCGTTCGACCGTGCGGGCCAGGTCCCGGTCGTCGAAGAACTCCCAGGGCTTGTTGTAGTTGGGGCCCAGCGCGTAGGCGATGCCCCAGTGGGCCATCGCGCAGTCCGGGTCGGCGGCGGCCGCCTTCTCGAAGCAGCCCACGGCCTCCTCGTGGTGGAAGGCGTAGGTCCACACCAGGCCCCGGTCGAACCAGAGTTGGGCCTCGGCGGAGTCGGTGGTGACGGGTCGGCCGTGGGAGCCGAGGTCGTAGTACTCCATGCGCCGCTCCTCGCGCTGCCGGCTGTGCTGCACGGGAGTCGATTCTGCCCGAAGGAGGGCCTTTCGGGCGCGCGAGAGCCGATCTGTCCCCCGAACGAACGCAGGTGCCGGAGAGGGGACTTGCGAAACCGTCAGTCCGCTCTCCGGCACCTGGTGGCGGGGCTTAAGTCGTCACACACGGAAGATCTCGAGGAAGCTGCTCCAGAAGCCCTTCTTGGCCGGCTTCTGCGCCGCGGGTGCGGGGACGCGTGCCGCCGGTACGGGCTGCTGGACCACGGACGGGCGGGGCGCTGTGGGTACGCCGTACGCCGATGCCATCCGGGTGGCCGGGGTGGGGGCGAACTGGACGGGGAGGGCGGCCAGTGCACGGTGGAACGGGCCGGGACGCCACTCCAGTTCCTGGGCGGGGGCGCTCAGGACCAGGTCGGGCAGCGCGTTGAGGATCTGCTCGATGGCCGTGACCGCGATGACCTGAGCCGGGCTCTTGGCCGGGCAGGCGTGCGGGCCCGCGCCCCAGGCCAGGTGGGCGCCCCGGCTGTGGGCCTGGCCCGACGCGGTGAGCACGGGGTCGCTGTTGGCTCCGGCGAAGCTGATGACCAGGGGGGAGTTCGCCTGAACCACGACTCCGCCGAGGTCGACGTCCTGCACCGGGAAGTGCGTCGCGTAGTTGGCGATGGGCGGGTTGTTGAGCAGGACGTGGTCGAGGGCGTCCTCGATCTGCATGCTCGGGCCGTCCTCGCCCTCCGGGCCGAGGAGCAGGAGCAGGGAGTTGGCGATGAGGTTGCGGGTGGGTTCCACACCCGCGCCGATCAGCATCACCAGCTGGTCCTTGAGCTCCTCGTCGGTGAGACCGGCCGAGTGCTGGACGAGCCAGGAGGTGATGTCGTCGCCCGGTTCGCGGCGCTTGAGGGTGATGAGCTCCATGAAGCAGGCGGTGAGTTCGTCGCTGGCCTTCAGCGCGTCCTTGCCGTCGAACATGTCGGCCATCGCGCTGGTGACCCGGTCGCCGATGGCGGCGGGGCAGCCGAAGAGCTTGTTGAACAGCAGCAGCGGCAGCAGCTTGGCGTAGTCGTTGATCAGGTCCGCCCGGCCACGCTCGCTGAACTGGTCGATGAGATAGGCGGCGATCGGCTCGACGTCGCGGCGGATGCGGGTGACGTTGAGGCGGTCGAGGCTCTCGGTGACCGCCTTGCGCAGCCTGAGGTGCTGGGCGCCGTCGGTGAACAGGCAGTTGGGGCGGTAGGCCATCATCGGCAGGACGGGGCTGTCGAGGGGGACCCGGCCGTCGTTGAGGGCGGTCCAGCGGCGGCCGTCGCGCGCGAACAGGCCGGGGTTCTGCAGCACGCGCAGGGCCGTCTCGTGTCCGACGACCAGGGTGGCGTCGACTCCGGGGGCGAGTTCTACCGGGCCGGCCGGTCCGTGCGCCCGCAGGTAGTCGTAGACCTTCTGCGGGTCGGCGGCGAAGGAGCCGTCGTACATGGGGCATCTGGCCGCACCGGTGGCGGCCGTGTCGTGAACGTCCATGTCTGTGTCCTTTGGTGGCCCGGACCGTGCGGTCCGGGCGGGGGGTGGTGGTTCAGGCGGCGCGGTCGAGCAGGTGACGGACGAGGGCGATCAGGGCCCGGGCGGAGGAGCGCTGGTCGCGGGCGTCGCAGTAGATGACGGGAGTGTCCGGAAGCAGGTCGAGCGCTTCGCGGATCTCGTCCTCCTCGAAGTGGCTGGTCTGCGAGAAGGTGTTGACGGCGATCGCGTACTCGAGGCCGTACTCGTCGATCAGGTCGATGACCGGGAACGTCTCCTCAAGCCGCGAGGGGTCGACCAGGAGCAGGGCGCCGAGCGCGCCGCGGGCCATGTCCTCCCACAGCTGCATGAAGCGCTGCTGTCCGGGGGTGCCGAACAGGTACAGCACCAGCTCGTCGCTCAGCGTCAGCCGGCCGAAGTCCAGCGCCACGGTGGTGGTCGCCTTCTCCGGGGCGCCCCGCAGGTCGTCGACGTGCATCGACGCCTGGGTCATCTTCTCCTCGGTGCGCAGCGGGGTGATCTCCGACAGGGACCCGATGAAGGTCGTCTTGCCCACGGCGAAGTGTCCGACCACCAGGATCTTCGCGGCGGTGGTCACCTCGGCGGAGACGTAGATGGAGCCGTTCGCCCCGGGGTCAGCCGATGTTGAGGGTTTCGAGTCCATGCAGAACCTTCTCGAGTATCGCTCGGGGAACGTGCTGGGCGGGGGCCGGTTCAGCGCGGCGCAGGAGGTGCCCCTGTTCGAATAAATCGGACAGCAGCAGTCGGGCCACGCCGACGGGCAGTCCCAGGTGACCGGCTACTTCGGCGACCGACAGGTAGCCGCCCGAACAGAGCTCCCAGATGGCCCGCACCTCGGGGCCGGCCCCGAGCGGCGGGGTCCGGTCGGGGGCCAGGCACACCAGCGTGTGCAGGGCCAGGTCGTCGTCGGAGGGGAGACGACGGCCGCCCGTGATGACGTAGGAGCGGACGAAGTCGCTGGTTACCGGAGCGTCCTCGCCTGGCCAAGTCATGCGTCTACGCCGGTGCTCTGGCGCGGCGTGGCGCTCATCGCCTTGGTCAGCGCGCCGACCGTCTTCTGCATCCGGATCGACATGGCCTCCATGTCGACGTCCAGGGCGGTCGAGACGGCGAGGTAGGAGCCGCTGCCCCCGGCGATGAGGAAGATCCATCCGCCGTCGAACTCGATCAGTGTCTGCTTCCAGAGACCCTTGCCGCCACCCACGAAGGGGGCGACGCTGCGGCACAGGGACTGCAGGGAGCTCATCGCGGCGGCGTTGCGCTCGGCGTCGTCACGGACGATGCCGTCTGACCGCTGCATCAGCAGGCCGTCCGCCGAGACGAGGATCGCGTGGCGGGCTCCGCGCACCTCGAGCACGTCGTTCAGCACCCACGACAGATCGGGATTCACTGGTTCTGAGGTCCTTCCGTGTTGTCTGAGTCCCGCCCGAGCAGGGTTCCGCGAGCGAATGCCTTGAGCCGCGAGGCTGTCTCTTCGCCGGCCGCGTCCAGGTCGGGTACCTCCGCGCTGGGCGTGGCCACGACGGAGACGGAGCCGTTGCGGCGCCGGCGGCGCTTGGGGAGGCCTCCGGCCGTCTGGCCGACGACGAGGGAGGCGACCGGGGCCGGCTTGGCCGCCGCGGGCTCGCCCTCCAGGTCGTCGAGCACGACGGGCGCGGGTGCGGGCACGTCCGCCGTCAGAAGGTTCTCGGGCACGCGGATCACGGCACGCACACCGCCGTACGGGGAGACCGCGTCGACGGAGACGTGGAATCCGTAGTGGGCGGCGAGCTTCCCGGAGAGGGCGAAGCCGAACTTGGGCGGGTCGCCGAGGCTCGTGATGTCCACGGCCCCGCCCGCCGTCAGGAGGGACGCGGCACGGGCCTTGGTCTCCTGATCCATGCCGAGACCGGCGTCGTCGACGATCAGGCATATCCCGGTGGGGACGGCCTGGATGTTGATCTCGACGGGGGTGCCGGGGGCGCTGTACTTGGTGGCGTTGTCCAGGAGTTCGGCCAGGACCATGGCGACCGGTTCGACCGCCCGGCTGGTGATCGCGACGCTCGCCTGGGAGTGGACGTTGACCCGCTCGAAGTCGCGGATGCGCCCCTGGGCGCTGCGGGCGACGTCGTACACCGAGGCGTCCCGGTCGCGTCGGCCGAGCCAGCCGCCGCACAGCACCGAGATGCCCTTGGTACGGCGGCTGAACTGGCTGCCGGTGTGGTCGACCAGCATCAGGTCGGCGAGGACCGCGTGGTCGTCGCCGTACTTCTGCTGGAGTCCGTCGAGCAGGGACAGCTGCTCCTCGGCGAGGGTGGCGAGCGTGCCCACCGCCGACTTCAGGGTCGCCTTGGTGGCCGACTCGGCGTCCTTGCGCACCTCTTCCAGATCCGCGGCGTGCCGCGAGCTCACCGACGAGTAGGTCGTCTGGAGCTCGGCGAGCTGACCTCGCACGGTCGCCATGTCACCGTGCAGTTTGTTGTTGTTCGCGCGGAGCTGGATGTTGGTTCTCCGTGCGCGCATCACTGCGAGAACCGCAGCGATGAGTACCACGAGCAGGACCCACACGAGTGGATCTTCGAACAATGACGTCATGAGACTCTCTTCAAGTCGCCTCGCGTCGGGAGACTGACCGTGCATGGGACCCCCGGAATTGCCCGCCGTCGTGTGTGCGCGGGCCTTACCGGCGGACCAACCGTCACTCCTTCACGATGGGGCCGTTTTGGCTGTCCCCCGTACGCGTCGATGACGCGCCGTCAGCCTACTGAAAAGTGGAATGATCTTATCAGTCGTCACAGTGTCAACAGGCGTATCAGAGGGCACACTTGACGACTCTCCACAAAGATCCCGCAGCAAGGCCTCATGGGCCGATGCCGACTCCACCGGAGGTGGGCGCGGTCGTTCATGATCAACACGCGCACCCTACCAAGGCGTGGAGAACGCTTTCTCCCGGCCAGGCAAAAACTCGTTTGCGGCCGTCGGACCCGGCCCGGACCCTGGTCCCATGCCCTATCTCCTGCGCCCTGCCGCGCCGGCCGACGCGCCGGCCGTCACCGAGTTGCTCAACGCGATCGACCTCATCGAGATCGGGCGGGCCGAGACCGATCTGCACACGGTGGAGGCCGACCTGAAGCACCCCGAGGTCGACCTGGACCGCGACTCCTGGCTGGCCTTCGACGGACCGCGCCTGGTGGCGTACGCCCTGGTGTGGGACGACTCGCAGGGCGAGCGCATCGACGCCGACCACTACGTACTGCCCGACCACCAGCACGCCGGCGAACTGCTCCTGGAGGCGGTGGAGTCCAGGTCCCTGGAGAGGGCGCGGGCGAACGGCGCCTCGAAGGCCGTGCTCCATCTGCATCTCAACTCGGCGCCCACCACCGACCTCGCGCTGATCCGCGCCCGGGGCTGGTCGGTCGTACGCCGCTATCACGTGCTGAAGCGGCCGCTGCGGGCTGTCGAGGACCTGACCCCCGAACCGCCCGCGGGCATCCGGGTGCGGGCCTGCTCCGACGAGGCGGACCGCAAGCAGGCCCACGCCCTCTACCAGGCCACGTTCGCCCAGCACTTCGACTTCCAGCCGCGCGCGTACGAACAGTGGCTGCACGACATCGACGCCGACCGGCTCGACTGGTCCCTGGTGTGGCTGGTCTCCGCCGAGGACCTCGGGGACGTCGGCTTCCTGATCGCCCGCGACGACCGCGAGGCCATGGGATGGATCCGCAGCCTCGGGGTCGCACGTGAGGCCCGCGGGCGGGGCCTCGGCGGACTGCTCCTACGGCAGGCCTTCGCCGCGTTCGCCGCCCGCGGGCGGGACACGGTGGGCCTCGGCGTGGACACCGAGAACACCACCGGCGCCCCCGAGTTGTACGCCCGCCACGGAATGTCGGTCCATTACGCCGTCGACACCTGGGAAATAACGGTGAGTTGAATCACCGCGGCCGCCGCCAACTCCTATTTCCCGTTGCCACGCAACAATGCGCAGACAAAGTTTTCCTGAAGAGTGCGCATTCTCTCCAGTTGTGCGGCGTCGGCGGCCTGATTGATCTGGGTGGTGACCGAGAAGGTCAGTGAACGGCGGCCGTCGGGGGTCGCCGCGATCAACTGCGTATAACCGAGCGTGTTTCCGGTGTGGCCGAGCACGACACCGCATCTCGTCTCGTACCGGAAGATGGCCAGGCCCGCCGAGTTGCGGCCCGGTCCGGCGGGCTCGGACGCACCCTCGATCCACTCCCGCTGCTGCTCCACGACCTTCCTGCCGTAGAGCCGACCGCCCGCGTAGCCGCGGATGAAGCGGGTCATGTCCGCCGGAGTGGAGACGATCCCTCCGGAGGCCCAGACACCGGACATGCCGATGACCTCGCTGACGTCCTCCGGGGGCGCGGGCGGGTCCACCACGTAGCCGTGGAGGTAGGGTTCCGGCATCCGGTAGCCCTGCGGGAGGCTGGTGGAGTGCAGGCGCAGCGGCGCGTAGACCAGTTTGCGCAGCAGCTCCTCGTACGGTGTCCGGGTCACCGCTTCCGCCATGAGCGCGACGGCGATGTTGTCCGAGTTCGAGTAGCGGTACTGGCTGCCCGGCTCGAAGCGCAGGGGCTCGCCGGCGACGTAGTCGAGCAGCCGGCGGGAGTCGAAGCGGTGGCGCGGGTCGGCCAGGAGCACGTCTCGGAACGCGGTGCTCTGGGAGTAGTCCGGCAGTCCGCTGGTGTGGTTGAGGAGCTGACGGAGCGTCACTGCGGCCCATGCATCAGGAAGTTGGGGCAGGCGTTTGCCCAGGGTGTCGTCCAGGCTCAGCGCGCGGTGGTCGACGAGGGTGAGGGCCACCGCCCCGCTGAAGGCCTTGGCCGTGCTCGCGATCCGCATGTGGTCGTCGACCTGGGGCGGCCGGCCCGTGCGGACGTCGGAGACACCGGCGCGCACCACTCGGGTGCCGTGCTCGGTCCGCAGGACGGCGATGGCTCCGGGCGGGCCGCCGGGGCGGGCCACGAAGTCTTCGAGCTGACGCTGGAGTATCTGGTGGCCCGACGGGTCCGTGGCGGCACCGGCTGTCGCCGGGGACAGCGCGGCGAGGCAGACGGCGACGACGGACGCCGCTCGCAGACGGGTTTGGCGCAGTGGCATGGGGGCTCCGGGAAGTGAGAGGTCACGGCCCGTCAAGCCTCACCGGGAGGCGCGGCCCCCTGCTTCCCGTACTGCTGCATACGGACCAGTGGCAGGGAAGTCGAAACGCACGCTGAATTCGCTCCGAGGTGGATCAGTCATCGCCCTTGTTCAGCGGTTTCCCGGATAAGGAATGGCCCACGTCAATTTTCGAGGGAGGGCGGGGCGCAATGCCCGGCACCGCCGCCCTCCTGCGTTCGGCGTCACATCGAGCGGCGGCTGGTGCGTCGTAGCAGAACGAACCCGGAGATCAGGAGGATCCCTCCGAGCGCCGCCGGCCACAGCTGGGTGCCGGTCTCGGCGAGACTGCCCTGGTTGCCCTGGGGCTGGGGCTGGGCGGCGACCGGGGGCTGCGCCACGACTGCGCTCGTACCGGTTCCGGGGTCGTCGGTCGCGGTGTCGTCCTGGGCCGCCTGCTCGTCGCCGTTGTTCGCGGGCGAGGGTGCGGTGGTGCTGTGGGCGGTGGGTGAGCTGTAGGTCTTCGGTTCGTTGTCGGCCGGTGCGGTCGACTCGTCGCCGGCGGGGGCTTCGGTGGTCGGCGTGGGCTGCTGCTGCGGCTCGTCGGCGTTTCCGGGGTTCTCCACTGAGCCGTTGTCGCCGCCACCGTCGCCGTTGTCGCCACCGTCGCCGTTGTCGCCGCCGGTGCCCGGGGCCTGGCCGGCGCCGGGGTCGGGGTCGGGCTCGGAGCCGTTGCCGTTGTCACCGCCACCGTTGCCGTTGTCGCCGCCGTTGCCCGGGTCGTCCTGGCCCGTCCCCGCGCCGCACTGACGGCCGGAGTTGATGCAGTCGACCATCTCGTTCATCAGGTTCTCGTCGAAGACGTTGATGAAGTCGCCGTGGTCGGTGACAGGCTTGTGGACCTGCTCCGGGAAGGAGTCGACGGCGAACAGCGGAGTCGTACGGCCGCCGTCATTGAGACTCGGCGCGTCGACGTCGTAGACGATCCGCTGCACCAGCTGCGGGATGGCCTCGAAACCGTCGGGGCAGGTGCCGTCGTTCTGGGCGAACGCCACGTGGGTGCGGTGGTTGGCGCTGTCGATGTTGCGGCCGTCCCAGCAGCTCTGGAACTTGAAGGTGCGCACCACGTCACTGCCCTGCGGGCACAGCGGGTACTTGTCCTTCAGCTGCCGGTCCTCGAACCCGGTGCAGCTCCACGACGCGTTGGCATTGGCGGTGCCGTTGACGAAGGCCTTCGCGTCACCGGTGATGATGCGCAGCAGCCGCGGCATCGCGGTGACCTGGCTGCGGGGGTTGCCGACGAACGTCAGGGTCACGTCCTCGGGGGTGACGATCTCGCCCGCGTTGCCCTCGATACCGCCGCCGGGCGAGTTGGCGTCCTGTTCCTGCGTTCCGTTCTGGAGCCGGATCACGGGCCAGTAGTACGTGGACTTGTCGCCCTGGTCGACACAGCTCGTCTCGGCGTTCGCCAGGTCCTGGTCGCTCGCGAAGGCGGTGTTGGACTGGTTGCCGATGTAGTCGTGGAAGTGGTGGGCGCCGTTGGAGACGCCCGGGGCGACGATGACGTTGTCCGAGTTGAACAGACCGTTGGCATTCACGCCGCAGCTGGTGACGAAGGTGCCGCGGGAGGCGTCGCCCTGGGGGTTCGGGGCCTGCGCGGCGGGCGGGGCGGTGGTGATGTCGGCGTAGTCGGCGGCCACGGGGCCGTTTCCGGCCTGCCCTCCGTTGCCCTGCTGCTCGCCACCCTGGTCCTGACCGCCCTGGTCCTGACCGCCCTGGTCCTGGCCGTCGCCCTGCTGGTCGCCCTGCCCCTCACCCTGCTGCTGGTCCTGACCGTCAGCGTTCTCGTTCTCGGTCGCGCGCAGGGTGCAGCCGGCCATGCCGTCGAGTCCCTCCGGCCGCTCTCCCGAGCGTTCCAGGGCGGCGGCGATGCGCCCGATCGTGTCGGCGCGGTTCTCCTGCAGCGGGTCGACGATGCGGCTCTGCGCGGACTCCTGGTCCTGCACCGACGGGTCCTGGAGCTGCTGGTAGGCCTCGGCTACCTGCTGGTCCAGCAGGGCGAGTTCCCTGTCGACGTCCGCCCTCGAACCGTCGGGCACGCTGGTGAGCGTGTCGCCGACGTCCGGGCAGTCGATCGTGACGGCTCCCCACGACGTCTGCTGCGGCGTGCCGCTTTCCGTGGCGGAGGCGTACACATTCGCCACGACCAGGCCACCACCCCCGAGCATGAGGGCTACTGCGGCAAAGGTCGCACGTCGTGCGCCTGTCGGGCGTCTGCGGTTGCTTCGTCCCACGGAAATACTCCTGCGCGTGTCGGCTCTGCGGGCATGCAAATCCCTCGCCCCATACGGATGCCGGGCCCTCCGTGTTCAAGCGCATCGGAAATTCACAGCACCCTCATATGGAACACCGGATTCCACCACCCCTCTCGAACCTCTGTGCAGGGAAAACGAGATGACTCGCACACATCCGTGCCCCTACGGTTCCGTCATGCGCCTCCTGAACGTCGTGGACGTCGAAGCCACGTGCTGGCCCGGCTCCCCTCCCCCGGGCGCGATCAGCGAGATCATCGAGATCGGACTGACCGTCGTGGACCTCGCGAGCGCCGAACGCGTCGCCCGGCACCGGATCCTGGTACGACCCTTCCGGTCCGAAGTCAGCGACTTCTGCACCGAGTTGACGGGCCTCACGCAGGAAGAGGTGGACGGGGGTCTGTCGTTCGGTCAGGCCTGTCGGCTGCTGGCCGCCGAGCACGCGTCCGGTGCCCGCCCTTGGGCGAGTTGGGGCGACTACGACCGTCACCAGTTCACCCGCCAGTGCGGGGCCACGCGGACGCCGTATCCCTTCGGCCACCGCCACACCAACGCCAAGGCGGTCTTCACCGAGGCACACGGCCTGCGCAAGCGACCCGGGATGGCCCAGGCCCTGGACATCGCCGGGCTGCCGCTCGAAGGACGCCATCACCGCGGCGAGGACGACGCGTGGAACATCGCGGCCCTCGTGCTGCATCTGGCGGGGCGGGACGGCTGGCCCGCGGAATGAGTCCGTCGAAGGCCTGGCTCACCGGACGAGGTCTCCGGTCGGCGTGCCTGGGCTGAAGAGCGGGGCCACCCCCAGGGGCCCGGAGCGCCGAGGCGTCGGCCTCGGCGCTGATGCCATCGCCGTGGACGGTGATGTCCTGCGCGCCCTCCTCCTTCAACAACGCGACGACCTCGCCGAACAGAGCCGTGTGCGCCCTGACCTTTAGGCTGGTCGACGGCAAGGAAAGTCGAGGGGGATCAGGTGAGTACGCAGGAACAGCGGCGTGAGCTGGCCCAGTTCATCCGCAGTCGGCGTGAGCGACGCAAGCCCGAGGACGCCGGGCTGTCCGTCATCGGCCACCGGCGCACACCGGGGCTGCGGCGTGAGGAGGTCGCCACGCTCGCCGGCCTCAGCATCACCTGGTACACGTGGCTGGAGCAGGCGCGGGACATCCGCGTCTCCCGGCAGGTGCTCGGCAGTCTCGCGACCGCACTCGGCCTGGACCCGGTGGAGCGCGACCACCTGTTCCGGCTGGCCGACGAGGTACCGCCGGGCAGCGCCCCGCCGCGCCCCGAACTCCCCACGCAGTACGAGCTGCTGCTCACCCATCTGAACCCGAACCCGACCTTCATCGTCAACCGGCGCTTCGACATCCTGGCCTGGAACCAGGGATGCGAGCTGCTCTACGGTGATTTGGGCGCCCTCCCCGACGAGCGCCGGAACGTCCTCTGGCTCACCTTCACCTCCCCGGAGGTGCGGGCGATGTCGGAGAACTGGGAGGAAGAGGCCTCGTACACCCTCGCCCTGTTCCGGACCCAGGTGGGCGAGCGCATCCTCGATCCGGACGTCGTCGAACTCCTCGACGCCCTCGAGGAGTCCAGCCCCGACTTCGTCCGGCTGTGGCAGCTCAAGGAGCTGGCCCCGTTCGTCCCGAAGCCGCGCACCCTCAACCATCCGCTGCTCGGTGTGATCGAGCTGGAGTACATCAAGATGCATGTCGCGGACGACGACAAGACCCTGGTGTCGTATCTCGTGAAGCCGGGATCGGACCTGGAACGGCGGCTGGGCGAGCTGGTGCGGGAACGCGAGGACCGGGCCGCTCCTTGAGTGATCTCCTTCAGGTCGGATCGGACTTGCAGGACGACGAGCTAACCGCCCTCGCTTCGGATGCTTGTACGAGAACCGCGCCGGTGCCCCTCCACTCAACCCGGGGCGGTAGGGCGATGTCCCAGGCCTGGGCCGCTGCGTCCAGCCCGCACGCCGCCGAGCCGGAAAGGGGGCACCTCGGCGGCATCCCGGTCGACTCCCGCCCCCGCCTTCGCCCGTCCGTGCCGGCCACGCCCCGAATTCAGCGGCGGCTCACCAGGCCACCTCACCATGACGGTCACGGAAGGTCCCGGTCGGGCCGTCCGCCCCGATGGTGGCGAGTTCGACGATCGCGTCGGTCCCCTCGGTCACCGTCTGCGGCCCACTGTGCCCGTTGAAGTCGGTCGCGGTGTAACCCGGATCGGCCGCGTTCACCTTCACCTCCGGCCAGGACTTCGCGTACTGCGTGGTCAGCATGGTCACCGCGGCTTTGGACGCCGTGTACAGCGGCGCGAGGTTCCTCGACTCGACGCGCCCGGGGTCGTGCGTGGCCGCGAACGACCCCATGCCGCTGGACACATTGACGATGACCGGGCTCGCGGACTTGCGCAGCAGAGGCAGGAACGCGTGTGTCACCCGGACGATCCCCACGACATTGACCTCGAACACCTGCACGGCGTCAGCGGCCGTGATCCGGTCGGCCGGGCTGTGCGTTCCGAGAACGCCGGCGTTGTTGACCAGGACGTCGATGCTCCCCTCGCGAGCCTCGATTTCGGCGGCGGCCGCGGCCACCGACGCGTCGTCCGTCACATCGATCTGTACGAAACGGGCGCCGAGTGCATCGGCGGCCGCCCGGCCCCGCTCCGGATCACGCGCTCCGAGGAGGACGGTGTGGCCGGCCTCGATCAAGCGGCGGGCGGTCTCGTACCCGAGGGACTTGTTGGCTCCGGTGATGAATGTTGTCGTCATGCGTTCACTCTCGGCCCGTGACGAGAGGACAACCAGTGCTCTCCGCGACGGTAGGACAGCCAGTACCAGGCACGACGACGGCCAGGCGGACACAATGGCCCAGTGGACGAGACCCTGGGCACGGCACTGCACCGCTGGCGCGACCGCCTTTCTCCCGCCGACGTCGGACTGACCTCACGGCCCGGACGACGCGCGACGGGTCTGCGACGCGAGGAACTGGCCGAACTCGCCGGGCTGTCGGTCGACTACGTGGTCCGCCTGGAACAGGGCCGCGCCACAAGCCCTTCGGCGCAGGTCGTCGCGAGCCTGACCAGGGCACTGCAACTGCAGCCCCTGGAGCGCGATCACGCCTACCGGCTGGCAGGCCTCCTGCCTCCCCAGGAGGGAACGGTGTCCACGCATGTGCCGGCCGGGGTCCAACGGATGCTGGCCCGCCTCGGGGAGTTCCCCGTGGGCGTGTTCAGCGCCGACTGGACCCTGCTGTCCTGGACCCCCGCATGGTCGGTACTGATGGGCGACCCCAGCGCACGGACACACCACGAGCGCAACCTGGCACGGTCGGTCTTCGCCACAGGGCCCAGCGGGCTCGCGTCCTGGCCCGTGCTCCAGGACGGCGACGCCCTCAAACCCGCCCTCGTCGCCGACCTGCGCACAGCACTCGTCGACTACCCCCGCGACCGCGGCCTGACCGACCTCGTCGAGGAACTGCGGTCCACCAGCTCCGAGTTCGCCCGCCTGTGGGACCAGGGCACGGTCGGCCCGCACGTCTCGGCCCGCAAGACCGTCGTACACCCCCAGGTGGGTGAGGTGATCTGCGACTGCGATGTGCTCAGCGTCCCAGGGTGCGACATCCGGCTCGTCGTCTACACGGTGGCCGCGGGTTCCGCCGACGCGGAGAAGCTGGAGTTCCTGCGGGTCACCAACGGCGCCCGCACCGACGGCCCCGCGCGTCCGGGGCCCGGCCTGTTCTCCACGCCGTAACAACCGCTCACAGTCCGGCGAGTGCAGCGGGTACGGCTGCGGTGCCGCTACGCGCAACTTGCCGCGCCTACTTCTTCCGGATGCTGCGGGTCCTCGGCGTACAGGGACGACCCGCACCCGGAGCCGGCCGACCCGCCTGGAAACACCTCGGGCGTGCATGGCACACCCGTCCCGGGAACGTCTCCCGGCACCCGCCGTCGGTGCAACTGCCGGACTGGGGCCTCGCCACGACAGCCCCGCGCCCCACCGGCCCGGATCCGGTGGGACGCGGTCGCGACGGCCCGGCCTTCTCGGAGCCGGGCCCGAGGAGTCCGGGCCCGAGGAGTCCGGGCCCGAGGAGCCATCCGCGATCAGGCGACCGTGAAGCCGCCGTCGACCGGGAGGATCGTGCCGGTCACGTACTCCGCGCCGACGAGATAGGCGATCGCGTCGGCCACCTCGCCGGGCCTGCCGACCCGCTTGATCGGCAGATCCTGCGCCATCGCGGTGAACTGGCCCGCACGCGCCTCCTCGGGCACGAAGGACCACCACGGCGTGTCCACTGCACCCGGCGCGACGGCGTTGACGCGGACCGGAGACAGCTCGGCCGCAAGCGGCGAGACGATCCGCTCGATCGCTCCGTTGACCGCGGCCAACGTCACGGCGCCGGGCACGGCGGAACGTGCCGTCGCCGCGGAGAGGAACGTGACGGAGCCGGTGACCTGTGCCTTCTGGACGGCGGACAGGTAGGCGAACAGCTTGCCTTCGAAGGCGGACCTGATGTCCGCGACGTTCAGGCCGGCCAGCGGGCCGAGACCCAGAGCGCCCGGACTGAGGGCGAGCACCAGGTGGTCGAAGGAGCCGACCCGCTCGAAGAACTCGGCGACGGCCTGCTCGTCGGTCCCGTCCACCTGCTCGGCGTCGGACACCCGGTCCTTGACCGCGGCCAGCTTCTCGGGGTCGCGTCCGGTGACGATCACCTCGGCGCCGGCCGCCGTCAGCTTCTCCGCCGTCGCCAGGCCGATACCGGACGTACCGCCCAGGATCACAACACGCATCATTGCCTCCAGTCATTCCCTGCTTGGGCCACCGATCCTGAGGCCCTGCCGGAGGACCTTCCAGATGCGCTTCGTGCTGGTAGCAGCGCTACCAGGCAGACCGGGACCGCGCCGAGACCGCTGGGTGGCCTCGGACCACATTGCCCGTCACCCGTACCGCCGTGTCGATGCCCACCCCCCGGGTACTCGGGGCTCGCCGTCACGGCCCCTCGGATGCGGGCCGGCCAGGAAGGGGGCAGTGATGACGCAGCACGCCGACGACGACGTCGTCCACCACGGGGGCGTCGCCGGACTGCGGCTGGCGACGGGGGAGGCCACCGGGGACGCGCTCGCCCCGAGCCTGCCCGTCGACCGCAACCAGGCGATCCTGGAGGCGGCCAAGCAGGTCGGCGCGATCCTGAAGCGGGAAGGGCACGCCTTCGCGCTCGCGGGCAGTGTCGCCGTGTACGCCCACGGCGGCGCCCAGAACCTCCAGCACGACGTCGACTTCGCCGTCCGCCCGGAGGACGCACAGGCCGTGGCCGAGACCTTGAGGGAAGCGGGCCTCACGGTCCGTACGCCGCCCGAGGACTGGCTGCTGAAGGCAGACTGCCTGGGACAGCAGGTCGACCTGATCTTCGAGCTCGCGCACCAGCCGGTCACCGCCGAACTGCTGGAGCGGGCCGACGAGCTGTCGGTGGACTCGGTGTTCATGCCGGTGCTGTCCCCGACCGACCTGCTGCACAGCCTGCTGTCCGCGTTCTCCGAGCACCACTGCGACTTCGGGGCGGTCCTGCCGATCGCCCGCTCGCTGCGGGAGAAGGTCGACTGGGAGACCGTACGCCGGGAATGCGGGGACGCGCCGATGCCGGACGCGTTCTTCTACTTCCTGGAACGGCTGGAGGTCATCGAGCCCAGGACGGAGGAGGGCCGGCGATGAGCGAGGAGAACGTCGAGTACCGCGTCGCCCACTTCCGCGACCGGCTGGCCGCGGAGGAACTGGGCGAGCTGGGGGTCCGCGCCGAGGTGCGGGCCGGCGCGGTGGTGGTCACCGGTACGGTGCCCTCCGCCCAGTGCCGGGAGACCGTGCTGCGGACCGTCCGCGAGGAGCTGGCCGGCCTCGCCGTGCACACCGACGTGGTGGTCGCCGAGACCGCCACGCCCGATCATGCGGAGGAGCTGCCGTGATCCGCGTCGCCGCCGTGGGGGACATCCACATGGGCCCGGAGAGCCAGGGCGTGCTGCGGCCCGCCTTCGACACCCTGTCCGAGTGTGCCGATCTGCTCCTGCTGGCCGGGGACCTCACCCGGCACGGCACCCCGGAGGAGGCCCGGGTCGTGGCTCACGAGGTGCGGGACCTCGCGGTGCCGGTCGTCGCGGTCCTCGGCAACCACGACCACCACGACGAGCAGCCCGAGAAGGTCGCAGCCCTCCTGGAGGACGCGGGCGTACGGGTGCTGGAGGGCGAGGGGACGGTCGTGGAGTGCGGCGGCACGCGGGTGGGCGTCGCCGGGACCAAGGGGTTCGGCGGCGGGTTCGTGGGCCGCAGTGCCGGGGAGTTCGGCGAGCCCCTGATGAAGGAGTTCGTACGGTACTCACGGCGCTGCGCGGACGGGCTGCGCACCGCGCTGGAGGAACTGGGCCGGCAGGACTGCCACACCCGGGTCGCGCTCACCCACTTCTCCCCCGTGGCCGACACCCTCGCCGGTGAGCCGCCGGAGATCTATCCGTTCCTCGGCAGCTATCTGCTGGCCGAGGCGATCGACACCGCCGGTGCCGACCTGAGCGTGCACGGACACGCTCACGCGGGCACGGAGCACGGGATGACGGCCGGCGGGGTGCTGGTGCGGAACGTGGCCCAGCCGGTGATCCGGCGGGCCTTCAACGTGTACCACCTGCACACCGACTGACAACTCGTACCAGGGGCTTCAGCTGAGAACGGTCGCCCGGTCGTGGCCCTCCCACGCCTCGTCCCGCAACTGCGGGCTGAGCAGCACCTCCACCGCCGTGCAGGCCAGTGCCTCGGCCGCCGCGAGCATCACCTGACGGCCGCGCTCGGAGCCCGCCGCGACCGCGAACTCGGGTGTGTGGTCGGAGCCGTCCTCTCCCATGATCGCCACGAACGGATGGATGGCGGGCACCCGCCCGCTGACGTTCCCGACGTCGGAGGACCCCAGGTAGACGCCCGGCGCGGGCGGTGTCACCGAGATGCCCGTGCCCTCCAGGTGCCGGGCGAAGCGGGCCGACAGCACCGAGCTGTTGCGGAAGTGCTCGTAGCGCGGTGTGGCGCGCTCCACCGTGACCGTGGTGCCGGTCGCCCGCGCCACTCCCTGGGCGCAGGTGAGCAGCTCCCCCGCCAGGTCCTCCAGCGCGGCCGTGGTCACCGCGCGCAGCCCGAAGAGACCCTCCGCGTACTCGGGGACGATGTTGGTCGCCTTGCCGCCGTCGGTGACAATGCCCTGCACATGCGAGCCCTCGGGGAGCCTTCGCCCCAGCACGGCCAGCGTGTTGAACAGCTGGATGAGCGCGGCGAGCGCGTCGATACCCTCGGTGGGATTCCCGGTCGGGTGGGCCGCCCGCCCGTGGAACGCGACCCGGTACTGGGCCTGCGCGGTCAGCGGCGCCCACTGCCAGCTGTGCACCCCGGGATGGAACATCAGTGCCGCGTCGAGATCGTCGAACACGCCGGCGTCGGTCTCGGCGACCTTCCCCCCGCCGCCCTCCTCGGCCGGGGTCCCCACGGCCCACACGGTTCCCGCGTCCCGGCTGAGCACGGCCCGCGCGGCGAGAGCGGCGCCGAGTCCCGCGGCGGCGATCAGATTGTGGCCGCAGGCGTGGCCGAGGCCGGGCAGGGCGTCGTACTCCAGCAGCAGGGCCACCGCCGGGCGGGCCCTGGTGCCGGAGCGCGCGGTGAAGGCGGTCGGGAGTCCGGCCACGTCCCGCCGCACCTCGAACCCCGCCCATTCGAGTTCCCCGCACAGCAGCGCCGCCGCCCGGTGCTCCTCGAAGGCGTATTCCGGGTCGGAGTGCAGCATCCTCGCCATGTCCCACAGCCGGTCCGCCCGTGCGGCCACTTCCCCGCGCACCCGCGCGAGCACGTCGTCCACGGCGTCGGTCACATCGGCCTCCCGGCAGGGTCGTACGGCTGTGTCCCGGCCCGGGTTCCATCGCGCGGCCCGCCTTACACCCGGCGCTGCCGTTAAGCGGATCGGGCCAGGGGTACTCAGGAGCGATCAGCCGGCGTCGTCAGGGAGGCCGCGATGAAGGCGGACCGGATAGCCGATCCATGGGGCGCCCGGGTGCCGTACGGGCGACACGAGCCGTGGTCCGCCAGGGTGGACACCTACCTCGCGGAGGGCGTGGAGCCCGGCGCGGTGCAGCGGTGGGTGCGGGCGGCCTCGCTCCTGCACTCCGGCGGTGACGCCATGGACATCGCCGTCGTCGACGGCCGTATGGCGGGCGTACGGGGACGGGCGGCCGACCGGACCAACCGGGGCAGGCTGGGGCCGAAGGACCTGTTCGGCTGGCAGGCGAACGCCTCGTCCGACCGGCTGACCAGGCCGCTCGTACGGCGGGACGGGCATCTGGTCGAGACGGACTGGGACACCGCGATGGAGCTGGTGGCCGCCCGCACCCGGGAGCTGCTCGACGAGCGCGGGCCCGGCTCGATCGGCTTCTACACCAGCGGGCAGCTGTTCCTGGAGGAGTACTACACGCTCGCGGTGCTCGCCCGGGCGGGCATCGGCACCAACCATCTCGACGGCAACACACGGCTGTGCACGGCGACCGCGGCCGAGGCACTGAAGGGGTCGTTCGGCTGCGACGGACAGCCGGGCAGTTTCGACGACATCGACCACGCCGACGTGATCGCGCTGTTCGGTCACAACATGGCGGAGACGCAGACCGTGCAGTGGACGCGGGTCCTGGACCGGCTGGCGGGTCTCGATCCGCCGCGGCTGCTGTGCGTGGATCCCCGCCCGACCCAGGTGGCCCGGCACGCGAAAGTGCACCTCGCACCGCGTGTCGGCACCAACGTGGCACTGCTGGACGCCCTGCTGCACGAGACGATCCGGCACGACCGGGTCGACCACGACTTCGTCGAGGCGCACACGGTCGGCTTCGAGGAACTGGCCGGGCGTGTCGCGTCCTGTACCCCGGAGTGGGCAGCCGACATCTGCGACGTACCGGCCGCTCGGATCACCGAGGCGGCCGAGCTGGTCGGTACGACGGACGCGCTGCTGTCCACGGTTCTCCAGGGGGTCTACCAGGCGCACCAGGCCACGGCGGCGGCCATGCAGGTCAACAACCTGCACCTGATCCGCGGGATGCTGGGCCGCCCGGGCGCGGGCGTGCTCCAGATGAACGGCCAGCCCAGCGCGCAGAACACCCGCGAGTGCGGCGCCGACGGCGATCTGCCGGGCTTCCGCAACTGGCAGAACGACACCCATGTCGCCGACCTGGCGAAGGTGTGGAACGTCGAGCCGTCCACGATCCCGCACTTCGCGCCGCCCACCCACGCGATGCAGATGTTCCGCTACGCCGAGCAGGGCTCGATCGGCATGCTCTGGATCAGCGGCACCAACCCGGCGGTCTCCCTGCCCGAACTGGCCCGCATCCGCGCCCTGTTGGCGCAGGAACGGCTCTTCACCGTCGTACAGGACCTGTTCCTGACGGAGACCGCCCGGCTCGCCGACGTCGTGCTGCCCGCCGCCACCTGGGGCGAGAAGACCGGCACGCTCACCAACGCCGACCGAACCGTCCACCTGTGCGAGAAGGCGCTCGAGCCGCCCGGCGAGGCCAGGCCCGACCTGGAGATCTTCCTCGACTTCGCGCGGCGCATGGACTTCCGTGACAAGGACGGCGGGCCACTGATCGGCTGGCGGGAGCCCGAGGAGGCGTTCGAGGCCTGGAAACGGTGCAGTGCGGGCCGCCCGTGCGACTACACCGGACTCTCCTACGGCCGCCTCCGCGACGCCGACGGCATCCAGTGGCCGTGCACCGACCGCAGCCCGCAGGGCACCGCACGCCTCTACACGGACGGCATCACCTGGGCCCACCCGGACGACTGCGAGAGCTACGGCAAGGACCTGGAGACGGGTGCCGCCGTGGACCCGGTGGAGTACCGCTCCCTCAATCCGGACGGCAAGGCGGTGCTCAAGGCGGCCGCGTACGTGGAGCCGCACGAGATGCCGGACGAGCGGTACCCGTTCCAGCTCTCGACGGGCCGTACCCTCTACCACTTCCACACCCGCACCAAGACCGGGCGCGTGCCCCAGCTCGACGAGGCGGCGCCGGAGGTGTGGGTGGAGATCAGTACGGCGGACGTGGCCCGTTTCGGTCTGGGCGAGGGCGATCTGGTACGGGTCTCCACCGCTCGCGGCGGTCTGGAGGCGCGGCTGCGGGTGACGGACATCCGGCCCGGGTTGCTGTTCGTGCCGTTCCACTACGGCTACTGGGACACGAAGGAAGGTGACGGTCCCGACGGGGGTGGCCCGGGACGCGCCGCGAACGAGACGACGATCACCGACTGGGATCCGGCGTCCAAGCAGCCCCTGTTCAAGACCGCGGCCGCCGCGCTCGACCTCGTCGCCCGCGCGGACGGCCGACACGCCCCGGCTCCGACCACCACGGCTTCGGCCCCGGCGGCCGCCGGCTCCGTGCCGACGACGACCGGTGGGCGGCAGGCGTACACGACGCAGGACCGGTCGACGGGAGGCACGTCATGAAGGACGGCATCGCCCTGGTGCTGCGCACCCTGCACCACGGGGAGCGGCAGCTGGCGGGGGACCTGGTGGCCGTGGCCGAGCGGCACGCCGAGGAGCACGAGGTCCATCACCTCGCCACCGACCTCGCCGACTGGTCGCGCGAGCACGCCGAACGGCTCGCCGATCTCGCCGCGGACGAAGGCCTGCACCTCGACGACGACACACCGGAAGCCACCCCGGCAACGGCACCCGAGGGGCTGCTGCTCCTGCACGACCTGCGTGCCCTGCACCTGGCCGCCACGGAGAACTCCCTGCACTGGGAGATGCTCGCGCAGGCCGCCCGGGCGACCCGGGACGAACGGCTGCTGAGCCTCGCGTCCGCCTGCCACCCGCAGACCCTGCGGCAGCTGCGCTGGACAGACACGTTGATCAAGCAACTGTCCCCACAGCTCCTCGCGAGCCTGTGACCAGGCGTAGAGGGGACGCCCAAGGGCACTCGGGGGCCGGAGGTGAAGAATATGGGACACGGAGGAAACGTCATCGACGAGCTGGTGACCGATCACCACGAGGTCGAGGAGCTGTTCGGGAAGATCGAGGCGCTGGCGTCCGGTGAGAAAAGCCGCAAGATGTACACCGACCAGGTCACCATGGAGCTGATCCGGCACTCGGTCGCGGAGGAGGAGTACCTCTACCCGGCGGTGCGGGAGCATCTGGTCAACGGGAACACCATGGCCGACCGGGAGATCGAGGACCACTCCAAGGCCGAGCAGCTCATGAAGGACCTGGAGGGCTGCGAGGCCGACGATCCCGAGTTCGACCGGTTGGTGGGCGAGCTGATGAGCGAGGTCCGCTCGCACATCGCCGAGGAGGAGCAGACCCTCTTCCCGCAGCTGCGGGTCGCATGCTCGGAGAAGGAGCTCAACGAGCTGGGCGACCAGGTGCGTCGCGCCAAGAAGATGGCACCGACCCGTCCCCACCCGTCGGCCCCGGACACTCCTCCGGCGAACAAGCTGCTGGCTCCGGGAACCGGCCTTGTCGACCGGCTGCGGGACGCGCTCTCGGGACGGGGCAAGCACGACTGACGTTCATCACGGGGTCCGCTTCAGGCGATGAGCGCCTCGTCCGACCCCAGCCGGTCGAGAAGCTCGCCCCGGTGCAGTCCGGCCACGGACGCGAGCAGGTCGGGGTGGCGGAGCAGGGCCGCCGCACGCCGGTCGGTCGCGTCGGGGGCGAGCAGACGGCGGAACGCGGCGGGCGTGCCGGCCGTGTGCTCGCCCAGGGCTACGTCGGCCACCGCCCGTTCGGCCAGTTCGGGGTCGGCGAGCAGACAGGCCGCCCAGCTGGCCACGACCTCGTCGACCCAGGTGCGCCATGCGTGCTCCTGCTCGTCCCGGTCGTCGGTGCCGTCCGCGCCGGTGACCCAGTCGAGGCGGGCGGAGCCGCCTGGGCCCGCCATGCCGAGCAGCGCCGCGTCCATCTCCGTCGGATAGCGCAGCCACGCGGCGACCGTCACGGCCTGCCGGGCCTGCACCTCGCACAGCGCCGCGGCGAGAGCACCGCCCGAGGGCGGGTAGGCGCGGGTCAGCCAGTGGGCGGTCGCCGCGATGACCGGGGAGAGATCTGCTTGCACTGCCGGGCCGCCCGAGCTGCTGGTGGTGGAAGAGGGACTGCACAAAAAGGTAGCCCGCAGTCCCGGCAGGACGACATGACTCCGACCGCCCCCGACGCGTGGCTTCGGCCACACCGGCCCCTGCGGGTGACCCGCCTACGTCGATGCGATGCGCGCGGCTGGCGAACACGGCGTCGGCGGGCGCTCGCCGCCGGCGCGGTGGAGATCGAACCCCCGGTCGACAGGCCGTGGAAGCCACGGTCCTCGACGGTGCAGGACCCCGGCGGCAATCACATCGACCTGTACCAGGGGTAAGGCCGCCTGACAGAACCTAGGCCTCCAGCCGGAACCGGGTCCGCTTCAGCCACAGGTCCAGCAGATCCGAGTCGCCTCGTGTCGCGATGCCGGGCGCGGGGCGGGCGTAGAGGAAGAGCAACAGGTCGGTCACCGGGCCGTGGACGCTCACGGCGGCCTCTCCGGCTCCGCGTCGCCATGACGGCCGCTGTCCGGTGAGGTCGAGCAGCCACTCCCCCGCCCGGCCCGTGTCGAAATGGATCGCGCGGCCGGGGCCGAGCAGGTCCGGTACTCCCGGCAGGGGTTCGAAGGCCTCGGGCACGGTGGAGAACTCCAGCCACTCCTCCACGGCGTCCACCGCGAACCGCTCCTCGACCACGAACTCCGCACCGGTCACCAGGGCCGCGTCGGCCCGGTGCAGCAGGGTCTCGTACGTCATGCGCCGGGCCCAGAACAGCGTGGACTGCTCGACCAGATCCTCGTCGGCGGGGGTCCACACCCGTACGTCCGGCCCGGCCGCCCGGAGCGTGCCGGCCAGCCTGGTGGCGCCCCCGACGAGCCAGTCGCCCAGTGTGGCGTCGTCGAGGTCGGCGTAGGCGGCCGGGTCGTTGACGCAGTCGTCGGCGATCGGCTCGGTCGCCCTGGTCCGTACGGTCTCCTCCGCCCAGCGGTGGTCGCCGCCCACGTGCCGCAGCAACCGGCCGAGGTCCCAGCCGGGGCAGGTGGGCACCGGGGAAGTCGGGTCCGCGCCCTTGACGTGCCGGGCGAGCAGCTCGGTCTGGATGACGATCGCCTCGCAGTAGTCGTCGAAGCCCAACAACGCTTCTCCTGTCGCCGCTCGATTCGTTATCCCCGCCACCTAACCTGACTCCTTCAGGAATCACTACTGGATACAGGGAGACACGGCCATGCGGGTCGGGGCGGGGAACACGTGGCGTCGGATGGCCCACCTTGCTTTGCTGACAGGTGTGTTGGCGGGCTGTTCGGAGGCCGAGGAGGCCGCGAGGGAAGACTCCAAGACGTCCGCGCGCCCGTCCGCGACGCCTGCGGCAACGGCGACGTCGACTCCGACCGGCGGCTCCATCGGCGCCGCCGGTTCGGCCTGCGAGCTGCCCGTCACCTTCGACCTCGCGAAGAGCTGGACGGCGGAGTCCGTCGAGGCACCGCTGCGTCAGGGCCCGGTCTCCCTCGCGTGTGAGATCGACGCGAAGCCCGCGGGCAACATCGGCTTCCTCCGGGTGTGGACCGGTGAGCCCGGGAGCGACGACGCGCAGAAGGTGCTGGAGGCGTTCGTGGCGGCCGAGGACGGGGCGAGCAAGCCGCAGTACCGCCCGTTCAAGGCCGGGGAGCTCGCCGGTGTGGAGGTCGAGTACCTCTACACCAGCGAGCTCCTGGACGAGAAGAAGACGGAGAGCGCCTTCGCCGTCACCACCGCGGGCGGCCCGGTGGTGGTGCATCTCGGTGGGCTCGACACCGAGGAGCACGAGGAGATGCTCCCGGCGTACGAACTCGCGCAGCGCACCCTGCGCACCGTCTGAGCCACGACCGCGACGTCAGGCCTCCGTGCCCGTGTAGAAGGCGATCGTCGCGGCCGTGGTCCGCTCGGCCGTCTCCGGATCCGCGCCGGAGGCGGCGTAGGCCTCGCCCCAGCCCTTGCCGGACCCGGTGATGAACGCGCTGCCCTCGGGCGTGGTGTGCCAGGTCGCGGCCTCCTCGTTGCTGAGCCCGCCGCCCGCGAGGTGCAGGGCGAGCCCGTAGAGCCCCAGGTCCCAGCCGACCCCGACCGCACCGGGCCCGAACTGGTCCCAGAACTCGTCCGGTACGACGGCCACGTGTTCGAGTTCGAGGACCGTGCGCTCCCCGACCTCGGGCGTGAGCCGCACCTCGACCTCGCTGAAGCCCGGGTCGGGGCCGTACAGCCAGCTCACCCGCAGCCGCTCGGGTTCCACGCACTCCAGGATCTCGCCGCCGGCGTTGCCCTCCAGCTGGTAGCGGCCGCCGACCTTGAGCTCGCCGCTGACCGGCATGAACCAGCGGGCGATCCGCTCGGGAGACGTCACCGCGTCCCACACGTCGGCCACCTCGGCGTCGTACGTACGGCGCAGCAGGACCGTCCTGGCCTCGCCGGAGTCCACCGGGCGGGTACCGACCCGTCGGTGCAGTCGGTTGATCTCGTCGGCGATCTCACTCATCGTCGCTCACCTCTCCTCGCAGCCTGCGCTCACGCTTTCCGCGCGCGAGCTCCGTCCCGAGCGCGTCGAGCCGCTGTTCCCAGAAACCCCGGAACCGCTCCAGCCATACGTCCACCTCTCTGAGCGGCGCGGCCTCGACGGCGTACAGCCGACGGTTGCCGTCGGCGCGCACCGAGGCGAACCCGCTCTCCCGCAGCACTTTCAGATGCTGCGAGACGGCCGGCTGGGAGATCCCGAACTCCTCCCGGATCACGGCACTGACCTCGCCCGACGCCTGCTCCCCTGAGGCGAGCAGCTCCAATATCCGGCGCCTGACCGGATCCCCGAGAACGTCGAACGCGTGCACGTCGCCCACTATGCCATCCGCCACTTATATAAGCCATGCCTTAATCAGAAGCGGGCTCACACGTCACGAGGGCCGCCGGGGATTCCGGCGGCCCTCGGTCGTGCCGATCAGTCAGGACGTAGTGGAGACGGTCACGCCGGTACCGGCTCGGACCGCAGCATGGGATGGTGCACCGTCACCTCCTGCGGTATGGCGAAGGCGTCGGTGAGCGTCAGGGCGTGCGGGGCCAGCGCCGCGACGGTCGCCTCCAGTGCGTCCGGCAGGTACCGGACCTGCTCGGCGGTCAGCCGCTCGTGTGCGAGCAGTTCACCGCTGTGCTCGGCTATGTAGCGCAGGGCGAACAGCCGGTGGAGGTGGTCCAGAAGCATGCTCGCCTGCGGGTCGGCGGCCTGCGCGGCGGCGGTGAGGAGTTCCTGCGCGGCCAGCCGGTGGACGTGCGCGTCGACCAGGGACAGGGCCGCGCCGGAGGCACCGTTCCAGCGGTCGAGGGGGGAGCCGACCCGCTTGGCGCGCAGCCGCACCCGGGCCCGCTCGTGACGTATTCGCTCCAGGTCCCCCAACAGGTCGTGCAGGTAGACCGGGTCGTGCAGGGACCGGGTGGCCGGGGGCACCTCGCTGGCGGGTATCGGGGTGAAACCGCCCAGCAGCAGCTCCCCGGCCGCCTTGACCCAGATGACGGTGTTGTCGCCCTCCGCGGTGATCGTGCCCTCGTTGGCCGCGAGCTGTCCCGCGATCCCGTTGGAGAGCAACAGGCCCTGGGCGCCGCAGCGTTCGCGGCACTCGGTCATCACGGCCCGGGCCTGCCACGTGATCCACCCCTTGGCGATGGCCACCAGCCGCTCGGCCTCGTCCCGCTCACCCTCGGCAGCCTGCACCCATCGCCGTACCACGGCACGCTGCAGCAAGGTGGCTGCGTAGGTCGTGGCGAGCGCCTCCACGAGCGGGGCGTGGTGGGTGCGATGGGCGAACAGCGGCACCCGCTGCCCGCTGGTCATGCCCGACGTGACCCGCTGGTGGGCGTGGCGCACGGCGACGGCAAGGGCGTGCCGGGTCGTCCCCAGGCTGTAGGCGCTCATGCACAGCTTGCCCATGGTGACGCGGCCGATGGAGCGCAGGAACCGTTTGCGGGGACTGCCCAGGGTCGAGACGAGTTCTCCGTCGGGCGTGAGTCGGCCGTGGTCTCCCTGGAGCATGGCCGTCCGCGGCAGCCGGACCCCGTGGAAGGAGGTGGCGCAGTGGTCGACCGGGCTGCTGGCCGTCTGGGGCAGCAACTCCACCTCCACGCCCGGCAGATGACGCCCCTTCGCGTCGGTCAGCGGGGTCAGGAAGAGGAAGACTCCCTGGTTCTTCCCGTCGATCATCAGGCGTGCGGCCACCACGGCGTCCTTCGGGCCGCCGACCGCGGACGTGTTGGGCATCCACTTGCGCGCCCCCCGCGTCGGGGTGGTGAGCACGAAGCCGCCCGTCGACCGGTCGAGGGTCGCGGTGGTCTCCAACTGAGGGGCGTCGTTGCCGTGCGCCTGCTCGGTGCACAGGAAGGTGCCGATGCGTTCCATCCGCACATAGGGGCCCAAGTCCCGCCCCTCGTGGTCGTGTTCGAGGAGACTGCCGAGGAACAGGTTGTAGTGGATGCTGGCGATGGTCGCCATGCCGGCGTCCACCACTCCGGCCCATTCGTGCAGGGCGCTCAGGGCGACCGGGTCACGGGCCAGGGCCTGCGGATCGGGTACCGCCGCGTTCACTGTGCGCAGGCGTTGATAGGAGAGTTCCGTGCGCTCCCGATGCGTCAGCCCCTCTTGATAGGCGAAGACGTCGGAGCTGAACAGGCGGCGCCAGGGTTCGTGGATCTCGGCCTGGGCGTCGAAGAGCAGGTGCCGGAGGGCGGCGGTCTCGGTCAGCGGCGGTGACGTTACGGGGAGTTGAGAGGTGATCACAGCGGCAAGGTAGCCGTAGTCACGACCTGATCACATCATGATCATCACCACGATTGAACACCCTTGGGTGGTGGTAGTTACCCCTTAAACGGCCTCCGTAATACCACAAGTCCCTATCTGCACAAGGGTGATTCCCCTCCCACAGGGCACTCTAAGCCTGTCCGCGGGAGCGACATGGGCGGGCATCCGGGATCACCATCCACTGACCCGGCCCCAGAATCCCTGCACCGCGGGTGCGTTGCCCGTCGGCCGGGCGCCGTCGACCACATGGTAGCCGTGGTGCTGTGCCGCCGTGGCGCAGGCGTGGTTGGGCAGGATCCGCAGGCGGGTGCCGATGGGCAGGTCGGGCAGGCGGGTGCCCTGGCGGGCGGTGAGGGTGCCGTGTTCCTGGCTGGCGGCCGTCATGACCAGGCCCGGCAGGAGGTTTCCGGCGAGGTCGGCGACCAGGCCGTAGCCCTGGTCCTCGGCCTGAGCGGCGGTGCCCCGGTCACGGGACATGGCCATCCAGCCCCCGTCGGTGACGATCCAGCCGTACTCAGGGCGATGGCCGATGACGGTGACGACGACCGACAGGGCGAGGTCCTCGACGCGGCAGACGCCGAGCCCTGCCATCACCAGGTCGAAGAACACGTAGTTGCCCGCGCGCAGTTCGGTGACGCCGGTGAGGTCCTCGGCGGCATGCGCGGTGGGCGTCGAGCCGACGCTGACGGTGGCCACGGGGAGTCCGGCCGCCCGCAGGCGCTCGGCCGCGGCGACCGCACTGTCGCGTTCGTTCCTCGCGGCCAGCCGCTGGTCCGCCGCGGTGCAGGCGAAGTAGGACTCGCCCGCGTGGGTCAACACCCCGTCCAGGCAACCCGCTTCGTGCAGGATGCGGCCGATCCCGACGAGCCCGGGGGCTTCGGGCCTGAGGCCGCCGCGGTGACCGTCGCAGTCGATCTCGATCTGGGCCGGGACGGGGAGTCCGGCGCGGCGGGACGCCTCGGCGACGAACTCCGCCTGCTCGGCGCTGTCCAGCAGGACGCGCAGGGTGACACCGCGGTTCAACAGGGCGACGACACGCGGGAGTTTGTGGGGATCGATGCCGACGGCGTAGGTGATGTCGGTGTACCCGCCGTCGGCGAACGCCTCCGCCTCGGCGAGGGTGGAGACGGTGACCGGGCAGGGCCTGTCGCCCTCGTGCAGGAGAGCGGCGACCTCCAGGCTCTTCGCGGTCTTGACGTGGGGACGCAGGGTTACCCCGAGTCGGCCGGCCTTCGCCGCCAGCCGTTCGATGTTGCGCCTTGCCCTGTGGACGTCGACGACGGCGAACGGGGTGTCGGGGTCGGCGAGCGTACGCGCGGCGGCGTCGGTGTCGGCCGGGTAGCTCTCGGGGATCACAGGGAGGGGCCGCCTCTCGTCACTGGCTGGACACACCGTCCAGCTCTGGACTGACAATCTAAGAGTTGAACCGACCGTTGTCCAACAGGGTGACCGCGGTATACATATGGGCCGCCCGGGTGCGGGCCGGTGTCCTGGTGGCGCATTCTTGCTGTGTCGCCCGCGGGACGGCGCACGGACGAGGTAGGGCCGATGACTGGGAGCGTCGAGGACCCACACCCGACGGCCGGGCGGCTGACGGCGCTGCTGATCGATGCTTCGACAGAGGCGATCAGTACGGCCGGCGGCCACGCCGGAGGGGTCTATCTGCGTTCCCGCACGCCCGGCCTGCTGCGGCTCGCCGTCCTGTCGGGGCTGCCGGGACCGCTGTTCCGTCCCTGGTGGCGACTGCACTCGGACCGCCCTTTCCCCGTCGCGGACGCCTACCGGCTCGGTCTTCAGGTGGTCCTGCCGAACGCCACCGAGACCATGCGCCGCTACCCCCAGTTCGCGGCCGGGCTGCCGTTCCAGTTCGGCTCGCTCTATGTGCCGGTCGTGGGCGGGTCGACGACCTACGGTGTGCTGACCGTGCTGCGCCCGGCCGTCACCGACGCCGCCGACGTGCTGTCCGACCGTGACCGCGTGGTCCGGCTCGCCCAGGAGTTGGGTGCGGCGCTGCGGGGCCTGGAGGGCGCGGACGCGGACCAGGTCGCCTGGGACGGCGAGCCGCTGTGCCTGCGCCCGCCGACCTCTTCCGCCTCGGTGGGGCGCGCCGGACGTTTCGCCTGGGACCCGGAGGCGTCCGCCATCACGCTGGACGAGGACCTGCACACCCTCCTGGGCATGCCGCCCACCGAGTTCCCCGGCACCGTCGAGGCGTTCGCCGAGGCCGTGGCCCCCAGCGACGCGCACCGGATCCTGGCCACCCTGCGGGACACCGCCGCCGGACGGCCCCCGGCCCTGCCGCTCTACCTGCGGGCCGAGGGCGGCGAGCTGCGCCTGCTTGACCTGTGGAACGCCTACGACCCGCCCGCCGCACCCGCGGTCCGTGGCGTCGTCGTGGCCCCGGGCCCCGCCCCCACCGCGGATTCGGCGGCCGACCTGCTGCCCGACGGCGTGTTCTGCCTGGACCGGCTGGGCCTGGTCGTCTACGCCAATCCGCGCGCCGCTCAGCTCCTGGGCCGTCCCCGCGCCGAGCTCGTCGGCCGCGACCTGTGGCAGGCCGTGCCGTGGCTGGGCCGCCCGGACTTCGAGGACCACCTGCGGGCGGCACTCCTGACCCCGGACCCCGTCCACTTCCATCTCGAACGGCCCTCCCCCGAAGCCCCCGAGCCCCCCGAGGCGGGGCCGGACTCCCAGGACGCCGAGCCGTCATCGCCCGCACCGGAAGCCGGGCCGACCCCGCAGCCGTACGAAGGCGACTGGCTCGCCCTGTCCGTGCACCCCGGTCCGGACCGGCTGACCTGCACGGTCCGCCCCGCGAGCCGTGTCACGGACAGTCCCGCCGGGCAGGGGCCCGCCGAGGTGTCCGAGCCGGGCGCGAGTGCGCTGGCGCCCCTGTACCGGCCGATCGCCCTGGCCATCGCGCTGAGCGAGGCGGTCACCGCCCGCCAGGTGTCCGCCGTGGTGATGCGGGAGCTGCTGCCGGCGTTCGGCGGTCGCAGGCTCGCGATCTACCTCCTGCAGGACCGCCACCTCTACCTGGAGTGGGAGACCGGCTTCCCCAAGGGCTTCCTCGCCCCCTTCGACGGCGTGGCCCTGGACGCGCACCTGCCCGGCGTGGAGACCCTCACCACCGGGCGGCCGCTGTTCTTCGACTCGATGGAACAGCTGACGGCCGCGTACCCCGGCATCGCCCTGGACGCGACCGAGGGCGCCCGCGCCTTTCTCCCGCTGATCGCCTCCGGGCGGCCGGTCGGCTCCTGCATCCTCGGCTTCGACCGGCCCCGCAGCTTCAGCACCGAGGAGCGCACGGTGCTCACCGCGCTGGCCGGGCTCATCGCCCATGCCATGGAGAAGGCCCAGCGCTACGAGTCGGAGACCGCGCTCGCCCGCGGCCTGCAACAGGCGCTCCTGCCCCGCCGGCTGTCGGCGCACCCGCAGCTGGAGACCACCGGGCGCTATCTGCCGGGCACCGCGGGGATGGACGTCGGCGGGGACTGGTACGACGTCGTCGAGTCCGGTGACGGACTGGCCCTGGTCATCGGGGACGTACAGGGACACGGGGTGCAGGCGGCGGCCACCATGGGGCAGCTGCGCAGTGCGGTGCGGGCGTTCGCGCTCGGCGACCGGCCGCCCGACGAGGTCATGAGCAGCACCAACCATCTCCTCATCGACCTCGACCCCGGCCTGTTCGCGAGCTGCTGCTACATCCGGCTCGATCCCGCGACCGGGGTGGCCAGGGCGGCCCGCGCCGGACATCCGCCGCCGCTGCTGCGCCGGCCCGACGGTCGCACCCGGGTCCTGGACCTGCCCGGCGGGGTCGTCCTCGGCGTGGACCCGCGGGCCCGCTATCCGGTGACGGAGCTGCAGGTGGAGCCGGGCGCCATCCTCGCGCTCTATACCGACGGGCTGGTGGAACGGCCCGGCGGCGACATCGACGAGGGCATCACCGCGCTGCGCGTGGCCCTGGCGAAGGCCGGCGCTCCCGCGGCCCGACCGGGCGGACGGTTCCTGGCCGGCGTGGCGGACCGCCTCACGGCGATCGCCCGCCACGCCCTGGACCGCCCCGACGACATCGCCCTCCTGCTCGCCACCCGGCGCACGGCATCGTCGGGGGCGCCCTGAGCGCACGGCGCCGTCGGGATCGCCCTGAGCGCGTGACTCCCTCGGGCGGGACACCCTGCACGGCACACTCGCGACCACCCCGAGGCGCGACACCTCGCGGCAACCTGTGAGCTCGGCCTCCTCGTGGCAACCCACGCGCAAAGCGCCCCGACGTCACCATGAACACGCACTTCCCGGACAGGACAACCAACACGGCACCCCGCGACCACCCCGAGTGCGCGCCACACCGCGCGGAGCCGAGCGCCCGACCTCCACGGGCCGACCCACGCACAAGCCCCTCCCGGCATCGCCCAACCAGACCCACACCCCCACAGCCACCCCCAGCGCAACACCCCCCGCCACCCCGACCGCTCATCCCCTGGGCAACCCACGTGCAAGCCACCCCCGGCATCGTCCAACCTGCACCACACCCCCACAGCCACCCCCAGCGCAACACCTCCCGACCCCCGAAGACCACCCCGGCATCGCCCTGAGCACGCGCCTCCCTCGGCCAGGACAACCTGCGCCACACCCCCCACGACCACCCCGGACGCGCCACCCCGCGCGGACCCGAGCGCCCGACCTCCACGGGCCGACCCACGCACAAGCCCCTCCCGGCATCGCCCAACCAGACCCACACCCCCACAGCCGCCCCCAGCGCAACACCCCGGCAACCCGAGCACTCGGCCCCCTCGGGGGCCACGCTGAGGAGGTCCCGTCGATGTTCTGTCACAGCCTGTGACGCCCCTCGCCTCCTGGGGCGTGGCAGTGTAGACATGGGCACATGGTCCGTCTCCCGGGCCGTTCCGGGGGCGGGTCGGCCCGTCGCCCCGGCGGCCACCGCCCACCGCAGCCCCCCGACCGCGCTCCCGAGCAGCAGCAGGGCCCGGCACAGGGCAGTTCGCCCACGCGGGTCGAGCGCGACGGAAACCGGACGCGGCGGAGTCCGGGAGCCCTGCGGGCCGCCCTCGGCGGACGCAGCGTCGCCGGACAGGTGTTCGTCCTCCAGGTCGTGATCGTCCTGCTGCTGGTCGTGGCGGCCGTGGTGGCGCTGGTGCTGCAGGTACGCCACGACAGCCACATCGAGGCCCGCAACCGTTCCGTGGCCGTGGCCGAGGCCTTCGCCAACGCCCCCGGCACCGTCGAGGCCCTCAGCAGCCCCGACCCCTCCGCGGTGCTCCAGCCCCGCGCCGAGGCGGCCCGCCTCGCGACCGACGTGGACTTCATCGTCGTCATGAACACCGACGGCATCCGCTACACGCACCCCAAGAAGGACCGCATCGGCAAGAAGTTCGTCGGGGACACCGCCCCCGCGCTCGCCGGGCACGTGGTGACCGAGGACATCACCGGCACCATCGGACCGCTCGTGCAGGCCGTCGTCCCCATCAAGGCGGACGACGGGAAGGTCGTAGGCCTGGTGTCGGCCGGCATCACCACCGCCAAGGTGGGCGGCACCGCCGACCAGCAGCTCCCGCTGCTCCTGATGGCCGCCGCCGTGGGCCTCGCCCTCGCCACCGGCGGTACGGCTCTGGTCAGCAGACGTCTCCTGCGCCAGACGCACGGTCTGGGCCCGCACGAGATGACCCGCATGTACGAGCACCACGACGCGGTCCTGCACGCCGTACGCGAGGGCGTGCTCATCGTCGGCGGCGAGGGCCGGCTGCTGCTCGCCAACGACGAGGCCCATCGGCTGCTGGACCTGCCCGCCGACGCCGAGGGCCGCCATGTCCTCGACCTGTCGCTCCCCGCCGACACCGGCGGACTGCTGGCCTCCGGGCGCGTCGCCACCGACGAGGTGCACCGGGTCAAGGACCGCCTCCTCGCGGTCAACCAGCGCCCCACGGACATCCAGGGCGGCCCCCCGGGCAGCGTCGCCACCCTGCGCGACTCGACCGAACTGCGCGCCCTGTCCGGACGCGCCGAGACGGCCCGCGAGCGCCTCGACATCCTGTACGACGCCACGGTGGGCATCGGCACGGACCTGGACGTCACCCGCACCGCCGAGGAACTGGCCGAGCTGGCCGTGCCACGGTTCGCGGACTTCGCCACCGTCGACCTGTTCGAAGCGGTGCTCAGCGGCGGCCAGCCCGAGGCGGCGACCACCCTGCGCCGCACCGCGCTCAGCGGGATCCGTGACGACGCCCCGCTGTTCAAGGTCGGCGAGCAGATCCCCCTGGTCGACTCCGCGCCGCAGGCCCGCGGCATCAGCAGCGGCCGAGCCGTCCTGGAGGCCCGCCTCGCCGAGGCCACCGGATGGCGCGCACAGGATCCGGAGCGCTCCGCCCAGGTCGTGGAGTACGGCATCCACTCGCTGATATCCGTCCCCCTGCGGGCCGGCAACCTCGTGCTGGGCACGGTCAGCTTCTGGCGCTCGGAGAAACAGCGGCCCTTCGACACCGAGGAGGTCGCCCTCGCCGAGGAACTCGTCACCCGGGCCGCGGTCTCCATCGACAACGCCCGCCGCTACACCCGCGAGCACACCATGGCGGTGACCCTCCAGCGCAGTCTGCTGCCGCGCCGGCTGCCCGAGCAGGACGCCCTGGACATCGCCTACAAGTACCTGCCGGCACAGGCGGGGGTGGGCGGCGACTGGTTCGACGTACTGCCGCTGTCCGGTGCCCGGGTCGCGCTCGTCGTCGGCGACGTCGTGGGGCACGGACTGCACGCGGCGGCCACCATGGGACGTCTGCGCACGGCGGTCCACAACTTCTCCGCCCTCGATCTGCCGCCCGACGAACTGCTCTCCCTGCTGGACGAGTTGGTCGCCCGCATCGACCAGGACGAGGCCGAGGAGAGCGGCAATTCCCCCGTCACCGGCGCGACCTGCCTGTACGCCGTCTACGACCCGGTGTCGCGGCTGTGCACGATCGCCCGGGCCGGTCATCCGCCGCCCGCCCTCATCCACCCCGACGGCGGCGTCGAGTACCCCGACGTGCCCGCGGGGCCCCCGCTCGGCCTCGGCGGCCTGCCGTTCGAGACGGTCGACCTGGAACTCGCCGAGGGCAGCCGTCTGGTGCTCTACACGGACGGGCTCGTGGAGGACCGGGAGCGCGACATCGACGTAGGCCTGGAACTCCTGCGCACCGCTCTGGAGCAGGCGGGGCCCTCGCCCGAGGACACCTGCCGGGCCGTGCTCGACGCGCGGCCCCCGTCCCGGGCCACCGACGACATCGCCCTGATCGTGGCGCGCACCCAGGCGCTCGCCGCCGACCGGATCGCCGAGTGGCAGGTCCCCGCGGACCCGGCGGCCGTGGCGAACGTACGGTCGGCCGTGTCCCGGCAACTGTCCCGCTGGGACCTGGACGACCTCGGGTTCACCACGGAGCTGATCCTGAGCGAGCTCGTCACCAACGCGATCCGCTACGGCGGCGATCCCATCCATGTCCGGGTGCTCTACGACCGCGCCCTGGTCTGCGAGGTCTTCGACAGCAGCAGCACCTCACCGCATCTGCGGTACGCGGCCATGACGGACGAGGGGGGCCGGGGGCTGTTCCTCGTGGCCCAGCTCAGCGAGCGCTGGGGCACCCGGTACACCCCGGCGGGCAAGGTCATCTGGGCGGAACAGCCGCTGCCGTGACCCCAATTGAACGCTTTCCCAGTCATAAGCCGATCTTATGAGCCCATAGACCGGACCCGCGTACCGACTTAGGCTTGCCTTAGCTTAGGCTTCCCTCGAGTTGATCTGTCACCGCTCGAAGGGAACCTGATCATGCCCCGCCCCCTGCGGGTAGCCATCGTCGGAGCCGGCCCCGCCGGGATCTACGCCGCCGACGCGCTGCTCAAGTCCGATGTGGCCGCCGAACCCGGTGTCTCCATCGACCTCTTCGAGCGGATGCCGGCCCCGTTCGGACTGATCCGTTACGGAGTGGCTCCGGACCACCCCCGGATCAAGGGCATCATCACCGCTCTGCACCAGGTGCTCGACAAGCCGCAGATCCGCCTGTTCGGCAACGTCGACTACCCGACCGACATCAGCCTCGACGACCTGCGCGCGTTCTACGACGCCGTGATCTTCTCGACGGGCGCGACCGCCGACCGTGAGCTGCGCATACCGGGCATCGAGCTCGACGGCTCGTACGGCGCCGCCGACTTCGTCTCCTGGTACGACGGCCACCCGGACGTGCCGCGCACCTGGCCCCTGGAGGCCGAGAAGGTCGCCGTGCTGGGCGTCGGCAACGTCGCCCTCGACGTGGCCCGCATCCTCGCCAAGACCGCCGACGAGCTCCTGCCGACGGAGATCCCGCCGAACGTCTACGAGGGCCTCAAGGCCAACAAGGCGCTGGAGGTCCACGTCTTCGGCCGCCGTGGCCCGGCGCAGGCGAAGTTCTCCCCGATGGAGCTGCGGGAGCTGGACCACTCCCCCAACATCGAGGTCATCGTCGATCCCGAGGACATCGACTACGACGAGGGCTCGATCGAGACCCGGCGCGGCAACAAGCAGGCCGACATGGTCGCCAAGACCCTGGAGAACTGGGCGATCCGCGACATCGGCGACCGCCCGCACAAGCTGTTCCTGCACTTCTTCGAGTCGCCCACCGAGATCCTCGGCGAGGACGGCCAGGTGGTCGGCCTGCGCACCGAGCGCACCGCCCTGGACGGCACCGGCAACGTCAAGGGCACCGGCGAGTTCAAGGACTGGGACGTCACCGCGGTCTACCGCGCGGTCGGCTACCTCTCCGACAAGCTGCCCAAGCTGCCCTGGGACATCGACTCGGGCACGGTCCCGGACGAGGGCGGCCGGGTCATGCAGGAGAGCGGCGAGCACCTGCAGTCGACGTACGTCACCGGCTGGATCCGGCGCGGCCCGGTGGGCCTGATCGGCCACACCAAGGGCGACGCCAACGAGACGGTGTCCAACCTGCTGGACGACTTCGCGAACGACCGCCTCCAGACCCCGGGTTCGCCCGAGCCGGAGGCCGTGGAGGCGTTCCTCGCCGAGCGGAACGTCCGCTTCACCACCTGGGAGGGCTGGTACAAGCTGGACGCCGCCGAGAAGGCGCTGGGCGAGCCCCAGGGCCGCGAGCGCGTGAAGCTCGTCGAGCGCGAGGACATGCTGCGGGAGAGCGGCGCCTGATCCGAACCACGGGACGCCGGTCGTGCCACTGCCCACCATGGGCGGCACGACCGGCTTTCTGTTGTCAGCCTGTTGTCGGACTGCTGTCGGCCTGTTGTCGACGGAACCCCGGCCTGCGTCCGGTCGTTCCCTCCGTGGCCGTACGACCGTGCGGGCGGACGCGGGACGAACGGGGCGGGTGTGGGACGCGTACTGGTCATCGGCGGCGGAGTCGCCGGTACGGCGACGGCTCTGGCCCTGCACAAGGCGGGCGTCGAGGTCGCCGTGCACGAAGCCCATCCCGACTCGGCCGAGGACATCGGCGCGTTCCTCACCCTGGCGAGCAACGGCATGCGGGCCCTGGCCCAGCTCGACGCCTCCGCGGCGGTCACGGCGACCGGTTTCCCGCTGACCTCGCTGCGGGTCGTGGACGACAAGGGCACCGAGGTGGCGCACGCCCCCATGGGCGAGACCTCAGACCCGCTCCTGCACTACCGGTGCCTGCGCCGCGGCGAACTCAACACGGCGCTCCAGGCAGAGGCGGTGCGCCGAGGCATCCCGGTCCGGCACGGCGCACGCCTCGCCTCCGTCGAGGACGGCCCCGACGGCGTCACCGCCCGCTTCACCGACGGCGGCACCGAGACCGGCGACCTGCTGATCGGCGCCGACGGCCTGAACTCCGCCGTACGCCGGTCGATCTCGCCCGGCACCCGGCCGTTCTACGCCGGCCAGTACGTCTTCTACGGCTACACGCGCACCGCGTCCGCGCCCGTCACGGACGCGTGCATCACCATGGTCCGCGGCAGCGGGGCCGCCTTCGGCCATGCGGTGTCGCCGGGCGGTGAGACGTACTGGTTCGCCCGGGTGACCGGCGACCCGCTGCCCGCCCAGGAGTTGACGCGGTCCACGCCCGCGCGCCTGCGTGACCTCCTGCTGCCACTGCTGCGCGAGGACTCCACCGAGGCCGCGGACATCGTCGAGGCCACCGGCGACGAGCTCATGGTCACCAACGCCACCGAGATCCCCACCGGCACCCCGTGGCGTTCCGGACGGACCCTGCTGGTCGGCGACGCCGCCCACGCGGCCTCCCCGGCGACCGGGCAGGGAGCCTCGATGGCCCTGGAGGACGCCGTCGTCCTCGCCAAGTCCCTGCGGGACGCCCCGGACACCGAGACCGCGCTCACCCTCTACGAGACACTGCGCCGCCCTCGCGTGGAGCACAACATCACCGTCAGCGGCAACATCTCCCGGGGCACGCACCAGCCCTCGGCCGCCGCCCGCCCTTCCGACGAGGACCTCGTGCGGCTGCTGGAGTGGGGTGCCGATCTCTGGGCCGATCAGCAGGTGGAGAAGGGCCGGTGATCGACGGCCACGCCAAGCAGCCTGAGCCCGGTCAGGAGAACAGCGCCTGTACGTCCGGCTTCTCGCCGCCGAAGATGCCGTCCTCCTCACCGAGCGCGGCCAGCTTCTCCAGCGAGGCCATGTCCACCTGGGCCGGCCAGCCGGGCAGGATCAGCTTGGTCAGCACATCGCCGCTGATCTTGGTGTAGGTGGTCAGGATCTGCCGGGCCTCGTCCGGGTGCTCGGTGGCGTACTGCAGCGACTCCGCCATGGCCTCGGCGAAGTCCTTGACCAGCGCGGGGTTCTGCTGCGCGATCTTCGTCGAGGTGAAGTAGGTCGCCACCGTCAGCTTCGGGTCGGTCTCGGCGAAGGGTGAGGCGATGACCCGGGCGCCCTGCGCCTTGGCGACGGTCTGGGCCGGCTCTCCCATCCACGCGGCGTCCACGCGGCCACCGTCCAGCGCGGCCGGCATCTGGTCGAAGGGGATCTCGACGAACTTCACCTTCGCCGGGTCGCCGCCGTCCTCGCGCACCGACTCACGGACGGTGGTGTCCCCGATGTTCTGGAGCGTGTTCACGGCGACCGAGCGTCCGGCCAGGTCCTTCGCCGACTTGACGGGACTGTCCTTCTTCACCAGGACACCGGTGACGTCGCCTCCCACCTTGCCGTTGGAAGCCGCCCCGTTGACCACGGACTTCACGGGAACGCCCTTGGTCTGGGCGAGCATCAGGGACGTGGTGTTGCTGAAGCCGAACTGGAACTGCCCGCTCACCACCCCGGGAATGATCGCCGCGCCGCCCTGCGCGGTCACCATCTTCAGTTCGATGCCCCGACTGGCGAAGAATCCCTTCTTCTGCCCCAGGTAGATCGGCGCCACGTCGACGATGGGGACCACCCCGACCGTGACCTGTGTCTTCTTCGCTCCGCTCGCGGACGACGAGCCGCCGCTGCCGGAGTCCGACGATCCGCATCCGGCGGCCCCGGCGAGGGTCACCACCGCCACGGCAAGTCCGAGCAAGTGCCTTCGCATGGGGCCCTCCTGACGAGGCGGCAGAAGCCTCATGAGCCGTTCACTGATGTTGTGCACATCATTGACGCCCGCAATGTACACGCCTACCTTCGCGGTGTCAGTCCCTCCGACCGCAACAAAGCCGGGCTGCCGCCTAGGAGCCCACGTCTCGTGACGCTCCGCATCCACACTCGTACGCTCGCCGCCCCCTTCACCCCGGCCCTCTGCCGTCGTGCGCGGCCTACCTCATGGACGTACCGGCCGACTGGAACGGCACGGCCCTCCTCTACAGCCACGGCTACACGCCGGCCGCTGCCCCCAACCCGGCGCGCAACGCTCCCGACGACACCACCAAGTCCCTTCTCCTCGAAAAGGGTTACGCGCTCGTCGGGTCCTCGTACGCCACCACCGGCTGGGCGGTCACCGAGACCGTGCCCGACCAGCTCGCCACCCTGGACGTGTTCACGCCCGCGCCGGACGCACCATCGCCTGGGGCACCTCCTACGGCGGCCTCGTCACCAAGGGCGGTGTCACCAACTGGAACAGCACGCTGGACCCGCTCTTCGCGCTGAAGACGCTCCTCGCCCCCGGCTCGGCATCCCGTTGACCGGCCTGGCGGGAACGACCCTTCACATGTCATGGAACGCCGGAGTCGACCACCACGCAATGCTCCGCAACTCCCCCTACTCAAGGAGGTCAAGGAGCTCTACAACAAGGCCGGCCTGTCCCTGAAGTCCGACCTCGCCGCCCTGGGCAAGGCCCCGCGCACCCACGCCGACACGCGCGTCAGCGCTACGCCGACAACGCGGGCCACTGCACGTTCAGCCCCGGCGAGCAGATCGCCGCCCTGCACACCCTGGAGGACCGGATCACGAGCGGCCACTGGCGCGGCAGCGAGTCCGCCGCCCTCAACTCCCGTGCCACGAAGGCAGATCCGGCGTCCCAGGCCCGCTTCATCCCGTACACCCCCAGCGCCTACCCGCGCCCCTACGACCGGTCCCACCCCTCCGACGGGCACCGGAAGTAGCCTCCGCCGGTCAGGGTTCCGTGGTCTCCGACTCGAGCGAGGCCCGCGTCGCCGAACCGTAGACGCCCGACTCGTCCTGGAAGACCAGGCGGGTGACCTGGTAGGTGCGGACCGCGCTCTGGACGTCCTCGTCGAAGTCGCCGTCGGCCTCACCGTCGTAGTAGCCGACCTGCTTCAGACGGAGCTGGAGTTCGACGACCTCGGGCCCCTGGTCGCCGTATCCGAGCACAGGGGGACGGCCGTCGGACACGGTCGGCCCCGGAGCAACCGTGGCGGTGGCGGCGGCGCTGGAAGGGGCGCCGGTCGGTGTGGCGGTGTCCGTCGGAGCCGCGCTGTCGCTCGACTCCGCGCTCGGCGAGGAGGAGGGCGGCTGGGACGAGGGCATCGAGGTCGCCGGAGGAGAGGAGACCGTGGCGGACGGAGTGCTCGACGACGGGCTCTCCTCTGGCACACCCGCCCGTACGCCGCCTGCCACGGAACCGTCCCGTGACGGGCTGTCATAGGCGAAGAGCCCGCTGACGAATCCGCCGGTCACCAGCACGGCGGCGGCCGCTCCCGCCCCGGCGACGACCGCCTTCCGTCGCCGCCGACGGTCCGGGCCGGCGGCGGCCGAGAGCTCCGCGGGCGGCTCACCGGGGGGCGAGGTGTCGGCCGTCCCCACCTCCGTAACGGCCATGGGCAGTGAGGTCAACTCACTTGTGGCGTCCGGCCGTTCCGGATCCGCCGCCGGATCGGCGGGCTCGTCGCCGACTTCCACGTACGGCCGGATCCGTACCGGGTCGAAGTCCTCCGCGGCCGCCGCCTCGGCCGTACGGGACTCCAGATGGGCCTCCGACGCGCGGTGCGCACAGGAGCAGGAGGGAGTGCCGTCCGCCGCCCTGGGCGCCCCGCACTCCGGGCAGACGAGGACTGGTGGTTCACTCACGCGCGATCCCTCTCCGTACGATCTTCATATCGTAGACAGATATGCCGCGCGGAAATTCCACAAGGCTTATCGATCTGGAACCACATCATCCGCAGGGCCGAGAACCAGCCACCGCGCGTGAAGCGGAGATGAACAGTGGCGGGCAGTGCACCCCAACACCCCCTCAGGTGCGGGGAATTTGACGACCGAGAAGCCCGCACGATCGCGACAACTTCGGGTAACCGGCGGTAACTTCTGTCCCGCACGGCTCACCCGCAGCACTCCACCCGCGCCACTCCGTCAGGAGACACTCCCCATGCGCAGACTCTTCGCCGCTCTGGCGGCGACCACCGCCGTCCTCGGCGGACTCACCGCGGCCGCCCCGACCGCGACGGCCGCCGACTCGGGCAGCTTCAACGTCCTCACCTACAACGTGGCAGGCCTGCCAGAGGCCATCTCCAGCGCGCCGACGCCCCGCGAGTCGAGCACGACGACGATCGGTCAGCGCATAGCGCCGTACGACATCGTCCATGTGGAGGAGGACTTCAACTACCACTCCTACCTCTACGCGGCCGACACGAACCACGCCTACCGCACCCCCACCAGCGGCGGAGCCGGGATCGGCAGTGGCCTGAACACGCTGTCGAAGATCCCCTACGACGCGGACGACTTCGAGCGGGTGCGCTGGAACTCGTGCCAGGTGGACTCGGGCGACTGCCTGACCCCCAAGGGCTTCACCTTCATGCGCGAGCGCCTGGCCGAGGGGGTGTACGTCGACTTCTACAACCTGCACACCAACGCGGGCACCAACGACGGAGACCTCGCCTCGCGCGCGGACAACCTCAACCAGCTGACGGCATTCATCAAGGCCCACTCGGCCGGCAACGCGGTCGTGGTCATGGGCGACACCAACACCCGCTACACCCGCTCCGGCGACACCATCGCCGAGTTCGCCGCGACCAACGGCCTCACCGATCCCTGGGTCCAGCTGATCCGCGGCGGCACCCCGCCCGCCAAGGGCAGCGACGCCCTGGTGTGCGACCAGACCGGGACCACGGTCCCCAACACCTGCGAGGTCGTCGACAAGGTCCTCTACCGCAGCAGCAAACTGGTCTCGCTGAACGCCACGTCGTACAACAACGAGCACTCCAGGTTCCTCACCGACGCCGGGCTGATGCTCTCCGACCACGACCCGATCACCGTCGGCTTCACCTGGTCACGCAACTCCGCCTTCCAGCTGAGCGACCAGTTCGGCGGCCCGCACGGCGACTACTTCAACGACATCACCGGCGTCCCCGCGAGCGCCCGCGCCACCACCATCGGGCTGCGGGCCGGTTCCCGGGTCGACCAGATGAGCGTGACCCTGGCAGGCGGCACCACGCTCGCCCACGGCGGCACGGGCGGCACCGCGTCCTCGCTGACACTGGGCAGCGGCGAGTACGTGACAACGGCCCGGCTCTGCCAGGGCGAGTACAACGACCACACGCGGATCTTCTACGCCAAGTTCACGACCAACCTCGGCCGCACACTGGCCGGCGGCACCACGACCTCGGACTGTGTGACGCGCACGGCGCCCAGCGGCTGGCAGATCGCCGGATTCCACGGGCGGGCCGGCGACGAGGTCGACAAGATCGGCTTTGTCTACACCCAGCGCTGACCCACCCGCCCCGGGGCGCCCTCCGGCGCCCCGGGTGCACAGGAATCACAAAGAACCGGCCGGACGATTGACGCGCTCATGGCCAGGCCCTACCTTCTGATCGATTTACCGAACTCTGTTCGAAATACCGGTCGTTGAGGTGCCCCCCGCACGCCACCTTGGAGAACCAGATGAGCACACACCCCCACCTGTCCCGTCGCGGCCTTCTGGGCATGACCGCCGCCGTCCCCCTCGCCCTGACCCTGGGCGCGGGCACCGCGCACGCCGCCGACTCGGCGTACGCGATGGTCTACTTCACCGAGTCGACCAACCTCGGCGACGGCACCGACTACGGCCTGCACCTGGCCGTCAGCCCCGACGGGCTGAACTGGACTCCGCTCAACCAGAACAACCCCCTGGTCACCCCCACCGCCGGCGCGCTCGGCCTGCGCGACCCGTTCATGATGCGCAAGCAGGACGGCACCTTCGTGGTCCTCGCCACCGACCTCAAGGGCACCGACTGGAGCTACAACAGCCAGTACATCCATGTCTGGGACTCCGCCGACCTGCGCACCTTCACCGGCTACCGGCGCCTGAAGCTGCACGACATGACCACCCACAGCTGGGCGCCGGAGGCGTTCTGGGACGCGGGCCGGGGCCAGTACGCGGTGATCTACTCCTCGGTGAACTCCAGCGGCCACAACGTGATCATGGTGAACTACACCAGCGACTTCGTGACCGCCTCGGCCCCGCAGGTCTTCTTCGACCCGGGCTACGACGTCATCGACGGCGACATGGCCGTGGGCGTGAGCGGCTACAACTACCTGTTCTTCAAGAAGAACCAGACCCTGGTGAGCGCGAGGTCCACCACCTTGAACCCCGGCAGCTTCATCGAGTTCAGCGCCGGTGTGGCCCACGGCGGCACCGAGGCGCCGACCGTCGTGAAGTCCCTGACGTCCAACACCTGGTGGCTGTGGGGGGACACCTACACACCCAACGGTGTGTTCTACGCCTGGCAGTCCAGCAGCCCGGCCACCGGGACCTGGACCGCGCTGGACCAGAAGACCTACACCCAGCCGGTCAACTCCAAGCACTGCGGCATCGCGACGATCACCACAGCCGAGTACAACAACCTGCTCGCCAAGTGGGGCGCGCCGGCCTGGAACCGGCTCAAGTCCTACAACTACCCGGCCCGTTACGTCCGCCACTCCAACTACGTGGGCCGGATCGACGAGTACCCGGTCGAGCCGTACAAGGACTCGCTGTGGACCCTCGTACCGGGGCTCGCCGACAGCTCCGGGGTCTCGTTCCGGTCGGTCAACTACCCCACCCGGTATCTGCGGCACTACAACTACGCGCTCCAGCTGGACGTGAACGACGGCACGTCGACGTTCGCCGGTGACGCGACCTTCTACCGTACGGCGGGCCTCGCGGACGCGAGCTGGGCCTCCTTCCGCTCGTACAACAACCCGACCCGCTACATCCGGCACTCCAACTACGTCCTGCGCATCGACCCTGTTTCCACGGCGACAGAGCAGCAGGACGCCACATTCCGAGTCGGTTACTGATTCAACCGAAAAGCCCCCCTGGCGCTCCGCGTTGTATACGCTCCAGATCTTCTTCACCAGACCTTCACAGGGGGGCTTTTTTATGCGCAGAGGACACATAGCCGTCGTGGCCGCCGCGGGCGCGCTGACGGTGCTGGGCGCGGTCCCGGCCCACGCCGCCGAGTATTCGTCGGCGCTCAAGATCAAGGGCGTCCAGTACGACGCCCCGGGCCGGGACTCCAACAACTGCGCCACCGGCAACACCGACGAGGAGTACCTCACGATCAAGAACTACTCGAGGACCGCGACGGTGAACCTCAAGGGGTACGTCGTGAAGGACGCGGCCGGCAACAAGTTCACCTTCACCGCCGGCCACTCCCTCCAGCCCGGCGACTACGTCAAACTCCGCGGCGGACGCGGCGACGACTCCGACGCGAAGAACGTCGTGTACCGCGACAACTGCAACTTCATGTGGAACAACGACAAGGACACGATCTACCTGTACAAGCCGTCGGGCGCCCACGCGGACACCCACGCCTACACCAAGAGCGCCAACGACCGGGACGGCAACGGGTACATCACCTTCCACGGCTGAGCAGGTCGCGTCCGCTCACGACGGCCAGCGCGGCGGTCAGCGCGACCAGGGCCGCCGCCTGGGTCAGAACGCCCACGCGCAGGGTGCCGGGGAGGGCGTCGAGCCACGGGTAGACCGCGGTGATCCGGACAGCCAGCAGGAGCAGGCCCAGGGCCGCGAGGGCGGCAACCTCTCCGGGGACGGGAGTGCGACTCCCGCCCCGGACGCGGTACACCAGCCAGGCGAGGGCCGTCACGAGGTAGCAGGTGACGAGCGCCCAGGCGGTGTCGACCCCGTCGGGCAGAGCCACCACGGAGCCGCCCATCAGCACACAGCAGGCGGCGAAGACCTGGCCGGGCGCGCCCGCGGGGAGGGCCGGCGGGGGTGCGTCCCGGTGGTGGGCCGCGCAGAGCGCCAGCGCCGACGACCAGGCCAGCAGGGCGGCCGCGACGACATAGGCGGAGTCCGAGGGGGCGAAGCCGAGGGCCCAGAGATCGAGCAGCGGCCAGAGCGTCGACAGGGCCGCGAGGACCGCGGAGGCCTGGGCGAGGCAGCGGCGGTCGCGCAGGAGGGCGAAGTAGGCGACGGTCCACAACAGCGGCAGAAACCACTGGGCGGTCGCGCCGACACCGTCCCACACACCATGGCCCGTGAAGCCGTCCACGAAGATGTCCCACTGTCGCCCGCCACGGGTCGACGCCCAGGTCAGCCCCAGGACCCGGTCGACCACGGCGGCCGTCGCCTGCAGCAGGACGGCGAAGAGCGCGAAGAGACGGACGGCCGAGCCGAGCACGGCGTACCGGCGGGGTGCGCCGCCCGCGCCGAGCCTGCTGCGCACGGCCAGCGCGACGATGCTCGCCACCTCGCCGAGGGTGGGCCGGCTCTGCTCCTGGGTCTCCGGGTCGACGTCCCAGAGGTAGGTCTCGACCATCTCCTCCTCGTGCTCACGCCGGTAGTAGGCGGGCAGCAGCCGCAGGACGGCGCGGTAGCGGGTCTCCAGCAGGGTCGTCATGCCAGACCTCCGGCGAGTCCGTGGCCAGGGGTACGCCGTCCTTCGGCGATCCGCCTCTTGGCGGCACTCGCCCCGGCGGCCAGCCGCTCCGCCTCGGCGTCCAGCGCCGCGGCCCCCTCGTCGGTGAGCCGGTAGTAGCGCCTGAGCCGGCCCTGCTGCACCTCCTCGCGGTCCAGGACGATCAGTCCGTCGGCGGTGAGCCGGTCCAGTACGCCGTAGAGGGTTCCGACCCGCATCCGGACGGTCCCCTCGGACAGTTCCTCGACCTCGCGCAGGACGCCGTAGCCGTGCCGCGGCTGATCAGCGAGGGCGGTCAGTACGAAGAACGCCGCCTGTGTCATGTTCCTCGGTGCCATGAACACGAATATATCGGCTCCCGATATATTCAGCGGGCCGAAACACACGATCGGGCGGGAAACGCGAACAGGGCCTGCCCCAATGCGGATGGTGGGCAGGCCCTGTTCGAGAGGTCATTTTGGCGTGCGGGGGCCGAACAGGGCACGCGTGAAAGGCGGTTGCTCGGTGTGGAACTTGTGCGCCCCGTGTGCGCGGAGCCTGTCCGCCTGCCGGACCCCGCCTGGTCGGCACAGACCGGCGGCGACGATACTTGGCTGTGGCACGCACCACTCCCTCTCACAGATGGACCCATGTCAAGCACTCCCACGGCAGACTCAACGGCACCTTCCACCGTCTGGCTGGCCCACGGCCGCCATCTCGGATCCGACGCGTCGGACGTCCTGCGGCGCAACCTGACGCGGCTCAAGGACAGTGCGGTCCTCGACGACTTCAAGGAACCGTCCGAGGTCGAGGGCATCCCGGAACGGATCTTCGAGGCCCGTTGGCGGGCCGGGGACGACGTGACCGTCCGGGCCCGGCTCTCGCTCGCCCCCGTGTCGAGCGGCGGGCAGGAGTGGGTCCTGGCGGCGGAGGCGGAGCAGCCGTGGGACCTGCGGTGGCCGTCCCCCGCGACCATGTTCTGGCCCGAGAGCGACGACGTCTTCTGGGACCGTGATGCCGCCACGGGGCTGCGGCTGCGGGACCTGAGTGTGCTGCCCGAGGAGGACAAGGACGTACGGCGGGTGCTGCGGCAGGCCGTGCGCGGCAGCTGGGCCGTGCATGTCGTCGTCCACGAGGCCATGACGACCGATCAGCGCGGTCGCCGCCCGCTCGCGGACATGCTGCCGCCGAGCCTGCGTCACCGGGTGGTCGAGCACCGGGCGGAGCCGCACCAGCTGCGGGTCCTGAACTGGGCGGTGAAGGAGTTCGGCGTGGAGGTGCCGCGCGGCGGTGCCGTGGTGCTGCCCGGGACGCCGGTGCCGCCCGGCTACGACACCCGGGACTTCTCCGTGCGCAGTGTGTTCCTCGACGGCTCGGAACCCTCCGAGCTGATCGCGACCGTGACGCGCTACGCAGCGATGCCGAAGCCGCTGCCGGACGGCGGGCAGGCGGCCGTGACCGCGCTGCGGGAGCAGTGGCAGCTGCTGACGCTGGAGGAGCAGCTCGCGCGTGAACGGGCGCTCGTGACGATGTACTCCGAGGCGTTGGAGGCCATGACCAAGTCCCGGGACCTGTACCGGGAGGCCGCCGAGCGCGCGAACGAGGCGCTGGCCATCTACCGCGAGAACGCCCCGACACCCGAGCTCCCGACGGATCCGCAGGCCACGTCACCGCTGCAGCAGCTCTCACGGACGTTCGAACGCTGGAAGGGCACCCGGCGCCCCACGACCCGCGACGAGGCCCCGGACCAGCAGAGCGGCTGAGGGGGGAAGCGGCTTGGGGTGGCGCGGGGGCGAGGCTGCCGGGGTTGGCGCGTCGCCCTCGACTCCAGCAGCGAGGAACCGTTGTCCGGCGGGCGCAACTCCGAGGCTGCAGCGCGGGCTCTTGCCGACCGGGCGGACCTTCAACTCCGCACTACGGGTCCCCGCCAAGCCGGACGCGCGCTCGACCTGTCTTTCAAGAAGCCTTGTTGGTCGGCCCACGTTCGACTCGACGCCGCACTGCGACCTCTCGCCACGCCGAACGCGCACTCGGCTCCCCTTCCGAGAAGCCCTGGTCGGCCGGCGCACGCTCGACGCCGCACCTCCGATACCGCAGCGCCCCCGGGCCCGGCAGACGCGCCCCGGCTTCCCGGTCCGCGAGGCCCCGCCCAAGCCGACGCGCCTCCGCTCGTGGCCCGCCGACGCGGCGGTGTCAGCCCGCCTCGCGCACGGCCTCCGCCATCGGACGCTGCGTCAGCACACGCTCCGGCCGTGTCGGTACCGCGAGGTGCACCACAAGCACGGTGAGAGCCGTCAGGGACGCGCACACGGCCGCCGTACCGGCGAGCCAGGCCGGGGCGAGCGGGAGCTCCAGGGCCCGGGACAGACCCGCCGAGCCGAAACGGCCGTCGAACAGCTGGCCCGCGGCCACAGCGGCGGGTACGACCACCGCCAGGGCGAGGAGCGCGACCACGGGCCGGATCGCGAGCAGAAGCGCCAGCACGCCGCAGAGGGCCGACACCCCGACAGCGAACCCGTACACCTGCAAGGAGGCCCCGTCCCGGTGCGCCGGGAAGCAGAGCAGACCGCACACCAGCACAACCAGTGCGGCGAGCCGGCTCGGCCCGACCGAGGTACGCACGGCCCGGCTCGGCGTCGGGGGATGCGGCGGCGGGGCCGGCAGGGCGTCCACGCCCGGGGCCTCCGGCTCCTGCCGCCAGTCCTGCTCGTGCGCCTCGAACGGCCCGTACGACGGCTGCTGGGGCCTTTCCGCCGCCAGCCGCCCGATCAGCTCGACGAGTTCCTCCACCGGACGGCCGGTCGCGGCGGCGCGCACCGCCTCCTGGCCGCAGTGCGGCTGTACTTCGGACCGGTTCAGCAGGGCGACCAGCCGGGTCACGTCCTCCACCGGACGGGACTCCGCGGCGGCCCGGATCGCCTCGTCGGCGCTGTCCGCGTCCCGCGGCGGCCGGGTCAGCAGGGCCACGAGCCGGGTGACGTCCTCCACGGACCGGTCGACGCCGATCGCCCGGAGTGCCTCGACCGTGGCCTCGGCGTACTGGGGCGAGTGTTCGAGGAGGGTGATGAGGTGGACGACGTCCTCCAGGGGACGGTCGGCCACCGCTGCGCGCACCAGGTCGCCGACGGGATCGCCGTACGACGGTTCGTTCGATATGACGGGTTCGTTCGGGCGATCTGCTGACGGACCGGTGGTCATGCTGTGCTCCAGACAAAGAGTGCGGTCGCTCCTGCACGCCCCCGTCGTGCGACCGCGACATTCAGGTCACCCATGCGTAAGCGGGTGCGCGACGGCGTGCCACTTGGATGGGCCACGGGTGTGAGTGCCGCCCTTCCGCGCGCCTAGCAGGGCCGGATACGGGAATCCGTCAGACAGCGCGCCGCACGGCGCCCGGAGGAGGAGGTCGGCCCGTGGATTCGACCACAGCACTGATCGTCGTCGCCGCGGTGCTCGCGGCGCTGGCGCTGGCGGTGGCCGTGGGACTGCTGGTACGGCTGGTGAGAACCCGGCGCGGTCTGCGGCGGGCGGGACTTCCCACCGGGCCCCGCTGGGTCTTCTGGGGCGCGCTGCTGTACTTCGTACTGCCCACCGATCTGCTGCCGGACCCGGTGTATCTCGACGACATCGGGGTGCTGTTGCTCGCGCTGCGCACCCTGCGCGGCTCTCCCAGCGACCGTGCCGCGCTACGGCTCGCCGAACGGGAGCATGAGGTGCCCCGCCGCCCGTGACTACGCAGCGTAAGGAAACCAATCACTCGTTCGATTCGTATAAGTCTCTGGAAGCCGAAGCAATTCGGCTGACCTGACGGCGTCGTGGGGAGACGGCCGTCGGTGAGAGGCAGTTTTGGCGAGGGAGAGACGATGCAACCGTTCGCGCTCAACTACGCACGTCCGGCAGTGACGTTGGAGTCGACCACTCCGTACGTCTACGACTCCGGGCTGCAGTTGAACGTGCTCATGGACGGCCGGGTCGCCGCCCGCGACCACGCCCTGATGAGAGAACTGGGGACCACCACGTCCACGGCGGGTTCCAAGACTCACTTCGACGACTGAACACAGGTCGCCGAAGATGACCGTATTGATTCTGACCTGCGAAGAGGACGTGACGGCCGACATGGTCGTCGTGCACCTCAACGCCACGGGGATACCGGTGGTGCGGCTCGACCCGGCCGACCTGACCGACGGGGTGGCGCTGTCCGGTGAGTACGTGCACGGATCCTTCCGCGGCCACCTGTCGGTCGGCGGACGCCTGGTGGGCATCTCCGGCCTGCGTTCGATCTGGGTCCGCCGCCCGGGCAGCCCCGCGGCGCGGGCCGCCGTGCCCTCAGAGTGGCTGACCGAGGAGTCCGCCCAGGCGCTGTACGGCATGCTCCGCGGCAGTGACGCCCGCTGGATGAACCACCCCGACGCGGCCCTGCGGGCCCGGCACAAGCCCTGGCAGCTGCGGCTCGCCCAGCGCTGCGGGCTGCCCGTCCCGGCTACGATCGTGACGACGTTCCCGCAGGCCGCGCGCGAGTTCGCCGAGCGCTACCCCGACCTGGTGGTCAAGCCGGTCTCCGGCGCGCATCCGCAGGACCCGCCGCGGGCGGTGCCGACCAGCCGGGTCGACCCGGACACCGACTTCGCGGCCGTCGCCTTCGGCCCGACCCTGTTGCAGCGCCGGGTCGCCAAACGGGCCGACATACGCCTGACCGCCGTCGGTGAGACGATGCTGGCCGCCCGGAAGGTCACCGGGGCCGACGACGAGGTGGACGTCCGCTTCGCCCCGCCCACGTCGTCCTGGCACCCCGCCGACGTCCCGCCACGGGTGGCCTCGGCCGTCCAGGACTATCTCCGGGCGGCCGAACTGGCCTACGGCGCCTTCGACTTCGCCGAGGACGGGGACGGGACCTGGTGGTTTCTGGAGTGCAACCAGTCGGGGCAGTTCGGGTTCGTCGAGGTGGAGACGGGCCAGCCGATAGCGCGCAGCATCGCCGAGTGGCTGGCCCGGCCCGGACCACCGCTCCTCGGCCAACGGCGCCAACACGGCGGTGTCCTGACTCCGGATCAGTAGGGCCGCGGGGCGGGCGGAAGGGCGGCGGGCATCCATCCCTGCCCCGGCTGCGCGGGGCGTTCGGGGACGGGCGGGGGCATGAGGGACTGCAGCGGCCGCATGACGTACTCCAGCTCCCTGCGTACGCGCTCGGCCTCCCTGCGGGCTACAGCGGGGACGTCGCCGCGCTCGGCGACGAGTCGGTCGTAGATGGGGGAATCCTGGAACACCCGTCAACGCGCCTTTCGTTCTTCGCGGCCCACGCGCATGGGCACCGTTGACGAGTCTAGGCGCCCCCACGCACCGACGTGCGAATTCCGGCGTCGGGCTTGACGGGCCCCGAGCCGTCATGCCCCGGTGGTGGACCCCGGGCGGACGATCATCAGGACGGTCACGGTGGCCCACAGAAGGTTGAAGACGCCGGTGAACATGGCCAGTTGGACAGTGCTCCGGCGTTCGACGCTCCCCTGCCCGGTCAGCTCCTCAAGAAGTTCGCCCTGCCGGGGCAGGACGAAAGCGGCGAGGACTCCGGCGGCCGCGGCGGTCAGGGCCATGGACGTGGTCAGCCATGCGTCGCCCAGGACACCCATGGCGGCACCGGTGGCGAGGCCGAGGACGGGCACCGCGATGCCGATGCCCGCGTAGACGCGGCAGATGCGGTACAGCAGCCGCACCGTGCCGACCCCGGCCTCGTCCTCGTGGGCCCGGCGGGCCGCCGGCGGGAACATGCTGGCCGCTACGGTGACCGGCCCCACGGCGACGATGGCGGCGAGGACGTGCAGGGTCAGCAGGAACTTGGTCATGGGGTGGGGTGTCCTTCTCCGGTGCGGTCGGCGGTGCGCCCACCCTAGAAAGGCTCCCGATGATCACACAGGGGCTGAAACGACAGGTTCCAACGGATTCCCGCCAACACGACAGGCACTGCTTCTCTCCGTGTGCCCTGGCTTTCGGCTCTGGCGGGAATCCACCTATCGTGGCGTTCATGCACTCCGTGGCGATCCTCGTTCTCGACGATGTGGTGCCGTTCGACATGGCGGCGCCCATGCAGGCGTTCGACTGGACACGGCTGCCCGACGGCCGCCCCGCGTACCGGGTCCGGGTGTGCGCCGAGTCGCCCGAGGTGCGCGCGGACGGCGGCTTCGGCCTGCGGATCGATCAGGGCCTGGAGATTCTCGCCGAGGCGGACACGATCATCGTGCCGGGCTGCTCACCCGCCGCAGGACCGCCTTCCCCGCGCGTCCTGGCCGCACTGCGGGAAGCGGCGGCGGCCGGTACCCGGATCGCGTCCGTGTGCGTGGGCGCGTTCGTCCTCGCGGAGGCCGGCCTGCTGGACGGGCTGCGCGCCACCACCCACTGGGTGGCCGCGGACGAACTCGCCCGGAATTTCCCGGCCGTCGAGGTCCAGCCGGACGTGCTGTACGTCGACAACGGCCAGATCCTGACCTCCGCCGGGGCTGCGGCGGCCCTCGACATGTGTCTGCACATGATCCGCCGGGACCTGGGGTCGGCGGTCGCCGCGCACGCCGCCCGGATGTCGGTGATGCCCCTGGAACGGGAGGGCGGGCAGGCCCAGTTCATCGTGTACGACCACCCGCCGGTGCCCCGGGGTTCGACGCTGGAACCGCTCCTGGAGTGGATCGGGGACAACCTGGCCCACGAGATCACCCTCGGGGAGATGGCGGCCCGGTCGGGCATGAGCGAGCGCACCTTCAGCCGCCGTTTCCGCGAGCAGACGGGCAGCACTCCGCTGCAGTGGCTGCTGCGGGCCCGGGTGCGGCGCGCACAGTACCTGCTGGAGAACACCGGTCATCCGGTCGAACGGGTCGCGCGGCAGGCGGGGTTCGGCTCCCCCACGGCGTTCCGGGAGCGCTTCCGCAAGGTGGTCGGCACCACCCCGCAGTCGTATCGCGCGGCCTTCCACGCGAAGGACGCCGCCCCGGCGGTGCGATCCTGACCGTCCGCCGGGGCCGGCATCGCGTCAGCCGGCCAGTGGCAGGCCGCTCTCGCCTTCCGGTTCCGTACGCCCGGCGGCCGGCAGCAGGGCGTCCGCCCTGGCGACCGCTTCACCGACGTCGGTGGTCCCCATCATCACGCACAGTGTGTAGCTGACGTCGTCCAGCTCACGAGCCGTCGCAGGCCTATCCCTCTCCGCCTGGGCGATCCTCAGCGATGCGTAGCGGGTCAGCAGCCGTCTGACCACCTTCGGGTCCGGAACGAGCACGTAGCGCCCCTCTCTCGATTTTCGCTGCCTATGCCCCGTCCCCCCGGGACCAATCCCATCGGGTGCCCGAGGACACGCGATTGGCGCAATAGCGTGCGACCGGACCCGCTTCCCCAAGGGCCGCAAACCGTTGAACAAGGGGCATCCCTCGCACCATGAACGGTATACGCCCATGAACCGCTCCGCAGGTTTCCTCAGCGCCCTCTACCTCGCCACGAGCACCGGACTCGCCTGGACCGCGGTGATCGCGCTGCGCCAAGGCCCCCCGTGGGCCGCGTGCCTGTTCGCCGCCGCTGCCCTGGTCCCGGTCATCGCCGTCGTACGCGAGAGCGTGCTCGGCGACCAGCGCCGCGCGCTGGCCGAAATCCGCAGGCCGGCGGTCTGTCCCGGCGGGTCCGGTGCGGGGGCCGCCGACGACATCGTCCGCGCCGAACTCGACACCGCGTGCTGCGAGCGCTGGTGGACGAGCTGCGGCACCGACCACGACTCGACATGCCCCCGCCGGGTACCGAGGAGCAGCGCGGCGTGACGCCTCCGGCGGTGGCGGGCCATCGGGCTTCGTGACGTCCCAGGCAGGCGGTGACCGGCCCAGAACCGGACCACCCACGGCCCTCGGGCCCCGCCGGCCGCTGAGGGGCCCTCGCACCTCCGTGGCGGTCACGTCCCGCCCTGTCGGACCCGGCCGCACGCCCAGGAGCAGCACGGCATGACGCCTCGCTCACACGCCGAATGACCTGAGCCACCCACACGCCCTACGGCCCCCACCGGCCACCGAAAGGCCCTCGCACCTCCGGAGCGGTCACGTCCCCGCCCTGGCGAGCCCGCAGGGCCGACCACGCCCCCACGTGCCCCCGCCGAGTGTCTTCGCGATGACCGAAACCAGGCCCGCTCACGCACGCCAAGGGGTGTGTGCCGCCCTGAACGGCGCTCAGTTCACAGCGGCCGGGGCCCCACGGCCGCGCCCACCGTCGAGACCGCGACCAGAGCCGGTACGCACAACTGCACCCGTGGCAGGACTCAGGCGACCTGACCGGCGTGCAGCGCCGTGTAGGCCCCGTCGCGGTGCAGGAGTTCCTCGTGGGTGCCGGTCTCCAGGATCCGGCCCTCCCCCATCACCACGATCCGGTCGGCGCCCCGCACGGTCGACAACCGGTGCGCCACCACGAAGGTCGTACGTCCGTGCAGCAGCCGGGCGAGCGCCTGCTGGACGAGTGCCTCGGAACGGGTGTCCAGGGCCGAGGTCGCCTCGTCGAGGACCAGGACCCGCGGATCACGGATCAGGGCCCGGGCGATGGCCAGACGCTGGCGCTGCCCGCCCGACAACCGGGCGCCACGCTCGCCGACCAGGGTGTCGAGGCCCTGCGGCAACCGGTCGACGAACTCCAGCGCGTTGGCGTCGCGCAGGGCGGCCCGTACCGTCTCCTCGTCGGCGTCGTCCATGCCGTAGGCGACGTTCTCCCGTATCGTGCCGTCGAACAGGATGGACTCCTGCGGTACGACCGAGACGAAGCGCCGGTAGGTGCGCAGGTCCAGGCTGTTCATGTCGGTTCCGTCGAGCAGCAGCCGCCCCGAGGTGGGCCGGATGAAGCCGATGAGCAGGTTGAGGACGGTGGACTTGCCCGCGCCGGACGCGCCGACCAGGGCGATGGTCTCGCCCGGTGTCACGGACAGGGTGAAGTCGCGCACGGCGGCCGCGCCGCTGTCGTACACATGCCCCACGCCCTGGAACTCGACGGCGCCCCGCACCGAGTCGACCTCCGTCTTGCCCTCGTTGTCCTCCAGTTCGGGCACCTGGAGCACCTCGCCGACCGAGCGGACGGACTCCAGGCCCTTGGTGATGACGGGGGCGAGCCCTGCCAACGTTGTCGTGGAGTTGGTGAGCGTGGTCAGGAAAGCGCTGAGCATCACCACGTCACCGGGGGTCACGCCCCAGACGCCGTAGTACGACACCAGCGCGGCGGCGGTCAGGACCAGCACGCCGACCACGTTCAGGACGACCCAGGCCAGCGAGCCGAAGCGCCCGTTGACCAGGTCGAGGCGCATCCCCGAGGTCAGCAGCCGGCGCAGGGTGCCGTCCATGCGGCGCAGCGCCTTGCCCTCCAGGCCGTGGGCGCGGGTGACCGGGATGAGGCGGGTCATCTCGGTGACACGGGAGGAGAGGGTCTCGACCTCGTGCCGGAAGTGCTCGTTGTGGGTGCGCAGCCGGGCCCGGAGGCGGGCCACGACGAGTGCGGCGGCGGGCACGACGACGAGGAAGACGGGCACGAACTCAGGTGTCCGTACGGCGATGATGACCAGTCCGCCGATCAGCACGGTGGTCGCGCCGAGCCCGGTCTCCGCGGTCTGCTGCACCATCTGCTCGACGGTCTCGACGTCCCGTACCACCTTGGCCTGCAGCACTCCGGCGCTGACCCGTGAGTGGTAGCCGATGGACAGCTGCTGCATGCGGGTGCACAGGGCGGAGCGCAGGGCCGTCCCCATGCGGCGGACGCTGCCGTACAGGAGACGGACGTAGAGGAGGTGCAGGGGGTAGTTGACCAGCAGGATGAACAGGATGACGCCGGTGCTCGTCCAGAGCCGGGAGATCGGCTGGTGCTGGACGACGGTGTCGATGATCGTCGCGGTGATCAGGGGCAGCAGCCAGATCGGGCTGTGCTTGACGGTGAACACCACGACGGCGGCGGCCAGTCGGCGGCGGTCTGCGCGCAGCAGGTAGGCGAGTGTGCGTACGGGGTGTTCGCCCCGGTAGCGATGGTCGAGCGGTTGCGCCGGCGACGATGCCATCGTCGGTGGTCCTCCCCGGTTGCCGATGTGAGGGGCAAGCGCTTTCTCCCCCTCGTCGACAAGGAGTACACCAGGTACTCGGCGAGGCCTTCTACTCGTTTAGGGTGCGGGCGAGTTCCGAGGTGGCGTGGGCTATCGCGGTGTCGTCGTCGGCCATCAGCCGCCCGATGGCCCCGCTCTTGGCACGCACCGCCTGGCGGGCCTGACGCTCCCACACCACCGGGTTCTCACGGTGGTTGAGCAGCTTGGGATAGACGGCCGCCGTGCTCTCCCACTGACGGGCCCCGGCGATGCTCCTGAGCAGCTGGATGATCTCCGCCCGGCAGGTCACCTGGGGCAGTTGGGCGAGTTCCCAGAGGAAGGGGACCGTGGCGGCGGTGGCCTGCTCGACGACGAAGCCGTACTGGCAGATGCGCTTGCGCAGGTCGCCGAGTGCGGCGCTGGCGGTGTCGGGGTCGCCCCAGGCCACGCTGTTGAGAAGCAGGGGGATGGCCGCCGCACAGCCGGTGGAGTCCTGGATCTCGCTCCAGGGGACCCCGTTCAGCGCCACGAGGGGCGCGGTTCGCGCCACTCCGGTGGCGGGAGCGGGGTGGCTGGTGCGCTCGTTGCTCGGCTGGTCCGGAGCGGTGCGCATGGCGTCAGACCTTTCCATGGCAGTCATGTCAGGGAGGGGAGGTGGTCGACAGCTTGGCCCAGACGGTCTTGCCGGCCGGGGGCCGCGAGGTCCAGCCCCACTCCTGAGCCAGGGCGTCGACGATGTACAGGCCACGGCCGTGCTCGCGCAGGGCGGAGACGTCGGCGGGCGTGTACGCGGGAGGCGTGTCACCGGGATCGGAGACGGACACCAGTAGATGGGCGGGGTCCAGCGCCAGCCCCAGCCACACCTCGGCGGCACCACCCGCCGCGGGCGCCAGCACCGCGTGGGCCACGGCATTGGCCGCGAGTTCGGTGATCACGAGGGTCGCGTCGTCGCTGCGATGGTCGAGGGACCAACGGCTGAGGGTCTCGCGGGTGAAGGCGCGGGCGCGGGCGAATCCCTCCGCGCTGCAGCTGATGAGCAGCGCGGCGGAGACGAGGGGACCGAGCGCCGAGGGCTGTTGCCGAGCGCCGACCGGACTCGGACGCCGCACGGGCTCACCGGCCGTGTCCGCACCACCCGCCTCCGGCACAGCCTGGCTCCGCGGCCGGAGCACATGTTTCGCAGGTGATGACACGGCATCTCCCTGATGCGACGTCAAGGCGGGGGCGCAACCACGGGGGTTGACGCTGGAGCTATTATCCACGCTGAAGGCGCCCGCGTGCAATTGCACGAGAAATTGCGCGAACGACGGGTGGGGCCACGGAGGTTGCGGTGGTGTGCTCCGGCCCGTCCGGGCAGCCGGGACAAGCACCCGGCGCAGAACGTGAACAGCAAGGAGACTGCGGTGCCAGCAGTGCAGAACGGAGTACGGGCGAGTTCGCTCGACGCCCGTTGGGTCAAGAGCCGTCACAGCAACGCCGAGGGCAACTGCGTCGAAGTGGCCTCACTGGTCGACGGCGCTGTCGCGCTGCGCAACTCCCGTGATCCCGACGGCCCCGCGCTGGTCTACACGCCGGCCGAGGTCGCGGCGTTCGTCGCCGGCGCGAAGGACGGTGAGTTCGACCACCTCCTGTGAGATTCCCGGAGACCTGAGGCGCGGCTGGCCCCAACTCCCCTGCCCCAACCGGTGTCTACGGAATGATGCGGTACGGCCACGCTGCGTGCGATAGTGTGAGTTGTCTCTGTGCCGGTTTACTGGGAGTCAGGATGTCTGCCGCGTCCCATCGCATCTCCCGCCTGGAACCGTATCTGGACCGGTCCGAACCGGCTCCCACGCTGCTGAAGATGCTGGTCGGCGTCCAGTTGGCGGGTTTCCGCGAGGATGCCGGACTCGCCCAGGACCAGGCGGCGCGGGCGCTCGGGTTCAGCCCGGCGAAGCTGTCCCGCATCGAGTCGGGCAAGGGCCGCAGGCCCCCGACGGAGCACGACGTCCGCGCCCTGCTGAAGCTCTACGGCACCGAGGACTACGAGTCGTCGATGCTGCTCAAGCTGCTTCAGCGGGCCGGGGAACCGGGTTGGTGGCAGCGGTACGACAAGCGGCTGATGCCCGAGTGGTTCGACCGGCTGGTGGGGCTCCAGGAGGCGGCCGCGGCCATCCGTACCTTCGAGATCCAGTACGTCCCCGGTCTGCTGCAGACCGCGGACTACACACGCGCGGTGGTCGAACGCGGCCTGCCGACCGCCGCGGCGAGCGAGGTCGGGCGCCGCGTCGAACTGCGCACCCGGCGCGCGGAGTTGCTGCTGCGCCCGGACGCCCCGCAGCTGTGGGCGGTGATCGACGAGTCGGTGCTGCTGCGGGTGCTGGGCAGCCGGGAGGTCATGCGGGCACAGCTCGCCCATCTCGTCGAGATGGCCCAGCGTCCCAATGTGACGGTGCAGGTGGTGCCGCTGGACGTGACGAACGCCTCCGCGCCGGCCATCCCGATCACCTATCTGCGCTTCGGCGGCCTCGATCTTCCGGACGTCGTCTATCTGGAGCACATCAAGAGCGCCAACTTCCTGGAGGATCGGGACGAGACGGAGGAGTACCGCCTCGCCCTGGACCGGCTGGCGGATGACGCCCTCGAACCCCGGGACTCGTTGCGGCTGTTGCGCGAGACGATGGAGCAGCGCTACGGCGGCTGAGCACTCCGGTCACCCGTCGCGGCCGAACAGGCCCGCCCAGAGGAAGGGTTCACCGAAGCGCGGGGAGTCGGGCGGCTCGTCGTGCATGCGCCGCAGTTCGATCTCGCCGAGGTCGGAGAAGATCCGGCGCAGGGACTGGGCCGTGTAGGCGAGCCCGCCGTCGAGTCCCCCCCGCCGATACAGCTCTGCGTCCGGCAGTTCCGATCCCATGGCACCGTCGGCGAAACAGGTGATGCCGAAGCGGCCGCCGGGTGCGAGGTGGCGGTCGAGGAGTGCCAGGTAGCTGACGCGGCGGTGCGGCGGCAGATGGTGGAAGCAGCCGGAGTCGTAGATCAGGTCGTAGGTGCCCCGGAGTTCGGTGTCCGACAGTACGAAGGCGTCCCCGCAAAGGAAGCGGACGGTCGCGTCCGCCTCCTGCGCCCGCTCCTGGGCCCAGGCGATGGCGCCGGGTGAGAGATCGACGGCGTCGACCTCGAAGCCGTGGGAGGCGAGGTGGACCGCGTTGCGGCCCGGACCGCAACCCAGATCGAGGGCGCGACCCCCGGGGACGAGACCGCGGTCGAGGTACGACACCAGGTTCTCGTCCGGCTTCGCCACGAAGAAGGGAACAGGTTTGGCGCGGTCCGCGTAGAAGCCGTCCCACCAGGAACCGGCGTCCGCGGTCCAGCGGTCGGCCTGGGGAGCGAACAGCCCGTCGAGCAGTTGGAGAACGTCTTCCATCGTGCGCATGGTGCGGTCCATTCGCGCCCCTTCCCGGCTGCCTCGATCGTAGGGCTGACCTGCGCGAAGGACCAGTTCGCCGGGGAAGTTCGGAGGCTTTGCCGGGCGCGTGGCGGGCTTCGCGACAGGACCGTGGGGCACGGTGGCCGGGACCCCGGTCCACGGCGTTCGCGGCAACGCCTGGCGCCGCCGTGGGGCGTTCCTCGGCGTCGCTGCGGTGACTTTTTTGCCGATCTCCGTGCGCGAGGTCCCGCCGACACGCGTACGCCCCCGGCAGGGGACCTGCGCGTCCTGCCGGGGGCGTTCGTCGTCGTGTCAGGAAAGGCGGGCGACGCCGCCGAACTCGATCCACTCGTGGGTCAGTTGGCGGGGGGCCACCTCGGAGTCGGGGCGCCAGGTGGAGACCTCCACCAGGCCCGGGTCGAGGATCTCGAGGCCCGCGAACCACTCGGCGACGTCCTTCTCCTGGCGGACCCGGCCCCAGTGGCCCTGGGTCGCCTGGTCCATGAAGTTGGTGACGAAGTCGCGGACTTCGGGGTCCTCGCTGACCAGCTGGCACATCACCATGAAGCTGCCCGGTGCGAGCTTCTCGCGCACCCGGCGGGCCAGGGCGGCCGGCCCGTCCGTGTCGCTGTCGGGGATGCAGTGCATGACCGAGTTGAAGAGGACGGCGACGGGCTGCGAGAAGTCGATCAGCCGCTGGGTGTCCTCGTGCGCGAAGATCGCCTCGGTCTCCCGCATGTCCGCGTGGATGACGGTGGTGCGCTGGTCCTGCTCCAGCAGCGCGCGGCCGTGGACGAGGACCATCGGGTCGTTGTCGACGTAGACCACGTGCGAGGTGGGGTCGATCGCCTGGGCGACCTGGTGGACGTTGTCCTGGGTGGGCAGGCCTGAGCCGTGGTCGAGGAACTGCCGGATGCCGTGCTCCGCTGTCAGGGTCCTGACCACCCGCTGAAGGAAACGCCGGTTGTTCACAGCGAGCCGACGGGTGCTGGGGACGACCTTGTCGAGCTCCTCGCAGGCGGCCCGGTCGGCAGCGTAGTTGTCCTTGCCGCCCAGATAGTGGTCGTACATGCGCGCGGCCGTGGGTACGGAGGCGTCGATCGACGTGGACAGCTTCTTACCGGTGCTCATCTTTCCCCCAGCTATTGCCGCCAACTGGCCTGGCAGGACGCGGAGTCCATCCTAGAGACACCACGATCGCCGGTGCCAGTCCGCGCGGGGTCGCGGCCACGGAGGAGCGACGTGGCGGACGCTGCGGACGGCACCGGCGAGGGCTGGACCGGGGTGGTGCTACGCGGCGTCGAGCTCCGCGAGTTCGTCCGCGCCGAGCACGAGGTCGGTGGCGGCGAGCGAGTCACGGATCGTCTCCGGCCGGCTCGCGCCCGGGATCGGCACGACCACCGGCGACTTGGCGAGCATCCAGGCCAGGCAGACGCGCTGCGGACTCACGCCGTACTTCTCGGCGATCAGCGCGAACGGGGCGTGCGCCGAGCCCAGTTCACCGGCGCGGGAGATGCCGCCGAGGGGACTCCAGGGCAGGAAGGCGATGCCCAGCTCGTCGCACAGGCGCAGTTCGGGCTCGCTGGAGCGGAAGGCCGGGGAGAACTGGTTCTGCACGGAGACCAGTCGGCCGCCGAGGATGTCGTTGGCGAGCCGGATCTGCTCGGGGTTGGCGTTGGAGACGCCCGCCATGAGGATCTTGCCCTCGTCGAGCAGGTCCCGTACGGCGCCGACGGACTCCTCGTAGGGGATGCGGGGGTCGGGTCGGTGGAACTGGTAGAGCCCGATGGCCTCCACGCCGAGGCGGCTCAGGGACGCCTCGCAGGCCTCCTTCAGATGCCGGGCACTGCCGTCGAGCGTCCAACTGCCGTCGCCCGGGCGGAGATGACCGCCCTTCGTGGCGACGAGGACGTCACCGCCCCGCTCGTGGGAGGCGAGGGCCTTGGCGATCAGGGCCTCGTTGTGACCGACCTCGTCGGCGTCCCGGTGGTAGGCGTCGGCGGTGTCGATCAGGGTCACGCCCGCGTCGAGCGCGGCGTGAACGGTGGCGATGGAGCGTTCCTCGTCCGGCCGTCCCTCGATGGACATGGGCATCGCGCCCAGACCGATCGAGCTGACTTCGACATCACCGATGCGGCGGGTGTGCATGGCCTTGGACCTCTTTCGGCTGTCACGCGGCGGAGCCTGGCTCGTACCAGGGTGGCCGTCTCCCGCGCCGAAGGTCCAATAGAAGAATGAGAACGGATTCAGCGATGGGGCAGCTGAATCGCGGTCCGTGTCGCTCACGGCCGTCCGAGGTGCGGGAGCGGGTTGCGTGGCGACGGTGAGCCTGTGACACCCTCGCCTCGACCGGCCGGCGATCCGGAACCGGTCCTCGTGAGGTTCGGCAGTGAGGCGAGAGAGGCGGCGGTATGCGTATCGGACTGCTCGGCACCGGTCCCTGGGCGAGGATGGCCCACGCCCCCGCGCTCGACGCGCATCCGGAGCTGGACTTCGCCGGGGTGTGGGGCCGGCGTACGGATGCGGCCAAGGAGTTGGCCGACGAACACGGCACGCGTGCGTACGACGACGACGACGCGCTCTTCGCCGACGTGGACGCCGTCGCCGTCGCGCTGCCGCCGTCCGTGCAGGCCGTCCTTGCGGCGCGGGCCGCGCGGGCGGGATGCCATCTGCTGCTGGACAAGCCGCTGGCCACCACGGTCGAGGAGGGGCGGTCGGTCGTCGAGGCCGTACGGGAGACCGGAGTCGCCTCGGTGGTGTTCTTCACCTCGCGTTTCCTGGCCGAGACCGAGGCGTGGATCGCCGAACAGGCGGGGGTGGAGGGTTGGTTCACCGGTCGGGCCGAGTGGCTCGGGTCGGTGTTCACCAGCGAGAGCCCGTTCGCCGACTCGCCGTGGCGGCGCGAGAAGGGTGCCCTGTGGGACGTCGGTCCGCATGCCCTGTCGGTGCTGCTGCCGGTGCTGGGCGAGGTCCGTGAGGTGGCCGCGGCTGCGGACGGTCCCGGGGACACCGTCCACCTGGTCCTCAGGCACACCGGCGGCGCTTCGAGCACTCTGACGCTGAGTCTCACGGCGCCGACGGCGGCGGCGGGAGTCGGCGTCGAGCTGCGGGGCGCGGGCGGAGTCGCGCAGCTCCCGGAGTCGTCCGAGGGCGTGGGCCCCGCCATGCTCCGGGCCGTCGACGCGTTGCTCGACGCTGCCCGCACCGGGCAGGCACACGCGTGCGACGCCGTGTTCGGGCTGCGGGTCACCGAGATCCTCACGCGGGCGGAGGCTCTGCTGGGCGGTGGAGCCACGTCGTAATGCAACGGCTCACGCTGCCGGGACGTCATTGTCGAACGGCTCGTCGCTCCAACTGAACCCGATCAGCCACACACGCAGCCGACCGTGACCCACGCACCGAAGACCGATCTGCCGCCCAGCATCGCACCCGGCACTGACAACCGGGCGGCAGCCCCGGTCAGCCGGTGTGCGTAGGCTCGAAGTTCAGGCGTTCCCGTACGACGGGATAGCCCGCCTTGGCGAAGTTCGCGGCCATCGGGAAGTTGCCCTGGTCCGTCGCGGCGGACACGAACTCGGCGCCCCGCTCGACCAGATGGTGGGTGCACTCGACCAGGAGGTCATAGGAGTAGCCGTGTCCCCGCTGCTCCGGTAGGACGCCGATGAAGCCGACGCAGGGGCCCGACGGGTTGTGCGCCGGAATGTGGATCCCGGCCGCGTCCCCTTCCGGTGTCCAGGCGATCTGCCACCACTCGCGGGGCGAGGGGCACCAGTGGAAGAAGTCGAGTTCCTCCTGGGCGGCCCGGTCGAGTCCGCCCTCCGCGACGGCCTTGAGAGCGTGCGCGTCGAGGGTGACGGAGTGGATGCGGCGCAACAGGTCGAAGAAGACCGCGTCGTCCGGTTCCGGCCGGAACTCCAGGCGCCCGGGCCGCTCGGGCAGCCCGCACTCCGGTGTCCACCGGTACAGGAACCGCTCGACCAGCGGCTCGTACCCGGCCTTTCGCAGGGCGGTGAAGCGGGTCTCGGCGGCGGCGCGCGACGTCGGGTTTTCCCGCCAGCCGGCGGGGAGGTCGATCTCGAGTCCGACCCGCCAGGGCGCGGTGCGCAGGAGTTCGGCGCCGGCTTCCTCCTCCCCTTCGGCCACGTCGAACCAGTTGATGGTCAGGGGCTCGGTGTCGTCGGGGCCGCCCCACCAGGCGCCCCGGGCCACGACCTTGCCGTCGCGCAGGGCGACGCGCTTCCAGTCGGGGCGGTGGCGGGTGCGCCGGTGCGACTCCCGGGCGCCCAGGGGGTCGGGAAGGTCGTCGAAGAGATGGGCGTCGCGCTCGCCGAGCGCGCGGATGACCGGATCGGTCATGGGTGGATTCCTCCGGGATGCGTACTGCGTGGAGCGCTCCCGGTCAGACGAGGCACGCCGGGGCAACGGCAGGGGAGCGCTGAATGGCGGTGAACTGCACGGCGCTCGCCTCCTTCCGTCGTTTCCGGGGCGTGGCGGCTGACGCTACGGGATTCTCCGGGACCGCGTCCATCGGTTTTCCGATGCACGCGCGTGTGCCCACCGCTCGTCCACGCGCGTGTGCCCACCGTTTAAAGGGCCCTTAAGGCCGACTTAAACGCTGTCAGCGCTGTTTGCCGGAGCCTCGCCCGTCCGTAGCATCGGGCCTCGCCCACGACGTGAGAGCGCTCTCAACAGACCCGAGGAGACCCCCACATGACACCTCGTCACCAGCGCGACCCGGGCCGCCGCAAGCTCCTCCTCGCCCTCGGCGGCGCCATGGTGGCCGCGCCCGCCGCAGCCGCACTGGCCCCCCACGCCTTCGCGGACGCCACGCGCACAGCGGCGGCCGGGGCGCTGCCGCTGACCGTCGTCAACAACACCGGTGCCTTCGACAACGCGAACGTCCACGTCTACATCGTGGGCAACGTGGACGGCAGGCAGGTCCGCGTCACCCCCGACGGAACGCTCGCTCCGGTCGCCCTCTCGGACAACGGCGCCGACGGCTACACCGACTACGCGATCGGCCTGTCCGGCAACGGCGAGACCAGCCTCTCCCTCCCCCACCTGTCCGGTCGGATCTATGTCTCGCTGGGCGCGAAGCTGAAGTTCAAGGTCGTCACGGACGGCAACGGCAACCCGGCCCTCCAGTACCCGGCCGGCTGGGTGACCTCGGACCCCAACTACCCGGTACTGCACGACTGCGCCGAGTTCACCCACAACGCGGACGGCATGTTCTGCAACACCACCATGGTCGACATGTTCAGCGTGCCCCTGAGCATCCGGCTGACCGGGGCGAAGGACCAGACGACGGGCACCGTACGCGCCTCCGGCCGGGCCGACGCCTTCGCCGCCCTGCGCCAGGTCGAGGAGTTCGCGCCGCTGGTCGTGGACGACACGCGTGTGATCGCGCCCGGTCACGGTCTGGACGCCGGCCTCTTCCCGGCGGACTACTTCGCGCCGTACATCGACGAGGTGTGGAGCGCCTACACCGGCAAGGACCTGTCCGTCACCACGAACGCGGGCACGTTCACCGGCCGGGTGCGCGGCGGGCAGCTCGTGTTCGACGGGCCCGCGCAGGTCTCCTTCGCCCGCCCGTCGACCCGGGACGTGCTCTTCTGCGACGGCGCCCTCGCCGCGCCCAACGACGGTACGGCGGGGCCGGTCGCCGCGGTGCTCGGAGCCGGGTTCAACCGGTCGACGCTGGTGAGCGCCTCCGCCCAGCCGACCACCGACCCCGCGTCCTTCTACCGGACCGCGCTCACCAACCACTACGCCAAGGCCATGCACGCGGCCACCGAGGACGGCAGGGCGTACGGCTTCGCCTTCGACGACGTGGCGGACTTCGCCTCCTACGTCCAGGACACGGCGCCGACGGGGATCCGGCTGACGCTCACGCCCTTCTAGGCCTCGGCGTGCGGCGCCGGGCGGGTCGTAGCAGCGTAGTGGTGTGAGCGGAGCGCGCGACCGGGACCGGCGGACCTGGCTGCGCGGCGCCCCGCCACCGGGCTGGGTGCGGGTGCTGCCCGCCGCCCTGCTGGCCGGGGTGTGCGTGGCGACCCTCGTGAGCCCCGAACCGCTCGACATCGGGTTCCTGCTCGGCGCCATCCCGCCGCTCGCGGTGCTGTCGTACGGACCGGCGGCGACCGCCGTGCTCGGCGGGTCCGTTCTGGCCGTGCTGAACATTCCCGCCTTCCGGCTGAACGATCCCGGCAGCACGGATGTGCTGACCGTCGGCTTCGTCGCGGCGCTCAGCGTGTTCGTGTCGTTCGTCCGCAGTCGGCGCGACGCCCAGCTGGTGACCGAACGCGCCGTCGCCGAGGCGGCACAGCGGGCCGTCGTCCCACCGCTGCCGGAGCGGGTGGGCCCGCTGCGGTGTGCGGGCCTGTACCGCGCCGCACAGCACGGGACGCTGGTCGGCGGTGACTTCTTCGACGTACGGGAGGGCCCCCACGGGGTGCGGGCGGTGATGGGCGATGTGCAGGGGCACGGGCTGTCGGCCGTCGCGACCGTCACCTCGCTGCTCGGGGCCTTCCGGGAGGCGGTGCTGGACCAGCCGGACCCCGAGTCGGTGGCCGCGCGGCTCGACCGCAGGCTGGTGGTGGACTCGGCGGCCGTACGGCACTCGGAGCTGTTCGCGACGGCGGTGGTGCTGGAGTTCGGCCTGGACGCGGGGTCGGTTCGGATCGTGGCGTGCGGCCAGGCGGGCCCGGTCCTGCTGCGCGACGGGCGGGCCGTGGAGCTCGACGTCCCGGTGGGCACCCCGCTCGGTCTGGGTCTCGCGGACGCGTCGCCGCCGACCGGGGTCACGGTCCCGCTGCACCCCGGTGACCTGCTCTTCCTGGCCTCGGACGGGGTCTGGGAGGCGCGGGACGCCGCCGGGACCTTCTACCCGCTGCTCGAACGGATCACCGAGTTCGCGGACGGTCACCCGCCCCTCGCCGAGCGGGTGTGGGCCGACCTCGTGCACTACGCGCCGGAGCTCCAGGACGACGTCACGATGCTCGTTCTCGCGCCCGGGGAGCCCCACTGACCGCCGCGTCGGCCTCATGCTCCCCCTCGGCGTCGATGTGCGGGAGGACCCGGTCGAGCCACCGGGGCGTCCACCAGGCGTGCCTCCCCAGCAGGGTCATCACGGCCGGGACCATCAGCAGCCGTACGACGGTCGCGTCGATCAGCACGCTCACCGCGAGGCCCAGTCCGAGCATCTTGACCACGATGTTGTCGCTCACGATGAACGCGGCGAACACGCTCACCATGATGAGGGCCGCGCAGGTGATGACCCGCGCGGTGATCTCCAGCGCGTGGGCGACGGACGCCCTGGCGTCCCCGGTGCGCAGCCAGGCCTCGTGGACTCGGGAGAGCAGGAAGATCTCGTAGTCCATGCTCAGTCCGAAGATGATCGCGAACATCATCATCGGCACATAGCTCTCGATGGGCACCTTGCCGGAGACACCGAGCGCGGGACCGCCCCAGCCCCACTGGAAGACGGCGACGACGACGCCGTAGGAGGCGGCGATCGACAGGACGTTGAGGACGGCCGCCTTCACCGCGACGAGCAGCCCGCGGAAGACCGCGAGGATGATCAGGAAGGCCAGCGCGACCACGACCCCGATGATCAGCGGCAGCCGGCTGGAGACGATGTCCCGGAAGTCGACCTGGGCGGCGGTCGTGCCGGTGACGTATCCCTTGGCGTCGGTTCCGGAGACCGCGGTGGGCAGGGTGGTGTCGACCAGGCGGTTGGTGAGGTCCGTGGTGGTGGCGCTCTGCGGGGACTGCTTCGAGTACACGGTGGCGAGCAGGACGTCCCCGTCCTTGGTGGGGGTCAGCTGGGTGACCGCGGCCGCGCCGGACACGCCGTCGAGGGTCTTCTGTGCCTTCGTGTTGAGGTCGGAGCGCTGGGAGGACGGTACGGAGGTCTGGTCGATGACGACGGTGAGGGGGCCGTTGGAGCCGGGGCCGAAGGCGTCGGTCATCAGGTCGTAGGCCCGTCGGTCGGTGAAGGAAGTGGGGTCGGCGCCGTCGCCGATATGGCCGAGCTGGATGGAGAACACCGGGATGGCGAGGACCACGACGGCCGTGACACCTGCGGCCAGATAGCGCCACGGCCGTCGTTCGACCCGCTGGGCGTAGCGGTGCCACGTCCCCTGCGGCACCTCGCCCTCGGCGGCGTCGGTCTCGGCCACCGGGCGGCGCACCCGGTAGCGGTCGATGCGGGTGCCGATCAGGCCCAGCAGGGCCGGGACCAGGGTCAGGGCACCGAGGACGGCGGAGACGACCGTCACGGCGGCGGCGAGCCCGAGTTTCCCGATGAAGGACACCCCGGAGGCGGACAGTCCGGCCAGGGCGATGATCACCGTGCAGCCGGAGACCAGTACGGCCCGTCCGCTGGTGGCGGTGGCCCCGCCGGCCGCGTGCACCGGGTCCTTGCCGTCCATCAGGCTCTGCCGGTGCCGGGTGAGCTGGAAGAGCGCGTAGTCGATGCCGACGCCCAGGCCGATCATCGTGGCCAGGGTCGGCGACACGGTCGCGAAGGTGAACGCCGAGGCGAGCAGACCCAGGCAGGCGAGTCCACCGATCACACTGATCAGGGCGGTCACCAGGGGGATTCCGGCAGCGATCACACTGCCGAAGCCGACGAGCAGCACGACGATCGCGACCGCGAATCCGATCAGCTCGCTCACCCGGTCGTCGGCGGCGGGCCGGGCGAGTTCGCCGAGCGGACCGCCGTACTCGACGTCGGCACCGGCCGCCCGCAGCGGCTGTACGGCGTCGTCGACCCCGTGGAGGTAACCGTCACCGAGCGTCGAGGGCTGCACGTCGAAGCGGACCGTGATGTACGCCGTCTTCCCGTCCGACGACAGCGGCCCGACCTTCGAGGCGGGTGTCGACAACGGGTTCTGGGCCGACAGAACATGGGGCAGCTTCTGCAGATCGGTGACGGTCGTGGACATCTGCGAGGACAGCGAGGAGAGCGACTTGTCACCGTCGTGCAGCACGATCTGGCTGCCGTATCCCCCGGCCGCCGGGTCGTGCTTCTTCAGCACGTCGAGGCCCTGCTGCGACTGGACTCCGGGCAGCGAGAAGTTGTCCGAGTAGTCCCCACCGAAGGACCGGTTCAGGGTCTGCAGGGCGACCAGGGCCACGAGCCAGCCCACCAGGACGATCACGAAGTGCCGGGCGCACCATTCCCCCAGTCCGCGCAGGCCGCCCTTCTTCGTGCTGTTTCGGGTGGTGGTCATGTCGTCGTCTCTCTGTCGGGCCCCCGAGAGATCGATATCCCCATTACACGCCCGTCCGGTCATGGGGGCATCCGGAACCTCCGGCGTTCGGGACCGCTTCCGGATGCAGGGTCGGCCCGGGCGTTGAATGGTGATATCGGACCCGTTGACAGCACCGGGACCGCACAGCGATCCGGATCCGAGGAGCAGAGATCATGCCGACGTCACAGCCCCACGCGTCCGGGCCGTCCGAGGACCGCGCCACCCCGGACGACCTGCTCCACACCCGCACCGGCACCGAGGTGTCGCCGGAGGACCTCGTCCTTGCCTCGGGCAAGGACATCACCCCACGCAGTCTCGAATGGGCCCGGCGCAAGCTGGAGGCGGAGGGCCCGGCAGCACTCGACAAGCTGCTGCCCTAGCCACGACCGGCGGTCTCGGCTCTACGGCGACCAAGGCGTCGTGGAGCCGAACGCACCCGCGCCTCAGGCTCCGGCCTCCGGGCCCCGAAGACCCCGGCCGCACTCGACAGACCCCCGCCCCAGCCACCACCGGCACCGTCGGCCCTACAGCGACAAGGCATCACGGAGCCGAACGCACCCGCACCCCAGACCCCGGCCTCCGGGCCCCGAAGACCCCGGCCGCACTCGACAGACCCCCGCCCCAGCCACCACCGGCACCGTCGGCCCTACGACGACCAACGCGTCGTAGAACCGACGTGGCCGCGTCTCAAACCCCCGGCTCCCCGGACTCCTCGTCCAGGCACAGCACCTCGACCCGCTGCACGAGGTTGATCACGAAACCGCCCCGGTTCCAGGGCTGTTCCAGGGGCTGGGTGTGGCCCTCGGCGTCGGTGGCGCGTGCGCTGAGCACGTACTCCCCCGGCTCCGCGGTCCAGGGCAGACTCCAGCGCCGCCACGCCCACCGGTGACCGGTGTCCGGTTCGAGTTCGGCCGTGTGCCAGGTGTGCCCCGCGTCGGTGCTCACCTCGGCGCGGGTCACCGGTGCCCGTCCGGACCAGGCGCGTCCCTCCAGCGTCACCGTGCCGGGCCGTACCACGCGGGTGCGGGACATGAAGTCCGGGAATCCGGGCGGGACCAGCAGGGCGCGCGGTGCGATACGGGTGACCGGCTCGCCCTCGTCCTCGGGGTGCTGCCTGAGCCGGTAGGCGACGCTCTGCTGGAACCCGGTGAACGGCGTGTCGGTGACGGTGATGTCGCGCAGCCACTTCACATGGGCCATGCCGTACCAGCCGGGCACGACGAGCCGGACCGGGTGGCCGTGCTGCGGGGGCAGCGGCGCGCCGTTCATCTCGTACGCCACGAGCACCTCGGGCTCGGTCCCGGTCGCCACGTCGAGGGGCAGGGCCCGCTGGTAGTCCTGTTCGACCCCGCGTTCCACCCCGTGGTCGGCGCCGGTGCACACCACGTCGACGGCGTCGGCCTCGACGCCCGCCTCCGCGAGCAGCAGCCGCAGCGGAACACCCGTCCACTCCGCCGTGCCGACGGCCTCGACCAGCCAGGGCTGGCTGACCGGGCGGGGCATGAGGAGAGCCCGGCCGTTGCCCGCGCACTCCAGGGTGACCCGGGTGGTGACCCGCGGGAGAGCCCGCAGGTCGGCCGGGGTCAGGGTGAGAGGGCGCCGGACCCGGCCGCCGACGGTGAGGTGCCAGGGGATGTCGTCCGGGACGTACGGGATGTCGTAGTGCGTGAGGACGTAGTGCAGGCCGGGCGGGGTGAGGTCGTGGCGCATCGCTTCGAGCGGCAGACCGTGGTTGCGGGTGGCGAGCGCCAGTTCGTCCCGGCCGATGCCCTCGTCGGGGGCGGCGAGGCGGGACGGGGTGCTCGCGTCGGCGAGTCGGTGGCCCATGGCCGTATTGTCCCGCGGTCCGCCGGAGCTGTCGCGGGCTGCGGAACATCGTCGGCGGTCTCCGGGCAACTTCCGCGTAGCCTGGGCCGATTCGGGTTCGACCGGTTTACGGCTCACCCTTTCGAAAGGGGCCCCGCGGCTGCCAGACTTCCGAGGGTGCCCGACTTCGACATGCTTGTCATCGGATCCGGTCCGGGTGGCCAGAAGGCCGCCATCGCCGCGGCCAAGCTGGGCCGCCGGGTCGCCGTCGTCGACCGCCCCGACATGGTCGGCGGGGTCTCCATCCACACCGGCACCATCCCCTCCAAGACCCTGCGCGAGGCCGTGCTGTACCTGACCGGCCTCACCCAGCGGGATCTGTACGGACAGAGCTACCGGCTGAAGGAGGACATCACCGTCGCCGACCTGACCGCGCGCACCCAGCACGTGGTGGGCCGCGAGGTCGACGTGATCCGCAGTCAGCTCTCCCGCAACCACATCCCCCTCTTCGCCGGCACCGGCCGCTTCGTCGACCCGCACACCGTCGCCCTGCGCGAGGTCACCGGCCACGAACGGCTGCTCAGCGCCGAGAACATCGTCATCGCCACCGGCACCCGCCCGGCACGCCCGGACAGCGTCGAGTTCGACGGCCGCACGATCATGGACTCCGACAACGTGCTCGCCCTCGAACGCGTCCCGCGCTCCATGGTGATCGTCGGTGCCGGGGTGATTGGGATGGAGTACGCCTCCATGTTCGCCGCGCTCGGCAGCAAGGTGACGGTCGTCGAGAAGCGGGCCGGGATGCTCGACATCTGTGACATCGAGGTCATCGAGGCGCTCAAGTACCACCTGCGCGACCTCGCCGTGACGTTCCGCTTCGGCGAGACCGTCGCCGCGGTGGAACTCCACCCGCGCGGCACGCTGACGATCCTGGAGAGCGGCAAGAAGATCCCAGCCGACGCCGTGATGTACTCGGCCGGCCGGCAGGGCCTGACCGACGAACTCGACCTGGACAAGGCCGGGTTGAGCGCCGACAGGCGCGGCCGGATCACGGTCGACGAGCACTACCGCACCGAGGTGCCGCACATCTACGCCGTGGGAGACGTGATCGGCTTCCCGGCGCTGGCGGCAACGTCCATGGAACAGGGCAGGTCGGCCGCCTACCACGCGTTCGGCGAGCCGGTCGGGCAGATGCACCACCTGCAGCCCATCGGCATCTACACGATCCCGGAGATCAGCTTCGTCGGACGTACCGAGGACCAACTCACCGAGGACAGCGTGCCCTTCGAGGTCGGCATCTCCCGTTATCGCGAACTCGCCCGCGGCCAGATCATCGGGGACTCCCACGGCATGCTGAAACTGCTGGTGTCCCCGCAGGACCGGACCCTCCTGGGCGTGCACTGCTTCGGTACCGGGGCCACCGAGCTGATCCACATCGGGCAGACCGTGATGGGCTGCGGCGGCACCGTCGACTACCTGGTCGACGCGGTGTTCAACTACCCGACGCTCGCGGAGTCCTACAAGGTCGCGGCTCTGGACGCCACGAACAAGCTCCGCCAGATCGACCGGATCGGGGACTGAAGCCCCCTCAGGGCCCGTCGGGGTCCTCTGGGTCCTCTGGGTCCTCGACCACGTGCACGGCGGCCTCCTCCGCGCCGGCCGCGCCCCCGTCGATGCCGACGTCGGTGGCGACCTCCTCCTTCGTGGTGGCGGAGTGGGCGCCCTCGTCGGGGGCGACGAGGCGTCCGGCGCGGTCGGTGCCGGCCTGCGGGTCCACGGGCTCGCCCTCGCCGTCCGGCAGGTCGCCCACCTCGTCGCCGGCCGGCACGGCCGTCTCGGGGACCTCCTGGGCGAGGCGTTCGTCGAGAGTCTCGCCGTCGTGCTGCTCGGCGGCGGTGGTGCCGTGCCGGGTGACGCCGAGGGGCTTCTCCGGTGGCGAGTAGCCCTCGTCGAGGGTGTCGTCGTAGGTCCGTTCGTCGAGGGCGTCCTGGAGGTCGAGCGGCGCCGCGTCCTCCTGCTCCTCGTTGGTTCCGGTGGGCTGGTAGACGTCGTCGGCCATCGGTTCGCCGGTCATGGGCCTCCTCCTTCGCGCAGGGGGTTGATCCGTGGTCCTGATCCGCGTTTCCCCGTACGCGCTCTCCAACCTCAAAAGGCCGCACGAGCAAGGCGGTCGGCGGTGCGGAAGGTTACCCCCCAGTTAATCTTGAAGCCTCAAGGGATCGGGCTATCATCACTCGCACACACGGAGTGACCGTCCGCCGACGCACCGACCGTACGGCCCTCCACGCCCCTCCGTTTCTCCACCGCCCCGGCCGAGGCCATCCCTCTGAGGTCGTGGGCGGAGCCACTCCCCACAATCTCCTTGCGCCGTACGGGCGTCCCCGCCCGTTCGTCGTGCCTTACGGAAAGCAGCGCAACCATGAGCAACAGCAGGGGCAGAGGGCTGCAGGCCAATGCCCTCGGTACCTTCGACACCGTGGTGATGGCCGTCGCGGGCAGCGCGCCGGCGTACTCGATCGCCGCCACCACCGCGGTACTGGTCGGCGCGGTGGGCCTGGCCAGTCCGGCGGCTCTGCTGTACTGCGCGATACCCATGCTGGGCATCGCGCTCGCGTTCAGCTATCTCAGCCGGATCGACGTGAACGCGGGCGCCAGTTACTCGTGGGTGGGGCGAACGCTCCACCCCTTTCTCGGTTTCGTCAGCGGCTGGGCGCTGGTCATCTCGGCGACCATCTTCATGGTGGCCGGATCGCTGCCCGCCGGTTCGATGACGCTGGCCCTGTTCGACCAGGACCTCGCGGACAACACCGCGCTGTCGACCGTCGTGGGCGCGGCCTGGTTCGTGCTGATGCTGCTGGTGGTGCTGGGCGGGGCACGGCTGACCGTGCGCGCCCAACTCGTCATGTCGGGTGTGGAGCTCGCGATCCTGGCGCTGTTCGCGATCCTCGCCCTCTTCCACACGGGCAACGCGCGTGCCTTCGAGTGGTCCTGGCTGGGCTTCGGCCACTTCGACGGTATGCAGGGCTTCGCCTCGGGTGCGCTGATCGCCGCCTTCTACTACTGGGGCTGGGACGTCACGAGCAACCTGAGCGAGGAGACCCGCAACAGCCGCCGCACGACGGGGCTCGCGGGCCTCATCGGCGTCGGGATCGTCTTCCTCCTCTTCGAGGTGTTCACCATCGCGGTGAACGTCATCCTCACCTCGAAGCAGATCGAGGACAACGACGCCAACGTACTGGCCGTGCTCGGTGAGGAGATCTGGCCGGGCTGGGGCGGCAAGCTGCTGATCGTCGCGGTGATGCTGTCGACGATCGCCACCCTGGAGACCACGCTGATCCAGGTCACGCGCTCGCTGTTCGCGATGGGCCGGGACCGTACGATGCCGTCCGCCCTCGGCCGGGTGCACCGCCGCTGGAACACGCCGTGGGTGGCGATCGTGGTGGTCGGCGCGGTGGCGCTGCTGATGTTCATCGCCTCCAACGCCCTGGGTTCGGTGGGCGACATCCTTTCCGACGCGATCTCGGCAATCGGTCTGCAGATCGCCGTCTACTACGGCCTGTCCGGGCTCGCGGTCGTCGTCGCGTACCGCAAGATGCTGCTGAAGTCTCCGTCCGACTTCCTGCTCGGCGGGCTGTGGCCGTTGCTGGGCGCCCTGTTCATGTTCTGGGTCTTCTTCGAGTCGCTGGGCGAGCTGAGCACGGCCGCGATCTCGATCGGGGTGGGCGGGCTGGCGGTGGGGCTGGTCCCGATGTTCTGGTACTGGCGGCGGGGCAGCGACTACTACCGGCCCGCGCGGCTCGACGCGAGCCGTACTGTCGAGGCGGACTACGTTCCGGACGGCCCGGCGGCCGGGCCTTCGCTCGTCCACGAGGGTCTCCCCACGGACTTCTGAGGGGTTGCGCGATGGCGAGAGACCGATTCACCCCCGAGTTCGATCCCGACTGCGGGGACGTCCCCCTCACCACCGCCCGCCAGGACATCGTCATCGGACGCTGGCAGGGCCTGCGTGAACTGCTGCGGGTGACCGGGCCCGACTGGCCGGTGCGCGGCCACCGGGTGCGGGTGCTGGGGCAGGCGTGCGCGGGCAGTTCGACCGTGGAGTCCTGGCTGGCGGCCGAGCCGCACAACGGGGACGCGCTGGTGCTGCGGGCGGCCACGGAGACGGCCAGGGCGTTCAACCTGGCCATCGCCGCGGGGCGGGGGGTGCCGATCGACCAGCGGCGTATCGACGCGGCGGTGATGGCCTGTCTCCAGGCGGCCGAGGCGTTCGTGGACGATCCGACGCCGTGGACCTCCCTCATCTCGGTGGCGCGGCTGTACCCGTCCGGGGTGCGGCGGCAGGAACTGGGGCGCTGGTGGGACGAGTTGCACGCGCGGGATCCGTACAGCGTCGAGGGACACCTCCAGGTGCTGCACTACTACTCGTCCCGCTGGCACGGCTCGCACGGTCTGATGTACGACTTCGCCCGTGACGCGGCCGGGGTGGCACCGCCGGGGTGCGCGTTGCCGGTGCTGGTGCAGTACGCGCGCGTGGAGGAGTACCGGGCCGCGGTGGACGCGGCCGAGGGGGACCGGTCGGCGTCCGCGGCGCTGGGGCAGCACTGGCGGCACGACGGCGCGGTCAGTGACGTACGGCGGACCTTCCAGCGCTGGATCATGGGCCGCACCGAACAGGAGATCCTCCCCGGCGAACTCCGCGACCTCAACTACCTCACCCACGCCGCCTGCCACGCGGGCCTCGCCGAGATCGCCGTGCCCCTGCTGCGGATGCTGGACCGCCGCGGCACCCGCACTCCGTGGTCGTACACCGGCGATCCGGAGCAGCAGTTCACCAAGTGGCGCAAGGAGTTCAAGGTGCGGGCCTGAGAGGTGCGCACCTGGCCGGACATGAGCGGACCCGGCGCGTCGCCCGCCCTGACCCACTCCTGCCGCGTCATGGAGCCGCCACGGACGCGGCGGGGAGGTGGGGCGGAGCGGGGTCAGGGGCGGCCGTGTTCGGGCGGGGGATCCTTCTTCGGGAGGTACGGCCGCGATCAGCAGCCTTGTTCCATCCACCGGCAGCTGCAAGGAGCGTGCAGTAAAGGCCGTGGCACGTCTTTCCCACGGCCGGGGAAAGTGCCCTGTCAGGGTCTCGCGTTGGGTCCGTCCGGCCTGGTGCGGCGCTGCTCGACCATCTCGCGGCTGAGTTCCTCGGTCTCCGTCTCCGGCAGCCGCTCGAAGCCGTCCTCGGTGATGAGGGAGACGATGGGGAAGATCCGCCGGTTGATGTCGGGCCCGCCGGTGGCGGAGTCGTCGTCGGCGGCGTCGTAGAGCGCCTGGAGCGCGGCGAGGGTGGCCTCGCGGCGGTCGAGGCCCTTGCGGAACAGCTTCTTCAGCGCGCCCCTGGCATACGGCGATCCGGAGCCCTCGGCATGGAAGTCGGTCTTCTCGTAGAGCCCGCCGGCGACGTCGAAGCTGAAGATGCGGCCGCGTTCGCCCTCGGGCGCGGAGGGGTCGTAGCCGGTGAGGAGGGGGACCACGGCGAGGCCCTGCATGGCCTGGCCGAGGTTCTGCCGGATCATTCCGGCGAGCCTGCGGGCCTTGCCGTCGAGGGTCATGGCGACGCCCTCGATCTTCTCGAAGTGCGTCAGTTCGACCTGGTAGAGCTTGACCATGTCGAGGGCGAGTCCGACGGTGCCGGCGAAGGCGACGGCCGTGTAGTCGTCCGCGGGGTGCACCTTCTCCAGGTCGCGCTGGGCGATGAGGTTGCCCATGGTGGCCCGGCGGTCGCCGGCGATGAGGACGCCGTCGCGGTAGGACAGGGCCAGCACGGTGGTGCCGTGCGGCACCTGGTCCGGTGCGGCCCGAACGCCGTCGGGCAACATACGGCGGATGCTGAGCAGTTCGGGGCGGTGGGCCGCCAGGAATTCGGTGAAGGACGAGGACCCCGGGGTGAAGAACTCCTCCCCCAGGCGTCCACCGTTCTCGTTCCACGTCATGGCATTCCCCCTCGCCTACGGACCGACATCCGAAGTCCTACCAGAAGCACCAGGACCGGAAACTCCCCTCGCGCTCACAGCGCCTTGCGGCGGACGAGCACGGCGAGCACCAGCAGGCCGGGGATCAGCGGCAGCCACACGGTCAGCAGCCGGTAGCCGAGCACCGCGGAGGCGGCCGCCGCACCGCTCGCTCCCCCGGCGGTGAGGGCGAGGGCGAGCGCCGCGTCGAGGGAGCCGAGTCCGCCCGGGGTGGGCAGCAGGGCAGCCGCGCTGCTCGCGGCGAAGTAGATCAGGGCCACGAGCGGCAGGGCCAGCGGCAGCGCGACGGCCCGGGTCACGGCGATCAGCACGAGCGCGTGCAGCACGGCGAAGCCCAGCGAGCCGCCCCACAGGGCCGCCGCCCGGTGCGGTCGTGCGTGGATCGCCTTGATGTCGGCCAGGACGAGGGCGAGGGCCGTCCGGCACCGCGGCCGCCGCGCGGCCGTCAGCAACACGGCCAGGACAGCGGCGGCCCCGACCAGGGCCGGCCACCCCGCGCCGGGACGCGGAAGCCGGAGAACACCGGGCCAGGCCGTCGCGAGTACGGCGATGAGGGCGGCCCGCGACAGCCCGCCGGCCGTGGCCTTGACCGCGAGCGCGGTCGCCGAGCGCCCGGCCGAGATCCCGCAGCGCATCAGGAAGCGCAGGTTGACCGCACCGGTGCCGAGACCGGCGGGCAGCAACTGGTTGGCGGCGGTGGCGGCGAACTGAGCGGCGACCAGGCGCCCCGGCGGCAGCGGCCGTAGCACCGCGCCCTGCTGGGCGAGCGCCGAGCACGCCCAGGTCGCGGCGGCCGCCGTGGCGGCGACGAGCAGCCAGCCCTGGTCGGCGACGGCGAGCCGCACGGCCCCGGTCTCCAGCACCGGCCAGTGACGCCGGGCCAGAGCACCCACGGCGGCCAGGACGGCGAACGTGAGCGCGAGCTGCCAGTAGGCGTGTCTTCGGGTGGGGGTGACGGCGAGCCGCTCACTCGTCATTCGGATCCGCCCGCGTGGGGCGCGAGGTGGATGTCCATCGCGGCGGCGGGAAGGGTCTGCCAGCCGCGGGCGTAGGAGGGTGGCGAGCCGCCGGGACGGGTGAGTACGGCGACGGGGATACGACGGGACGCGCCGACGATCCCGGACACGGTGCTGTTGGCGTTGTGGCCGCCGGCCGCCGCCGACGCGCACCCGGCGTAGTGGGCGACGGGGATCGACAGATGGCCGGTGAGCAGACAGGGCGGGCGGACCCCGAGGCGGTGCAGCTCGGCAGCGGTGCGGGCCCAGTCGCGGTGATGGTCCGTGGTGCGACGCACTGTGCGCTCCAGGACGGCGTACTGCACCGCGAGATGTCCCGCCAGGCCGATCGCGAGCACGGTCGCCGCGAGCGGGCGCCACCGGCCGGACGGGGTGGTCGCGAGGTGGAACAGCGCGTCGGCGACCGGGATCGCGAGGAGCGCGTAGGCGGGCAGCAGGAAGCGGGGAGCCGCGTATCCGATCATGAACAGGTAGGGGACGGCGGCCGTGGTGGCGCAGACCAGCGGAACGAGGGTGCGCCGCGTCCGCCGGGCCCTGACCGCGACCACCAGGCCGGCGGCCGCCAGCAGCGGGAGGACGAACCACCAGGCCATGACGGCGAGGTCGGGCAGGGGGCCGGTGCAGGGGCGGCACAGGGTGCGGCCGCTCATGCTGCGCAGCTGGTCGTCGACGGAGAGGTGCAGGCCGAGGCCGCCCTGGATGCGGGAGGCCTCGTGCAGCCGCTCGGCCAGGCCCCCGTGGTCGGCGTAGGCCTCGATCACCCACTGGACGCCCCCCACGACCAGCCCGGCCGCCAAGGCGATGACGGACCGCCAGTGCCGGGCGAGGGCCGCGACGCCGAACAGCGGAAGAGTGACCCAGACGGCGTCGGTGGGCCGCATCAACGCCATGAGCGCGGCACCCGCCACGACTCCCCACAGTGCCCTCGGGTTCTCACCGGCCTTCAGGAAGCAGCCGACAACGCCCAGCGCGCCGACGGCGACCCAGTAGTTGGGCATGGCCTGGGGGCCGTAGAAGAGCGTGATCCACAGGGAGGCGAACAGGGCGCCGCCGACGGCGACGACGCGGGCCGGGAAGAGGCCCCGCCACGTGCGCAGGGCCAGGTACAGCCCGGCGCCGGACAGGACGGCGAGGTAGACGCGCAGAAGCTCGGTCGAGGTGGACCAGCTCGCGATCGGCGCCACCAGCAGCGGGACCCCACGGGCGCGCGGGGCGCTGAAGAAGGCGGCCGGGGCCTGGGTGCCGACCTGGCTGACGTAGACGGTCTCGTCCCAGCCGAGGCCCATGCCGGGGCGGACGAGGACGAGTTGGGCCAGGGTGAAGGCGACGGCCACCGCGGCGATCGCCCGGTCTCCCGCGGCCCGCCGGGAGGCGCCGAACAGGGCCTCGGGCGTACGTCGTCGCGTACCGACGAGCAGTGCCCTTTCGCCGTGCGCCATGCTCCACCCCTCACAGAAAGCCTGCGAAACACGGACAAAGTATCCCGTTGCAGGACGGAGCGCGGGGTGGGGTTCGGCCAAGTGGTGCCCGTCGGGGTCACCCGTGCGCGGTCAGCGGGCGTGCGGGTCGCGGTGTCGGGGCTGTCGCGGGGCCGGGCGGTGGTCGGAAGGTGGGACGGGGCGGACGACGGGGCCGTCGCCGTTCAGGGTCAGCGGGGTGCCGTGGTGGCGGATCGTCAGCGGGGTGCCGGACAGCAGGGTGTACGTCGCTTTGTCCGGGCCGATCTCCACCCGCAGACAGCGGTCCAGGAGCCGCAGGTTGAAGGCGAGGCGGCTGAACCGCTCGGGCAGCCGGGGCGCGAAGCGGAGGGAGTCGCCGTCGCGGCGCAGCCCCCCGAACCCGGCGACCAGGGCCGTCCACGTGCCGGCGAGGGAAGCGATGTGGAGTCCGTCGCGGGTGTTGTTCTCCAGGTCGGCGAGGTCCATCAGCGCCGCCTCGGCGGTGTAGGCGTAGGCGAGGGACAGATGTCCGGCGCGGGCGGCGACGACCGCCTGGACGCAGGCCGACAGGGAGGAGTCCCGTACGGTCAGGGGCTCGTAGTAGGCGAAGTTGCGGGCGATCTGCTCCTCGTCGTGGAACTCCTCGAACCAGCCGCTGCACAGGTACATCGCCAGCACCAGGTCCGCCTGTTTGATCACCTGTTTGCGATACAGGTCGAAGTAGGGGAAGTGGAGCATCAGCGGGTACTGGTCGGCGCGGGTACCGGCGAAGTCCCACTGCTGGTAGCGGGTGAAGCCCGCGTGCTGTTCGTGCACGCCGAGCTCGTCGTTGTAGGGGATGTGCACGGCCTCGGCGGCGTCCCGCCAGGCGGCGTTCTCCTCGTCGTCGACGCCGAGCGCGGCGGCCTGCTCGGGGTGGCGGCCGCAGGCCTCGGCGGCCGCGAGGAGGTTCGCCCGGGCCATGAGGTTGGTGTACGTGTTGTCGTCGGCGACCGCGCTGTACTCGTCGGGTCCCGTGACGCCGTCGATGTGGAAGACGCCGTGGTGGTCGTGGTGGCCGAGCGAGCGCCACAGCCGGGCCGTCTCCACGAGGAGTTCCACGCCGGTGTCGCGTTCGAAGCCGGTGTCGCCGGTGGCCTCGGTGTAGCGCACCACGGCGTCCGCGACGGCCGCGTTGACGTGGAAGGCGGCCGTACCGGCGGGCCAGTACGCCGACCCCTCGGAGCCCTCGATGGTCCGCCAGGGGAACGCGGCGCCGTGGAGGCCGAGTTGTTCGGCGCGCTCACGGGCTGCGGGCAGGGTCTTCTGACGCCAGCGCAGGGCCTCGGAGACGGCCCCCGGCTCGGTGTAGGTGAGCAGGGGCAGGACGAAGGTCTCGGTGTCCCAGAAGGCGTGCCCGTCGTACCCGGAACCGGTCAACCCCTTTGCGGGGATGGCCCGTTGCTCGGCGCGGGCGCCCGCCTGAAGGACGTGGAAGAGGGCGAAACGGACCGCCTGCTGGATCTCCTCGTCGCCGTCGACCTCGACGTCGGCGCGCGCCCAGAAGTCGTCCAGGTAGCCGCGCTGCTCGTCCAGGAGCCCGTCCCAGCCGCTGTGGGCTGCGGCCGCCAGGGCCGCGTCGACCTGGTCGCTCATCGCGGGCCGGGAGCGGGCGCCGGACCAGCCGTGGGCGACCAGCTTCTCCATCCGCAGCCGCTGTCCCGGCTCCAGGACGGAGGTGACGGTCAGCCGGGCCAGGTCCACCGTCTCCTCGCTGCTCGTGGTGGTGCGTTCGGGCCCGTCGACGACGTGGTCGGCGGCCACCGCGACCCTGAGTCCGCTGTGCCGAGTGCGGTGCACGAGCCGCAGCCGGGTGCCGTCGGCGAAGCCCTCCTCGTGCTCCAGCGGCGACTTGAGGGCCTTCGAGGCGCGCGGATCGCCGTTCTTCGGGGCGGGCAGGCTCTCGTTGCTGACCAGCTCGGACTGGATCACCACGCGGGTGCGGCTGTCGACGGGCTCCACCTCGTAGGCCACGGCGGCGATCGCCCGCTGGGTGAGCGAGACGAGCCGGGTCGAGCGCACCCGGATCCGCGAGCCCGCCGGCGAGACCCACTCGCAGGACCGCTCCAGGACGCCCCGGCGCAGGTCGAGGGCGCGTTCGTGGGCGACGAGACGGCCGTAGCGCAGGTCGAAGGGCTCGTCGTCGACGAGGAGCCGCACGATCTTGCCGTTGGTGACGTCGATGACCGTCTGGCCGGACTCCGGATAGCCGTATCCGGCCTCGGCGTACGGCAGCGGGTGCAGTTCGTGGACGCCGTTGAGGTAGGAGCCGGGCAGGCCGTGCGGTTCGCCCTCGTCGAGGTTGCCGCGCCAGCCGACATGGCCGTTGGACAGGGCGAACACGGACTCGCTCTGCGCGAGGACGTCGAGGTTGAGGTCGGTCTCGCGGACGGCCCAGGGCTCGACGGTGTAGGAGCGGTGGGTGATCACGCGTGTCCTCCCAGTTCGGCGAGGCCCTTCACGACCACGTCGGCGCCGTGCGCGTAGAGGGCGTCGGTCTGTCCGACGCGGTCCAGGCCGACGACGTATCCGAAGCCGCCGGCGCGGCCCGCGTCCATGCCGGCGAGGGCGTCCTCGAAGACGGCGGAGCGGGGTGCGTCCAGGCCCAGGTCGTGGGCGGCGGCGAGGAAGGTGTCGGGGCGCGGCTTGCCGGGCAGCCCGCGCTCGGCCGCCACGACGCCGTCGACGCGTACGTCGAAGAGGTCCTCGGCGTCGATCGCCCGCAGTACGTCACGGCAATTGGCGCTGGAGGAGACGATCGCGGTGCGCAGGCCCTGTGCGCGGGCCGCCCGGATGTAGGCCAGGGTGTCGTCGTAGGCCTCGACCCCGTCGGTGCGGATCTTCTCCAGGACGAGGTCGTTCTTGCGGTTGCCGAGGCCGTTGACCGTCTCGGCGCCCGGCGGGTCCTTCGGACTCCCCTCCGGCAGTTCGATGCCGCGGGAGGCGAGGAAGGTGCGTACGCCGTCGGCGCGGGGGCGGCCGTCGACGTACTCGTCGTAGTCGTGGTCGTCGAAGGGCCGGAAGTGCTCACCCTCGCGTTCGCGCAGGAACGCGTCGAACATCTCCTTCCAGGCGGCCGCGTGCACGACGGCCGTCCTGGTGACGACCCCGTCGAGGTCGAACAGGCAGGCCTTGATCTCTTCTGGCAGACCGAGCTCCGTCATACACACCCGGTTCCCTGTCGGCCCGGTCGCAGGCAGGTGGATTCAGTCGTGCGGGAACGAGTGGTGCTCGTGGGCCACCAGCCAGCGGCCGTGCTCCTTGCGCAGGCCGAAGGTGAGTCTGAGCCGGAAGCCGGGGTGGGCGTCGAACTCCTCCGGGGTGCCGCAGCGCAGCAGGGCGTGGGCGTAGGCGACGTCGGTGCCCGCGGTGATGTCGAGGGTCTCGATGTCGAAGCGGGCGCCCTGGGCCTGCCACGCGAAGAAGGGCGGCCAGTGCGCGCGGTAGGCGGCGAGGCCCCGGATGCCGTGGTGGGGCGGCGGCACGTCGAACATCACGATGTCCTGGGCGTGGCCGGCGAGCACGCCGGCGAGGTCACCGCGGTGGACGGCTTCGGCCCACCCCGTGATGAGCGCGCGGATCTGCGCCTCGTCGTCGGGGTCGCGGGAGTCATGGGGGTCATGGCGCACGGCTGAGGCTCCTTCCGTACTCCAGGGTGCCTGGCCGACCCGAAGTCATCGACTCGGTACCGGATGGCACACTCTGCGGTGTGGCGCTGACCTTCGACGATCTCCTGAACCGGGCCCGTGCCCTGAGCCGCCCCGGGGGCCGGGCGGTCCTCGGAATCGCCGGGTCCCCCGGCGCCGGCAAGACGACCCTCGCCGAACATCTGGTGCGCGCGCTCAACGGCTCCGGTGAGCCGTGGGTGGCGCACGTCCCCATGGACGGCTTCCATCTCGCCGACGTGGAGCTGGACCGGCTCGGTCTGCGCGACCGCAAGGGGGCGCCCGAGACCTTCGACGCGGCCGGGTACGCGGCCCTGCTGCGGCGGCTGCGCGAGGAGCCGGACGGCGACATCGTGTACGCCCCGGGCTTCGAGCGGGTGCTGGAGCAGCCGATCGCCGGGGCGATCCCGGTGCCCCCGAGCGCCCGTCTGATCGTGACCGAGGGAAACTACCTGCTCCTCGGCACCGGCTCGTGGACGCGAGTCCGGCCCGCTCTGGACGAGGTGTGGTTCTGCGAACTCGACGAGGACGAGCGGGTGCGCCGGCTGGTCGCCCGGCACGAGGAGTTCGGCAAGACCCACGACGAAGCGGTGGCATGGGTGCTGCGCTCGGACCAGCGCAACGCGGAGTCGGTGGCGGCCACTCGGGACCGGGCCGACCTGGTGGTGCCGGACGTGAAGGCCGGCACCACCCCGAGCCTCAGCAGGCCGCCAGCGTCAGTTCCGGCTCCCCCCGGGAGTCGCCCGCCGGGTCACCGATCCTCGCCGTGAACGCCTCGGTGCGTACGGTCAGTCCGGCGCCGTCGTGTGCGAAGGCCGCCGTGCAGGGGGCGCCCGCGGGGCCGTAGCGGACGGCGAAGGCGTGCAGGTCGTCCGGGGCGTCCGGGGCGGGCTCCGCCTCCAGGGCCGTGGAGCTGACCAGGTGGCGCCAGCCCTCGTCGGGGTTGCCGTAGCCGCGGGGGTCGGCGGCCAGCGCGAAGGCGGCCAGCTCCTGGGTCGTCTCCGAGCGGGCGTCGAAGTGGTCGATGCCCTGTTCCTCGGGGTGCGTCAGCCGCAGCGTCCCCACGGCGGTCACCTGGCCCTCGGCCGTCCGCCGCACCCGGTCGCCGTCGTCCTGCGCGTACGGCAGCCCGGCCAGCAGGTAGGGCGTGCCGGGGAGCCGTTCCACGGTGACCGTGGTCCACAGGTTGGTGCCGTCGGTGACGTACAGGGACTGGATGTGGCGCAGAACGTGGTCGCGGCCGACGACCGGCTTGGTGACCAGCTTGGCGGTGAGGCCGTCTGCGCGGACGTCGCGGACACGGACCTCGCCCATGGGACGGCACAGCAGGAAGCCGTCGACCACCGGGCCGAAGCCGTGCTGGCGGTTCACCGCCGCCGGCAGGTAGTAGGTGCCCGCCGCCTCGACCACGGCCGGAGTCATCCTGGAGTCGAAGGCCACCGAGACCGTGCCCGCGCGCAGTTGGTGGCGTGCGGTCGTCGTGGACGGCTCCCGGTGCCAGGGCGTGGTGTCCTGGATCTGCCAGACCAGCATCCAGGCGAAGTGACCGTCCACCCCGCCGTCCTCCTTGACCGCGTGCCGGGCCCAGCGGGAGTCGCCGCGGTAGCGGCCGAGGTCGGCGTCGATGCGGGCGCCGAAGTAGCGCAGGCCCAGGACCGACTCGAAGGCGGAGTGCTGCTCGCTGTAGCGCGGGCCGCCGTTGTCGAAGCCGCCGCCCGTCAGGCGGGCGTCGATGTAGCGGGCCAGGGTGTCGCCGTCCTCGGCGAAGATCTCCTCGCCGCTGATCCGGTGGGCCTGGGCGAGGAAGGACAGGGAGATCGGGCCGTAGTTGTTGTCGTAGGCGCCGCCGTGCTCGGGGGGCAGCGCCGCGCCGCGGTCCGTGACCCGGTGGGCGCGGATCTCGTCGCTGTACAGCTTGAGGGCCCGCGCGCGAACCGACTCCCCCTCCGCACCCGGCAGATGGGCCGCCAGCATCAGGCCGCCGACCACACAGCCGATCGCCTGGTTGCCGGCCTCCTGCGGGTTGAAGAAGGTCGCCTCGGTCAGCCAGCGCCAGTAGCCCCGCGCCACGTCGAGGAGTTCGGCGCGCTGCTCGTCCTCGACCAGGCCCTCCGCCGCGTCGAGGACGTTCACCGCCTGGAGCAGCGCCCACACCGTGCTCGGCCAGTCACCGATGGGGTGCGCGCCCGCCGCCAGGGTGTAACGGGCGTACGGCAGACCGGAGTTGCGGACTTTCAGGTTCGGGTAGCCCGGGTTGTCGTCAGTGTACACCCGCTCGCGCAGATGGAAGGCGAGACTGCGGCCGACCGCCTCCGGCAGTCTCGGGTCCTTGCTCCGCTGCCAGGCGAACGCCAGCAGCGAGGTGATGCCGAGCGAGGTGTCGCCGATGTCGTCGACGCAGTCGGGGTGTTCGAGACTGCCCTCGGGCGTCAGCCGGGCGAGGGCCTGCTCGGTGACGTCGGCGAGGACGGCGTCGTAGGCCTCCGGGGCGTCCGGCAGGTCGTGCAACGGGCCGAGCTGACGAGGGAGGTGCACGGGAATCAGTCCTTCATGACTGGGACGGTCGTGGCGCGCAGGGTGAGGGTCAGTGTCTGCGGTCCGTGCCCACCGAGGTAGACGCGATGTCCGGTCGTCGCGTCGGTGCCGCCGACCACGGTGTAGTCCTGGCCCGGGTCGTAGCGCAGTACGTCGGTCCGGTCCGGTCCGGCGAGCGGCTCGCCCTTCTCGACGGCGGCCTCGACCCGGATCTCGTCGTCGCCGACGCGGTAGGTCAACGGCTCGGTCGTCAGGCACCAGCTTCCGTCGCCGAGCGGTACGGCGCCCTGCGGCTCGCCGCCCGGCCGGAAGGTCAGTTCGAGGGCCCAGGGCACCGGTGGGCCGCTGATGTCGATCCGCAGGTCGGCCCCGTCCTCCCGCAGGTCGACCTCGACTCGGGTCGTGTGGGAGATCTCGTCCTGAGGGCGGTCGGGGAAGGCCATCGCCGCGGAGAAGCGGCCCTCGTCCACCAGGCGGTAGGCACCGTCGTCGCGCCTGCGGTCCTTCGGGAGCGGCTGGTAGTAGGCGGTGGTGAGGGTCTGGGTGAGCCGGTACCGGTTGTCGGCGAGCTGTTCCATGTCGGCGGCACGGAACGGGCCCAGGTCGAAGAACGCCCGCGAGAGGCGGACCGCGTCGAGGACGGCGGCACCGGCGAACAGGCGCAGGAAGGTGGGGTTGCAGGCGAGGCCCGAGCGGATGCGCCGGTGCTCGGGCACGTCGGAGCCGCCGTACACCACGGTGTGCGCGGTGGCCGAGACGTGTGCAGCCAGGCGTGCGGTGGGGAGGAACCGGCTGCGCGGGAGCTTCTCCGCGTCCGGGGCCGGCAGGGCGCGGCACAGATCCGGGGTGAGGAGGGTCTGGGCGAGCAGGTCGGAGTCGTCGATGCCGTCGGCGGCCGCCAGGCGGGCCGCACGGGCGAAGTCGCCCCGGCCGGTACGGATCGCGAGCAGCCGGTAGTGCGGCAGGTAGGGCCACAGCGCGAACGACAGCCTCTGGTCCTGGCGGCGCGAGTGGACGGTCTCCACCGTGCCGTCCGGCCTGATCAGGTCGAGGGTCGCGGCGAGGTTGCGTTCGACGGCGGCCGGCAGGTCGGTACGCCCGAGCACCTCGGCCAGCAACAGCAGCGCCGGGTTGGTCACGATGGACGCGTAGACGGCGCTGCGTTCCGAGTACAGGCCCTCCGCGTCGATGTCGACGCCCTCGGCGAGCCACTCCTCGACGCGGTCGAGCAGCCGGTCGTCGGGGAAGGACCGGTGCAGGCGGGCGAGCGCCGCGCTCAGCTCCCAGCGGTGGTTCGGGGTGTGCACGCCACCGGTCAGGAGACTGGCGGTGGCGGCGTCGGCGATCTCGGCGAGCGCGGCCGTCACCTCGGCCAGTTCCGGTCCCGCGTCGGCGGCGAGGACGTACGCGTCGCACACGTCGTTGACGGTGAACGCGGAGTCGGGCGGTGACTGGACGTTGTCGCCGCCCGCGAAGAGGCCGGAGGGCGTCTGCACGGCCCGCAGGGCGCGGAGGTGGGTCATCGCGGCGGCGACCGCCTGTCCGCTGCCGTGCAGCGCCGAGTCCGGGGAACGGTATGCCGCTGTCAGGGTTTTCACCCGCCGCGCCAGACCACGGTGCGGCACGCCGACGGGTTCCACGTCCGGGTCGGCCGCCAGGGGGGCGGCCGACCGGTCGGCGGCGCGGGCCGCCGAGCGGACGAACTCGTGGTCGAGCGGGTGGGGCAAGATCAGTCCTTCAGTCCGGCGTTGATGTCGGCGTTCATGACGTACTTCTGGAACACCAGGAAGATGACGATCAGCGGGATCATGGAGATGACCGATCCGCCGAGCAGTACCGACCAGTTGATGTTCTGCGCGCCGACGAGGCTCTGGATGCCGATCTGCACCGTGAACTTGTCCGGGTCGTTCAGCATCAGCAGCGGCCAGATGTAGTCGTTCCACCGCCACTGGAACGACAGGATGGCGAGCGTCAGCATGATGGGCCGGGAGAGCGGCACCATGATCCGCAGGAAGATCGACAGCTCTTTCGCGCCGTCGATGCGGGCGGCCTCGATGAGTTCGTCGGGGACCGTCAGGAAGAACTGGCGGAACATGAAGCAGCCGGTCGCGGTGAGCAGGGCCGGGAGGATGATGCCGGAGAGCGAGTTGTAGAAGCCGAGGTCGCGAACGACCAGGAACAGCGGGGCGAGCATGACCTCGGCCGGCAGCATCGTGGTGGCCAGGATGCAGAGGAAGAACGCCTTGAGCCACTTGTTGTCGTACTTGGCCAGCGCGTACCCGGTGCAGCAGCTGACTCCCACGGTGAGGATCGTCGCGACCACACACACGATGGCCGTGTTGATGAAGTACTCGGAGAAGTTGGCGCTCGCCCACGCCTCCTTGTAACCCGACACGGTGGGGTCGTCGGGGAACACCGTCAGCGGAAGGGAGAACAGGTCTCCCGCCGGTTTGAAGGAGCTGAGGACGAACCACAGCACCGGCACACCGTAGAGGCCCGCGAGGACCCACAGCAGTGTCGTCGGGGCGATCGCGCGCCGAATCCCACCGGTGGCCGAGCCACGGGACCGCTTCTTGCGGACAGGCCGTCCGGGCCTGGCGTCGACCTTGCGGGGCATGTCTGTGGTTGTCATCGGTTCTCCACCCGCCGGTTGACCATCATCTGGATGAGCGCGACGGCCATCAGGATGAGCATGAGCACGAACGACGCGGCGCTCGCGTAGCCGATCTGGCCCGACTTGAACCCCGTCTGGTAGATGTACTGGACCAGCAGGTTGTTCGACGTTCCGGGGCCACCGTTGTTGAGGGAGGCGAACACCGCGTATTCCTTCATCGCGTGGATCGTGTTGAGCAGGATGACGATGAAGGACGTGGGGGCGATGCTCGGCAGGGTGATGCTGAAGAACTGGCGCCACGGACCGGCGCCGTCGATGGCGGCCGCCTCGTAGTACGACGTCGGGACGTTCTTGATCGCCGCGATGAACAGCAGCATGGAGAAGCCCGTCCAGGCCCAGGCCGCCGCCACCACGACCACGATCAGTGACAGGTCCGCGTTCGACTGCCAGGGAACGGCGCTTCCGCCGAACTTCTCGATGAAGTAGTTGACCAGTCCGAAGTTCTCACCGAACAGCCACCGCCACAGGACACCCACGATGATGGGCGACAGCAGCCACGGGATGAAGAAGAAGATGCGGGCGACCGACGCGCCCTTGGCGTGCTTGCTCACCAGCACGTTGGCGATGAGCAGCGACAACACGAAGTTCAGCGGAACGAAGAGCACGGTGTACAGCAGCGTGCGGGTCGTCGCGTCGTAGAAGGTCGAGTCCCCGAGCAGCTTCTGGTAGTTGTCCAGTCCGACGAACTGGAACGCCCCCACGCCCGTGTAGTTCGTGAAGGAGTAGACGAGCCCGATCACCGCCGGCCAGACGAAGAACAGCGCGAAGAGCACGACGTTGCCCGAGATGAGGACGAGCGGGGCGAGGGTGTACTTGCTTCGTCTCCTGGGCGGGCTCACGGACACGTCCGAAACGTCCGGGGCGCGTTTGGTCATCTTCCTGACTCCGTGCTGGTGGAATGGGTGCCTGGAGGCTCAGGCCATGAGCCCGGCATCACGTGGGTGATGTCCGCGGGCCCGGGCGGCGGGGTCGGGACTCCGCCGCCCGGGACTGCCGGCCTACGCTCAGCCGCCGACCTGCTGGTTGTAGCCGTCGACGATGTTCTGCAGGGCCTTGTCGGAGGACTGCTCGCCGTTGATCGCCTTGCCGAGCTCCGCCTTGGTCGGGTCGTCGGCGAGGCTCTTGCCCTTCAGCACCCAGTTCGTCTGCGCGCTGTTGAAGTAGCCGGAGATCGGGGCGTAGAGCGGGATGGACTCGTTGTACAGCTTGAACGCCGCCTGCGCCGCCTCGGACTTGAAGGGGTACTTCGGGTTCAGACCGCTCTCGACCGGCAGGAAGCCGGACGTCTCGCACAGCGTCTTGTAGTGGGCCGGCTCGTACAGCCAGGAGAGGAACTTCTTCGCGGCGGCGGCCGCGTCGGCGTTGTTGTTGAAGCCGACCGTCATGCCACCGCTGTTGACGTCACTCGCCTGCACCGGCTGGGCAGGGGTCGGGACACTCGCCCACTCGAACTTCGTGATGCTCTCCGAGTAGGCGGCGACCTGCCACACGCCGGACCAGTAGGCGACGACGTCACCGCTCTGGAACATGGCCGACGGGTCGGCGCCGCTGGTCCACACCGACTTCGGCATGGTCTTGTCGTCGTTCCATCCGACGAAGGTCTTCACGGCCTTCTTGGTCGCGTCGTCCACCGAGAACTTGCCGGAGTCGTCGGCGTGGACGTACTTGCCGCCCATCTCGTAGACCATGGCGCGCAGCCGGGACGGCGACTGGTCGAAGGTCAGGGAGTACTTGGCCTTGGTCTTCTCACGGACCTCGTTCGCCGCCTTGATGAACTCGTCCCAGGTCCAGGTCTTGTCGGGCGAGGTCGGGTAGTCGACGCCGGCCTTCTCGAACAGCGACTTGTTGATGAACATGCCGGACGCGGTGACGTCCGAGGGGATGGACAGCACCTTCCCGGAGGAGTCCTTGGCGACGAAGTTGGTGTTGATCTTGTTTGTCTTGTTGTTGGCGATTTCGCTGAGGTCGATCAGCTTGTTCGACCAGATCGGGTCGAGCGCCGGCACGGCCGCCACGTCGGGCAGCGAGTTCGCCTGCGCGGAGTTGCGCAGCTTCGTCGCGTAGCCGTCGTAGGGGATGTTGACCAGCTTGACCTTGACGCCGGTCTCCTTCTCGTACTGCGCCACCATCTTCTTCCAGCCCGCGTCCTGCCCCGGAACCGTGGAGATCCAGAACGTCAGGGACTTGGAGGTCCCACCCGAACCGGAGTCCCCGCCGCAGGCGGTGAGCGTCAGAGCACCCGCCGTGACAGCGGCAGCGAGGGAAACCAGGCGGCGCATGCCGCCGCGGCCGAGACGGCTAGAGCGCCGCACACCCACAGTGGTCATCATCGATCCCTTTTTTTCGTCGTAGGGGACGGAGCACGGCGCCGACCTTGGCGGCACGGGTGCAGTTTGCAGGAGGTTTGCTTTCCGAGGGCGCGGCCTCGCCCGGCCGCGTCATCCTGACGGGCGAGGATCCCCGGCCGCTGTGGCCGTCACCGCACGGGCACGCCCTCGTGCGGTTGCCGTACGTCGAGTACGGGCGGGAAGCTCGCGCCAAGTCGGCGTCCCGGCCGACTTAGAAAGCGCTTGTCCGGACATTGGCAGACCGAGTCCGAAACCGTCAATCCTTCGTCCGCGCCACCTGGGTCACGGTTTGGACTCCTCGGGCCACCGCGAGGCGGGCGGCGCCCACGACCGTGCCGAGATCACCGACCTGGCTGCTGACCACCTCGGTGGGCCAGCTGAGCCGCTCCAGCTCGGCCCGCACACCGGGCAGGAGCTGCGGAAACGCACCGGTGCTGCCGCCCAGCACAAGCAGTCCGGGGTCCAGTACGGCGGTCACGGCGGCGGCCAGCCGGCCCACGTCCACGGCGTGCCGGTCGACCATCGCGCGGGCGGCGGCACTGCCCTCCGCGGCCCGGGCGAAGAGCTGCTCGGCGGTGCGGGGGCAGCTGCCGTCGGTGTCCGGCCAGGCCTCGGCGGCCCGGCGCAGCAGGGAGCGGGCCCCGATGTACTCCTCCAGGGCCTCGTGGCGGGGCTCCAGGCCGTCGTCCCAGGGGTAGGGCAGCCGGGCGAGCTCCCCGGCCGCGCCGTTGGCCCCGGCCAGCACCTGTCCGCCGACGACGATGCCGAGACCGATACCGACGCCGATCCGCAGATAGCCGAAGGTGTGACGGCCGCGGGCCGAGCCCTCGTGCAGTTCGGCGAGCGCGGCGCAGTTGACGTTGTTCTCCAGATGGACGGGCACTCCGGGCGGCAGCGCGACGGTCACCGCGTCGAAGACGGGGCCGGCCTTGGCGGTGGCGGGCCGCATGCGCTGAGGTGCGGTGACGTCACCGACGGCCACCACGATGGTGCGCAGCGGGGCGTCCCCGGGCAGCGCGGAGAGGGCGTCCCGTACGACGTCGGCGGCGTCCTCCCGGGGGCCGGTGGCCTCGGCGAGCAGGCTGCCGTCCAGAGCACAGGCCCGTACCCGGGTCAGTGCGGGCCCCAGGTCCACGGCGAGCACGGCGCCCGCGGCCGGGCCGAGACGGTATACGGCGGCACTGCGGCCGGTACCGCCGGAGGAGGTACCGGAGTGCGCCGCGAGGTGGACGCCCTCCAGTTCCGCGACGGCGGAGGAGACCGTCGGCTTGGACAGCCGCGCAAGACTCGCGAGCTGCGGCCGCGTCGCGGTGCCCGCCTGGGCCAGCACGGCGAATACGGCGCCTGCGCTCTCGGTCAGACGGGGGGCTCTTACCACGTCATCTTCCACACTTCCCCCAGGTCACGGGCCGCTCTCCAGGGCCGATCGGCTCGGCGGGAGGCGGCGATGGGTTGCCCTGGCGTCCTGCGTTCCCGACCCGACGAGAGGCCGGGGAAGCCGAGTTCGTGACGCCTATTGACACGCACTGTACTTCGTTAGTTAACTTCCTAACGAACGTCACGGTACTCGCCTGCCGTGGTCCGTCAGAAGCCCGTCCCGGGGCTTCCCGAGTTCATCAACTCCCCTGCCTCCAGGCACGGTTCGCCCACCGTCGCAGCACACAACGCACCGACGAAAGAGGACCTGTGCAGGACATGGCACGCCTGGTGGTCGGCATCGACGTGGGCGGCACCAAGACCCAGCTCCGCGCGTACGCGGGCGACACCCTGGTGGCCGATCACGTCCGCTCCAGCAGCGGCTGGCGGCCGCACGACCCGGTGGCCGCCGTCGGCTGGCTGGCCGCGCTGGCCGCCGACGCGCTCCCCGCGGGCGCCCGCCCGTCCGCCCTCGCCGTCGGCGGGCACGCCTGCGAGACCCCGCGCCAGTGCGCGCAGATCCGCACCGCTCTCGAACTGCACTTCGACGCCCCCGCGCTGGTCGTGGGCGACGCCGAACTGCTGGTCCCGGCCGCGGGCTTGGACAAGGGGGTCGGCCTGGTGGCCGGCACCGGCTCCGTCGCGGTGGGCCGTTTCGCCGACGGCACCGCGGTCCAGGTCGGCGGCTGGGGCGCGCTCCTCGGCGACGAGGGCGGCGCCGCCGGTCTCGTCCGCGAGGCCGTCCGTGCCGTATGGGCGGCACACGACCGCGGTGAGGAACCCGACGCACTGGCGCTCAGCCTGCTGGCCGGGTTCGACGTCCCCGATGTCCCCGCGCTCGGCGCCGCGTTGGAGCACGTGACGTCCCCCTCCGCCGAGTGGGGCCGGCACGCCCCGGCCGTCTTCGCCGCCGCCGAGGCCGGATCCGCACTCGCCCGCACCGTGATCGCCGAGGCGGGCCGCGCCCTGGCCGCGCTGGTCGAACGGCTCGCCGCCCGTGGGGTGGTCGTCGACGACGTCGTGGTCGCGGGCAGTACCGTGCTCGCCCAGCCGTCGCTGTACGACGCCTTCGTCACGGCACTGGCTGAGAGTGTGCCCTCGGCCCGGCCCACGCCGCTGCGCGCGCCCCCGGTCGACGGGGCCGTGGCGATGGCCCGTTCACTTGTGTGACATGTTCCTGTCGCCGAGTCTCCTCTGCTTCGACATGACTCGCCCGTAGATCTTCGCTCGTACGACCTCCCCGGCCGCACGGCCGCAGAACTCAAGAGAGGCCCACCCATGCCGTCATCCGCCGGGCAGCACTCCCCCGCGCGCGTCGCCGAACGTACCGTCAACCGCAGGGGGTTCCTCAGGACCTCCCTGGGTGCCACCGCCGGTGTCGTGGCCGCACCCACGCTGGTCTCGTGGCTGGGGGCCGCGGACGCGAAGGCCGCCACGGCTGCCGCCGCGTTCGTGGACGACTACAAGACCAACGTCATGGCGAACCTGACGCCCGAGACCAACGCGGTGGTCCGGGTCCTCAGCGGCTTCGCCGAGGTGTGGAAGACGGGCGACGCCTGGAACACCGGCACTCCCCTGCGGCCCGAGATACTGCGCGCCAACATGCGCTACTGCGCCCGCGTCACCCAGGCACGCACCGAGGCCCAGGCCAAGGAGGCGTTCCTTTACGACCGCCAGCACCAGAGCTACGCCATGATCGGCGCCCTGGGCCCGCTGGCCGGCCTCTACCGCTCCGGCGCCAAGGCGGTCACCTCGATCACCAGCGCGCCGGACACCACCCCGGCCACCACGATCAGCGACGCCGTCCCGGCCGGCGCCCCCGCGGGCTCCGCGCTCGGCGCCGGCTCCTACGACTCCTCGCTCGGCCAGGTGGCCAAGCTGGTCGACACCGTGCGCGGCCCGTACGCCTCGGGCAACCCCGGCAAGTACGCCTTCCAGTACCCGCGGCCGTGGCGCATGAACGAGGACAGCCAGGTCGTCGACACCGGCGCCAAGGACGCGCTCGGCTTCCCGGTCTACGACTCGCAGGTGATCGTCGCCACCCAGCTGCTGCGCCAGCGCAACACCTCCCCGGTCGACGACGGCGGTTTCCCCAGCGGTCACACCAACGCCTTCCACCTGGCGGGTCTGGCCTTCGCGTACGCGGTCCCTGAGCGCTTCCAGGAGCTGGTGACCCGCGCCTTCGAGCTCAGCCACACCCGGATCATGTCCGGCATGCACTCGACGGTCGACGTCATGGGCGGCCGCATCATGGCCACCGCGCTGGCCGCCGCCACCCTCGCCGACCCGGCGAACGCCGGCCTCAAGGCCGCGGCCCGGGCGCAGGCGCTGACGTACTTCACCGAGCAGACCGGCACCACGCCCGACACGCTCTTCGCCTACGCCCACTCGGACGCCGCCGACGCGTACGCGGACCGGGACGCCAACGCCCGTTCCGTCAAGCCCCGGTTGACCTATGTGCTGAACCGGGACGGCGGCAACCAGCCCTTCACCGTGCCCAAGGGCGCCGAGGTGTTGCTGGAGACGCGGCTGCCCTACCTGGACGCGGCCCAGCGCCGTGAGGTGCTGCGGACCACCGGACTGCCCTCGGGCTACGTCCTGCTGGACGGCTTCGAGCAGTGGGGCCGCCTCGACCTGTTCACCGCGGCGGACGGCTACGGCTCCTTCGACTCCGACGTCACGGTCACCCTCGACGCGGCGGCCGGTGGCTTCCAGGCGGCCGACAGCTGGCGCAACGACATCGACGGCTGCGGCGGGCTGACCAAGCGGGGCAGCGGCACGCTCACCCTGACGGGCCACAACCGGTACACCGGCGGGACCGTGCTCAAGGACGGCGGGCTGGTGGCCGGTTCGGCTCACGCGCTCGGTCACGGCGACGTCCGCGTCCAGGGCGGCACGCTGACGCTCGGCCACAAGTCCCTTCAGGTGCACGGCACTTACAGCCAGGAGGCCGGCACGCTGGAGCTCACTCTGCGCTCCGGCCAGGAGCCGGTCCTGGAGGTGACGCGGCGCGCGGTGCTCGGCGCGGGCAGTGTGCTGTCGCTGCAGCTCGACGCGCAGAAGCCGCCGAAAGCCGGACAGACGGTCCGGGTCCTCTCCTCCCAGGGGCTGCGCGGCCGGTTCGACCGCGTCGAACTGAACTCCGACACGCTGCGGGCCGTACCCGTCTACACGGCGGAAGGTCTGTCGGTACGACTCCTGAAGCGGTGACGCCCGCGGGGCGGGAGCCGATGCGAGAGTGGCCCTCATGAGGTCTCTCCGGATCGCTTCCGCCACCGTCCGGTCGGCGTCGCCGCGGGGCGGATGATGGCGAGCGAGCAGCGGACGGCCCTGGACCCGGTACCCGGGTCCGGGATCCACGACGACGAGCAGCGACCACCACGACCCGCCCGGCGGTGGCTGGTGCCGCTCCTCGTCGTCGTGCTGCTCGCGCAGATGGCCGCCGTCATGGTGACGACCGCCGTGCAGCAGACGCCGACGATCGACGAGCCCGTCTACGTGGCCACGGCCGCCGAGTACCTGCACGGCCAGGGCATCCGCTACAACCCCGAGCACCCGCCGCTCGGCAAGCTCGTCATCGCCGTCGGGGTGGCGATCGCCGACCCGCAGGTGGACACCGCGTTCGCCGGTCCCCAGATCGACCTGGGCCCCCATCTGCTGTACGAGTCGGGCAACGACCCCTGGCAGCTGATGTTCTGGGGCCGGCTCCCGGTGATCGTGCTGACGCTGCTGTTCGGGCTGGTGGTGTTCGCCTTCGCCCGGGATCTCGCCGGAAGAGCGGCGGGCCTGGCGGCACTCGCCCTGTACGCCTTCTCCCCCGACCTCGTCGCCCATGGCTCGCTGGCCACGCTCGACGTGCCGACGGCCGGCTTCCTGCTCACCTCGGCGTGGCTGCTGTGGCGGGCCCGCGCAAGGCCTCGGCTGTATGTGCCGCTCGCCGGTCTCGCCCTCGGTGCGGCACTGGCGACGAAGATGAGCGCGCTGCCGGCTGTGCCGGTGACGCTGGGGCTGACCGCTGTCTCGGTGTGGAGCGCCTGCGGGGGTGCCGAGACGCGCCGCAGGCTGCTGCGGGTGCTCGCCGCGGCCGCTGTCGTGACCCTGGCCGCGATCGCCGTCGTATGGGCCTCGTATCTCGTGGTCGATCCGCGGTTGCGGTGGACGTCCCAGGAGCCGGTGCCGGTGGTGCACGGGCTCAAGGCGACGCTCGTGGATCTGCTGCCGTTCCCGCAGGCGTACGCGGACGGCATGCGCCTCCAGTTCCGTTTCGAGAACCAGCCCTGGGGCGGCTTCCTGTTCGGGCGGTTTTATACCGGGCACCTCTGGTACTACCTGCCGGCGGCGCTGCTGGTGAAGACCCCGCTGGGTCTGCTCGCCCTGTGGGCCGCTGGTGCCGTCGTAGTGGTGGCGGTACGGCGGCTGCGGCCGGCCGCGCCGTATCTGCTCGTCCCTGCCGGGGTGCTGCTCGCCTCGGCCATGACGGGGTCGCGTGACTTCGGGACCCGGTACACGCTCTTCCTGCCGATGTTCCTGACGGTCGCCGCCGGTTGTGTGCTGACCGTGCGTCGGCGCTGGGTGACGGGCGTGACCGCGGCGCTGGTGCTGTTCGTCGTGGTCAGTTCGCTGCGGACCTTCCCCTACTATCTGCCGTACTCGAACGAGGCGTTCGGCGGTCCGGCCCGCACCCATCTGCGGCTGCACGACTCCAACGTCGACTGGGGCCAGGACCTCGGCCGGCTCGCCGACCGGCTGCGCGAGCGCTACCCGGACGAACGGATCTGGCTCGTCTACCAGGGCAGCGGCCTGCCGTCCGCCTACGGCATCGAGGCGTCCGAGCCGCGCGGGGTGCCGGTCGACGAGGTGCGCGGGCTCCTGGTCGTCTCGGACTCGTCGGTCGCCAAAGCGAAGGGCCGGCTGGCCGAGTTGATCGACAGCAGCCGTGCCATCGACGAGGTCGGGCACTCGATCACGATCTACCGCCGATGATCAGCCGGCCGGGAGCGGCGGGCTCCCGCTCAGCGCAGCGCGTGCTGGAACCCCTCCGCGCTCACGTGCGCCATCGCCCTGCTCGCCACCCGGTAACGGCCGTTGGGCACCTGGTCGGACCTGGTGATGTGCACGGTGAGCGGGCCCGCCCATTCGTAGCCCTGCCGCTCGCCGTGCCGGGCCAGGCTGTCGGTGAGCTCCTGGCCCACGTCGCTGCCCCGGCGGACGAGTTCGTCGTAGGCGAAGTCGGCGAGCTCGACGTCGTACGCGTTCGGGACCACCACCCGGCGTTCGCTGCACACGACGACGTTGCTGTCGCACTCGCGTCGCAGCGCGTCGAGGAGTTCGACGGGCTCGCGGTCGACGATCCGCGCCCAGAGCGTCTCCCACCCGTGTTCCATGGCCTGTTCCAGCGTGCTCAGCGCACCCATTGCCTCTCACCTGCCGAACGTTCCGGTGTCGCGTGCGGTGTCACTCCTGGGCGAAGTCGTCGGGTTCCACCCGCGCCTCCTCGAACGCCTCACGCAGGGTGCGGCCGCTGGCGCCGGGGGTGCCGGACTCGCCTTCCACCGGTGTTTCCAGCAGCTTGTCGGTGGCGTCGGTCTTGCGCCGGTTCTCCTCGGGGAGGGTCATGCGCAGTTGCTCCTCGGGGGTCGTCGAAGGTGTTGCCCCGCAGCGGGTTCCCGTCCGGCGGGGGCGTATCCGTCCTGATCGGCGGTTGCCGGAAGCTTTCGCACAAGCGCTGGTCACCGGGGGGCGTGGGCTATGTTGACTCACCGTGGGAGACAAAGGAGGCGCCTCGGTGCCATCGCCGCAGCAGGCACGCGCACAGGCATCCGCAATCACCTCGGGCAAGACCGCACCGGAAACGGAGGCCGCCCCGGCCTCCCAGCTCAGGACGCTCTTCGACCGGCCTCGGCTGTCCCCGGGGCAGCGGCGCATCGCGCAGTACCTGATCGAGCACATCACCGAAGCGGCGTTCCTCTCCATCACCGATCTCGCGGAGCGGGTGGGCGTGAGCCAGCCCTCGGTGACACGGTTCGCCGCGGCCGTGGGCTTCAGCGGCTACCCCGCGCTGCGCGAGAAGCTCCAGTCGATCGCGCTCGGCACCCTCGCCGGCGGCCCGGTCGCCGACGAGGAGTCGCGCGGCAACGAACTCCAGGCCGCCGTCGACGCGGAGATCGAGAACCTGGAGAACCTGCGCCGCGACTTCGCCGACCCCGACCAGGTGATCGACCTCGGCCGCAAGCTGTCCGAGTCGACCCCGCTGACCATCCTGGGCCTGCGCATCTCGGCGTCGCTGGCGGAGTACTTCGCCTACGCGGCACGCCGTATCCATCCCGACGTACGGCTGGTCACGCGCGGCGGGAGCGTCGCCTACGACGCCCTCCTGCAGTCGCGCGAGGCGGGCGGCACCTGGGTGCTGGCCTTCTCGATGCCGCGGCACGCCCAGGAGACCCTCACCGCCCTGCGGGTCGCCCGCAGCGCCGGCCTGAAGGTCGCCCTCGTCACGGACCTGGCACTCGGGCACGTGGCCGACGAGGCGGACGTCCTGTTCACCACCGGCACCGGCTCCCGCCTGGTCTTCGACTCCTACGCGGCGCCCGGCGTGATCGCCTCCGCCCTGCTCCAGGCCATGACCGACGCCGACCCCGAGCGCACCCAGGCGCGGCTTGAGGAGTACGAGCAGATCTCCGACCAGCATCAGTTCTTCCTACGGGACTGACCCCCCCCCCGGGTCATATCGGGTCACAGCACCATATTCATGCCCAAATCACGTATGAATGTTTTCATGCTTCTTGCAAAGCGGACGGCATATATAAATACTGCTCACGGATCACTCCGGGACCGCTCCGGGAGCGTTCCGCACATCCGCCCGAAAGGGCACCTGTACGGACATCCCGAGCCGTCGTCTCCTACCCGCGTCGGCGCCCGGGGTGTTCGGTGGGGCCTCGCCTGCACGCGGGCCCGCGGCGGCCCCGGTCATCCCCTAGACCGGGGCCGCCCAATCCGCCGCTCGACCCGCACCACGCCGTACCACCCGGAAGCGATCACCATGACCCTGACGACCACGCGGACCACCACCCGTCTTGGCCCGGACTGGCCGTGCCAGGTCAAGAGCCCCGGCAGCTACGACTGGGAGCGCTCCGCGGCCAAGTGGCTGCGCGAGCTGGTGCCCGCGCGGTACGCGAGCTACCCGGCGCTGATACGGCACACCGTGCTGCTCGCCCGGCACGCGCAGATCCAGGTCCAGCACGAGATCCGGGTCGCCCGCACGGCGCTGCAGAGCGCCCGCGCCGAACTGCCGGCGCTCGGGCTGCCGGAGTCGGTCATCGAACACACGATCAAGCTGTACGCGGCCGAGGTCCTGCAGCTCCAGCACATCGCCCGCAGCGTCCGCGAGGTCACCCAGGCGCTGGTGGACCACCACCACGGCCGCTGAACCACCCGGCGGGCATGATCCCCGCCTTACGTGGGACCCGTGGTGAGCATGAGCACCACCGAAGTACGGCGCGGCGATCCGGTCACCACGGTTCTCACCTGGGAGGTGCGTCCAGGCCGGGAGCGGGAGTTCGAGCGCTGGACGCGCGGGATCACCCGCTGCGCCAGACGGTTCCCCGGCAACGAGGGCGTCTCCTGGCTCCGTCCCGAGGACGGCCACCGCTTCCACGCGGTGCTGCGCTGGTCCGACGCGCACCGGCTCACCGCCTGGCTGGAGTCCCGGGAGCGGGCCGACTGGCACGCGCGGATCGAGGACATCGCCACCGAGCTCGGCGGCGAACGGCAGTCGACCACCGGTCTCGAGACCTGGTTCAGCCTGCCCGGCACCACCGTCCGGCCCCCGGTCCGCTGGAAGATGGTGCTCACCACGTTCCTCGGTGCCTTTCCGTGCACGCTGCTGATCCAGTGGCTGGTGGCGCCCCGCACGGCCGCCTGGCCCCTGCCTCTGCGGGCGGCGGTGTTCCCGGTCGTGCTGCTGCCGGTGCTGACGTATCTGGTGATGCCGTTGCTGAGCCGGTTGTTGCGGAGGTGGCTGTACCCGGTGGCCGACCACTGAGCGGGGCGCGAGCCGGACGCGTCAACCCGCGGGGTCACCGTGTGGGATGCGTGTGCACAAGAGCGCGATCGATCCCTGCCACATGTGCGATGCTCAACGCGTGACGAGCGAGCCCGCCGGCGCTTCGCACGCCGGCACCGCGCCCGACACGGCCGCCCTGGCCAAGGTCGTGGCCAGACAACGTGCGGAGATGGACCGGCTCCGGGACCACGCCGCCACCTCGGCGGTGGTGGAGCGGGCCAAGGGCGCTCTCATGGCGCTCACCGGGTGCACCCCGGACGCCGCAGGCGAGGAACTGCTCCAGCGGGCCAAGGCGGCCGACCGCACCCTGCTGGAGGAGTGCTGGCTCACCTTCGCCGCCCTGGTGCCCCCGCTGCCCGGCGCTCCTCCCGAGCCCGACTACCGCGGCGACGACCTGTCCGGCGCTCCGCTGTCCGCGGTCCCCGGACCCGCCGGTCCGCGGTCCCCGGTGGCAGGCGCCGCCGAACCCGCCGACCGGGAGGTTCGCGTCCCGGACGACGGCTTCACCGCCCTCGGCCGGCTCGGCAAGGCCCTCGTGCACGTCGTCACACCCCACGACCTGGCCCGCTGTCTCCTGGACGAACTCGCGGGCGACGTGGACGCCGACGCCCTCCTCCTCTTCCGGACCATGCCGGCGGGGGGACTCGAACTGATCGGTCACGCCGGTGTCGACGACACCCTGGCCGACCAGTGGGCCCAGGTTCCTCCGCTGAGCGGCATCACCGCGCTGGAGGCGCTCCGGGCGCGCGAGCCCCGGTGGCTGGAGGACTTCACGACGGACCGGCAGCGGTATCTGCTCATCGGGGACCCGCCGGAGCGCTGGTTGTCCCGTGCCTGGCTGCCGGTGTCGACCGGCGACGGGGCCGAGGTCTGCATCGGGATCCTGCGCACACGCGGCGGGCCGTTCCCACCGCAGGCCCGGCAGCTCCTGAGGGCCGTCGCCCGGCTGTGCGCCGGCTGGCTGCGGTCCTACGGAGCCCGACCGGAGCACGGCGCCGGTGCCGCGGCCGCCACCGCACAGCCCGTCTTCGACTCGCTGCCGGGCTCGGCGATGCTGCTGACGCCCCTGCGCGGCCCCTCGGGCGAGGTCGAGGACTACCGGATCGACGCCGCCACCGAGGAGGCGGTCGACGTCGTGGGCCGCAGCGGCAGGCAACTTCTGGGCCGGCGGATCCTGGAGTGCTTCCCGAGCATGGCGGACGAGGCCGTGTGGCACGGCTGCCTGCGCACGCTGGCCACGGGAGAGCCCTTCGAGGGCGAGCCGTTCGCCTACCAGGAGGTCGTGGACGGCACCGCCGAACTGTCCACGTACGCGATCCACTCGGCCCGGCTGGGCGGCGCCCTGGTCGTCACCTGGGTCCGGCACGACTCCTCCGACCGGCAGGAGCAGCGCCTCGCGGACGTGCAGCGGCTGGGCAACCTGGGCTGGGCGAACTGGAACCTGGTCACCGACGAGGGCAGTTGGTCCTCCCAGGCCTTCCTCGTCCTGAACCGCGATCCCGCCCTCGGGCCGGTCCGCCTCGCCGACCTGCCCGAACTCGCGCTGCCCGAGGACGCCCCCCTGCTGGCCCGGACGGTGCGCGAACTCGTGCGCACGGGGCGGCAGTTCGACGTACCGTTCCGGGTCCGGTCCGGGTCCGAGGTCCGCCACGTGCGGATGGTCGCCGAGGTGGTGACGGACACCGAGGACCGGCCCGTCGAAGTGCACGGCTTCGTCCAGGACCTCACCGCGCAGCGCAGCGCCGAACTCGCCCTCGTCGAGAGCGAGCAGGCGATCATGACCCAGCACGGTGTGCTGCGTGCGGAGCGCAACCTGGCCGCCCGGCTCCAGCACGCACTGCTTCCGCTGCCCACCCGCCCTGTCGGCCTCGCCGGGATGCGCGTCGAAGTGGTCTATCTGCCCGCCCAGTCGGGGATCCATGTCGGCGGCGACTGGTTCAGCGCCATCGAACTGCCCGACGGTGACGCCCTGTTCGTCGTCGGCGACGTCGCCGGGCACGGCATCGACGCCGTGGCCACCATGGCCCAACTGCGCTTCACCGCCAAGGGCATGGTCATCACGGGCTCGTCGCTGACGGGGGCGCTCGCCCGCCTCAACACCCTGCTGCTGCACTCACGCGACTCCCACGGCACCGCCACGATGGTGCTGGCCCGCTACGACCCGGGCGAGCGCTGCCTGGTCTGGGCCCAGGCCGGTCATCCGCCGCCCCTGCTGGTGCGCGGCGGTGAGGTGCGCTACCTCGACCGGCCGGCCGGCATGCTGCTCGGGGCCTGCGCCACCCCGGAATTCGAGGAGGCGCGCTGCGTCCTGGAACCGGGCGACCGGATCCTCCTCTACACGGACGGCCTGGTCGAGCGGCCCTCCGAGGGCATCGACCACGGTCTGGACCGGCTCGCCGCCGCCGTCGCCGCCCACCACACGGACGGGCCCGGCTCCCTGGTGCCGCTGCTGACGTCGGTGCTGGAGGTCGAACGACGCGACGACGTCTGCGTCCTGGACATCCGGTTGCCGTCCGAACCGGAGTGAGCCGCCGGACCACGGGCGGTGCCTCCGCCCGGGGTCAGTCCGCCGGGTGACCGGGCCGGATGGAGACCGCGTCGGAGAGCCGCAGCAGTGGTCCGCCCCCGGCGTCCTCGCGCTCGCCCCAGGCCTCCGGTCGCAGGACGAACCCGACGTGGTCACCGCCGTCGGTCCGCTGCACGACCGTGCCGACGAACCAGGCCACCGCGTCCTCCAGTACGACGGCCCCGCCGGCCTCCTCCCGCCAGCGGGCCCGGGTGAACTTGTCCGTCCGGTCGCCGGTCTCCCCGCCGAACAGCTCGGCAAGACCGTGCTGTTCGCGGTTGAGAAGATGCACGGCGAGCCGTTCCGCGGTAGCCGCCACCCGGTAGGTGTGGTTGGCCTTCGACAGCCACACCACGTACCGCACGGGTTCGATCGAGCACTGGGAGGCGAATCCGACCAGGCAGCCGGCGCGCTCGCCGTCCGCGGTGGCGGTCACGACGCACATGTCGGGGTCGAGGCGGTCGATGAAGGCGTCCATGCCCGCCATCCTCCGCGATCAGCCGCCGCCCGTGCGGGACTCCAGGTCGCGACGTGTGTCGTCGCCGTACACGCCGTCCTCGTCGCCGCGGATGCCGTACCAGAGCTGGAAGCGGGCCACGGCGGCGGTCAGCGCCGCGTCATAGGTGCCGGCGGTGGAGCCCTGGGCATAGACGTCCGGGATGCGCAGCAGGCGTTCCTGCAGGTCGGTCACCTCGGGGCCGCTGTCCCCCTCGCGGAGGGTGCCGGCGCCGTCGGGATCGGGGGCGCCGGAGGCGGTCGGGGCGGGTGTGGGGGCGGCCTCCGAGGCCGTCGCGGTCGGCCGGGGGGCGGCTTCGGCGGTGCTCTCGCCGCGTCCGGCGAGCAGGAGGGCACTGCCGAAGCCGATCACCGCGGCCGCGGTGACGGCCGCCGCGATCGCGGTGCGGCGCAGCCCCGGCACCCGTCCGCGGGAGACGTCCCGGGGGCGGGTACGGTCCCGGCCCCCGTTCCTGTCCCTGTCCCTGTCCCTGACGGGCGGCAGTTCCTGGGTCGCGTCCTCGGTTCCGGACGGCGGGCCGGGCAGGGCGATGGACTCGTAGCCGACGGCGCCCCGGGGCGGCAGGTCCCTGAGCAGTTCCGCGAGCGCGTCGGTGCGGCGCGGGCGCAGTACTCGGATGGGCTCGATGGGCGGCCCGTCCGGCGGCACCCCTCGGTCGGACGGTGTGGGCATCCTCGTCTCCTTCCGTCCCCGTGCACACGGGTCTGCGCCGGCCCCCGGGGAGTGATACGGGGGCGCGGGCCCGGGAGTTCAGCGCCTGAAGGGTGCGGATGCCGCCACGCCGGTGTCGAGGGGGCACGTAGTGGTCCATGATGGGCAGCCACAGGGCGAGGCCGAAGTCCGCCCGCACGCGCGAGGTGAGGAAGATGTCCTCGTCGCAGTACGCGGCGGGACGCCGAGCGGACAACATGAAGAACTGCACTCAGTTCCCTCACAAGGCTGCACCCAGTGCCATCGGAGTGGTTCAGGTGCTACGTTCGCGACCATGAGCTCCACTAAGCCCCCCATGCGGGACGCGCTGGTCGCGGCCGCCTTCCAGCTGTTCCTGGAACGGGGTTACGAGCAGACCACCGTCGACGACATCGTCGCGCTCGCCGGAGTCGGCCGCCGTTCGTTCTTCCGGTACTTCCCCTCCAAGGAGGACGTGGTCTTCCCCGACCACGAGCGCTGCCTGGCCGACATGACGGCCTTCCTGGCCGCGAGCGACCCGGGGTGCGACCCGCTCGAACGGGTCTGCGAGGCGGTGCGGCTGGTCCTGCGGATGTACACCGAGAACCCGACCTTCTCCGTGCAGCGCTACCGGCTCACCAAGCAGGTTCCCGGCCTGCGCGCCTACGAGCTCTCCGTGGTGTGGCGTTACGAGCGCTCCTTCGCGGAGTATCTGCGCGGGCGCCTGAAGGGGCTGCACGACGGGACGCTCCGGGCCGACGTGATCGCCGCCGCCGTGGCCGCGGCGCACAACAACGCCCTGCGCTCCTGGCTGCGCTCGGACGGCCAGGGCGACGCCGAGGCGGAGGTGGAGCACGCGCTCAACTACGTGCAGGCCGCGTTCGGGGCGGCTCCAGCCCCGTTCGCCGAGGAGCAGCCCGAGGACGTGGTGGTGATCGTCTCCCGCCGTGGCGCCCCGCTGTGGCGGGTGGTCCAGGAGATCGAGTCCACCCTGGACGGCGACTGAGCGGTCCTGCTCGATTTTGGGGTACCGAGTACCTTTACTCCTGGCACTGAGTGCCATACGCTGACGGCGTGCACGGTGGCACAGGGAACCGGGCACGTCCGTGCACGGTGCTCCGCGCACGGGGGATTCCGGCCGAGCGCAGGGAGTTGACCAGCGTGTACCACCACTCAGGCAGCATGGCCCGTCCGGCAGGCGGCTCCGCGACGAGCCTCCTCGATCCCGTCGGTACGCCCACGGAGGGGATCCTCTTCCAGCGCTGCACCTGGTGCGCCACCGCCATGTACCACCGGCTGCTGTGTCCGGTCTGCCAGGGCGGCGACCTGCGCACGGAGCGCAGCGAGGGGGTCGGCACGGTCCGCCACTCCACCGTGGTCCACCGCAACACCCCCGCCGCGCGCAACGTGTCGCTGATCGAGCTGGCCGAGGGCTTCGTGGTCCGGGGCCGGGTCACCGGTCCGCCCGCCGCCATCCACAGCGGTGACCGGGTGCGGATGTCCACGGTCAAGGACCCGGTCCGCGGTGAGCCCGTCTTCCAGCTGCTCGACGAGCCCTACCGCGCCTGGAGCTGACACCGGATCAACCCCGGTCAGCCGGCGAGGACTTGGCGCCCCACCACGCCCCCGGCACCAGATCCCGCACCCGCACCGGCTGCCCCGTCTCGAAGCACCGGTTGGCGGCCAGCCCCACCCCCAGCGCCAGGGCACCGTCCCGTTCGGTGGCCGTCGGGTGGGTCGCGGCACCGGTGTCCGCACGAACGGGCCCCGCATCCGGGTTCACCGGCCCGAAGAGCGCGTCCAGCATGCGTGGGTCTCCCCCGCCGTGCGCCTCGTGGGCGGTGACGAGCGGCACGTCGACCGGGGGCTGCCACAGTGGCCGCAGGGTCAGACGCGCGCCGCCCGCGTGGTCGGCCGCGGTGTCCCCGTGCAGCGCACCGCTCGCCGAGGTGATCCTGGTCAGGGGCGCCTGCCAGCGGCTCTCCTCCACCTCCAGTTCGAGACGGCCGGCGCTGCCGTTGAACATGACCCGGTAGCCCTCCCACGGGGAGTAGGCGGTGAGGTGGTAGGTCATCGTCGCACCCCGGGTGTAGCGGACGAGGAGCGCCATGTCGTCCTCGATGGTGACGGGCCCGTCGAAGACGTTGCGGTCACGGACGTACCCGTCGTCGTCCTCGGCGTCCAGGTACAGGGCGCGCAGGGTGTCGTCGGCCGCGAGATCGAGGGCGAAGGGGTCGTCGGCGGCCGGGTCGGCGCCGTGGGCCCGGGTGTAGTCGCGGCGCAGGCCGTGGCGTTCGCCCGCCTCGTGGCCGTAGAAGCCGAGCCGCCCGTAGCCGAAGACGTCCTGCGGCTCGTCGGCGAGCCACCAGTTGACCAGGTCGAAGTGGTGGCTCGACTTGTGGACCATCAGGCCGCCGCTGTACCGCTTCTCGCGGTGCCAGCGTCGGAAGTAGTCGGCGCCGTGCCGGGTGTCGAGGAGCCACTCGAAGTGGACGGAGAGGACCTCGCCGATCGCGCCGTCGGCGAGCAGGGCGCGGACCTTCTCGTGCACGGGGTTGAAGCGGTAGTTGAAGGCGACCGTGAGGGAGTTGCCGGTGTCCCTGACCGTGTCCAGGATGCGGGCGCAGCGGTCCGCGTCGACGGTCATCGGCTTCTCGGTGACCACCCGGCAGCCCGCCTTCAGGGCCGGGACGATGTAGCGGTCGTGTTCGGCGTCGACGGTGGTCACGACGACCTCGCCGATGTCCTCCTTGGCGAGCAGGTCGGCGAAGTGCTCGGGCTCCCACTGGGCGGCGGAGGGTTCGCCGGCCTCGGCGAGCAGCCGGTTGTGGAAGGCCATACGGGTGGGGCTGGGATCGCACAGGACGGCGACGCGGTGGCCGGGGCGGGCGGCGAGAGCCCGGGTGAACAGCTGGGCGCGGTGGCCGGTACCGACGACGGCCGCGCGGAGGTGGGGAGTTCGGCTCATGGAAAGCGCTTCCCCCGTGCGGTGATCCGCTAGTCCCCGCGACCTCTCTGGCTCTGTGCCTCTCTGGCTCTCTGACTCGCTGGCTCTCTGACTCGCTGGCTTGATCGCGTCGTTCGTCCGCGAGCGGCCGCCCCGCACAGACAACCCACAGACACCGCTCCCCCGTCCTATGTGACGCGAGAGGCGCCCGGGACCGACGGGACGTCTGCGCACGGGGTTTTGAGGAGAGAGGCATTGATCCGTGCCCGGCGAATATGTGTGACCGCCGTGGCGGTACTGGCGGCCCTGGCGGGCTCGCCCGGACTGGCACAGGCTCAACAGCCGCCCCACGCGGGACTGTTGAGCGCGACGGACGACAACGGACTTCCGCCGGGCTGGCGGATCGACGGGGAACGCGGCGCGCGTGAGCTGGTCTGGCGGGCGCCGAAGACCGTGCCCATGGGGGACGCACGCGTCGAGTTCCGTACCGGGAACCGGCTGCTCGGAGTGCCGAAGCCGGCGAAGGACGGGCGGACCTTCCGGCTCGCCCTCGACGAGGCCGCGTCCAACGGCCTGACGGACCTGCAGGTCACCGCCGCGGGACGCCGTCTGGACGCGGCGGCCGACGAGCCGCGCGAGTCCGCCCCACGAGGGGTGCGGCTCCCCGCGCAGGCACCGGCCAACGGCGTCGATCCCGGGAAGCCCGGCTCGTACCGCACGGTCACCGGCGAGTACGACCTCGACCCGGTACGCCTGCCGGGGTTCGCCACCCCGGTCGAGATGCGTGCCCAGGTGGTGGCGCCGAAGGGTGCCACCGGCAACCGGCCGCTCGCACTGTTCCTGCACGGCCGTCACGCGACCTGCTACAAGCCGGGCAGCGAGGACGACGTGAACATCGACTGGCCCTGCGCGGACGGCTACAAGCCGATCCCCAGCGACAAGGGCTATCTGCGCGACCAGGAACTCCTGGCCTCCCAGGGCTATGTGACCGTGTCGATCTCGGCGAACGGCATCAACGCCCAGGACTGGGAGCCCGACGACGCCGGCGCACAGGCACGCTCCTCCCTGGTACGGCAGCACCTCGCCCGCTGGGCCGAGTGGACCGCCCACCGCTCCACCGCCCCGGCCGCCGTACGCGAGGCAGCGAAGGCGGACCTCTCCCGGGTTCTGCTCGTCGGCCACTCGCGCGGGGGCGAGGGCGTCAACCGGGCCGCCATGGACAGTCTCTACCCGCCGCCCACCGCAGCGGACGGCTACCGGGGGCCGGTGCGCTGGAAGGTGCGCGGGACGGTACTCATCGGACCGACGATCTTCGGCCAGAATCCGGTCGCCGACGTGCCGTCCGTGACGCTGCTGCCGGGCTGCGACGGCGATGTGTCGGACCTCCAGGGTGAGGACTTCGTCGACGGCACCCGCGGCATCAGCCGGGGCACCGCGCTGCACAGCGCGGTCTACATGGTCGGCGCCAACCACAACTACTTCAACAGCGAGTGGACCCCGGGCGAGGCCGAGGCGCCGGCCCAGGACGACTTCTGGAACGACCCCGAGGAGCAGCCTGACCCGGTCTGCACCCCGGGTGCCGCGACCCGGCTGACCGCCGCCCAGCAGCACAAGGCGGGCTCCACCTACATCGCCGCGGCGGCCCGGCTCTTCCTCGCCGGTGACGACCGGGTGCGTCCGCTGCTCGACGGTTCCGGCAAGCGGGCCCCCTCCGCGGACCCCGCCCGGGTGCTGACCCACGCGGTCGGCGGTCGCCGCAGCGGCGGCTTCCTTCCGGACGGCGGGGTGAAGGTGACCGGTGCCCGGCTGTGCTCGGCGATCGACCCGGACCCGGCCGTGGCCTGTCTGGACCCCGAAACCCCCGGCTCGTCCCCGCACTTCGCGTGGTGGGAGACGGAGAAGGAGACCGGCCGCAGCGCGGTGGACCTGAAGTGGTCCGCGCCGGGCACGGCCGCGCGCGTCGCCCCTGCCAAGCCGCTCTCGCTCCGGGGTTCGCAGAAGCTCGCGCTGCGGGTCTTCGTACCGCCCAACACGACCGGCACGAAGTTCGACGTGTCCGTGACCGACTCCTCGAACCGCCGGGTGACGCTGGGCCGGGTCGAGATGGCGGGCCTGCCGGGCTCCGAGAACACCGCCTCCTACTGGGCCCAGGAACTGCGGGTTCCGCTGACGGCGGCGACCCGGGCCGGACTCGATCTCCGGCACGTCAAGTCCCTTGAGCTGACGCCCCGTTCGCGGTCCGGGCGGGCCTGGCTGATGGACGCCTGGGGCTGGGCGCCGGGCACTCCCGCGGTCAAGGCCGCCGCACTGTCCCGCGTCGACGTGGGCCGCACGACCGTCAAGGAGGGCGACTCGGGCACCCGCACCTACCGGGTCCCGGTCAAGATCTCCGGGCACGGCAGCGGCCAGGTCCGCGTGTACGTCATCGAGCCGGACAGCGGCCGGGCCGAGAGCAGGCTGGTGACGGTACGACCGGGCAGCCACGCGATCGACGTGCCGGTCGAGGTGAAGGGCGACACGGTCTACGGCGAGGACGTACGGCACGACATCGCGGTCAAGGCCGTACGGGGCGCCGTCGTCGGCAACCACCGGGGCGGGATCACCGTCGAGAACGACGACCCCGAGCCGCTGATCACCCTGTCGCCGGTCGCCGACCGGGTGACCGAGGGAGAGACGCTGACCTGGCGGCTGTCGATCGAGGCGCCCTCGGTGGTGGACATCTGGGCGCCGGTGCGGGTGCAGCCGGTCACCGAGGGCACCGAACTGTCCACCAAGGACGTGGACCCGCAGTGGCTCCAGGACTGGTCCGGTGACGTACCCGACCCCGAGCGGCCGCTGTCCGACGCGAACCTGTGGGTCTGGATGAACATCCCTCGGGGGAGCACCAGCGTGGACTTCGTCGTGCCGACCGTCCGGGACCAGGTGGCCGAGCCCACCGAGTCGATGCGCCTCGCGCTGACCGACCGCAACGCCGAGCCGCTGCCCGACACGCCGGTACTGACGGGGACGGTGCTCGACACGCCGTGATCACGAGGTCGTACGACGGGCCGTGAGCCTCTCCTCGTACGACCGCCTCCGGTGCGGGGTCCGGGCATCCCGGGCCCCGCATTTCCCTTACAGCGTCACGCGGATACCGACCGTCCCGTCCAGCCCCCGTCGCAGTCTGCTGCCGAGGAGGGTGAGCCGGCCGAGGATGCCGTACTTCCGGGCCAGGAGCTCCCGGTAGCGGGCCGTGGTCGAGGCGTCGCAGATCTCCGCGGTGGCCGGGATCTGGTCACCGGTGGGGTTGCCGCGCGCGTCGCAGGGTCCGACGAGGACGTCCCCGCGCGCCCGGATGCGCTTGACCTTCCAGGAGTCGGCGACCGTCCACACGCCGAGCGTGTCCCCGTCGCGGACCACCCACACCGGGGTGGCGACGGTGGTGCCGTTCTTGCGGTAGCTCGTGAGCAGCAGGTACTTGCCCGTGCCCAGCCGGTCCAGCGGCGTGTCGTTCATGACGGGAAGTCTAGGCAAACGCCTTCGACCGGCGGAGGCCCGGTGCGCGAGATCAGGTGCGACGAGTCCGGCTCGGCCGGCGAGAACCTCCTGGCCGGGAACACCGAGGTGTTCGCCCACGTAAACGTACGGCTCCCGACGGCCGTCGCTGCCTGCCTCTTCGCCGAGCTGCGGGCAGTCGGCCGATCATCCTCGCCAGGGTCGTCCGCAAAGTGGCCTCCGGCGAGCTCAACGGCCACGGTGACGCGCGGCTCACCGCTCTGCTGCGCCCGTACGTCGGCGCGGAGTCCGTGTGGGGCGACGCGGCCGACTGGGCCCGGAGGCGTGGGAAACCGGCCAACACGGGCCTGGGCGTGGCTGGTTGAGATGCCTCGGCCGACTCCTGCGGCACAGGATCACCGGCTGTCGTGAACGCGCCCGGCCCGGGCCACGTATGTAAGGAGGGCGCTCAACGACCGGAGGGCCCCGCGGTGCAGACACCGCTTGTTCTGGTTCGGGAGCCATGCATGAGGCACGCACGACGACGGGTCGTCCGGCGAGTGACACGGCTGGCGGCCGTCGGCGGACTCCTCCTGGGAGGTGCGATGGTCACGCGAGCCGTCGCGAGCGAGAATCCCGCCACCACCGCGCCGCGCACCTACGCCATGGAGGCCGGGCAGACGGGCGCGGATCTGGTGTCACGGCTCGGTGACTCCCGTACGGCGGGCACCTGGATCGGTGCCGACGGCAAGCCGGTCGTCGCGGTGACCGACGAGAAGGCGGCCGCCGAGGTGCGTGGCGCGGGCGCCACGGCCAAGGTCGTCGAGCACAGCATGGACGAGCTCAAGTCGGCGGCGAGGACGCTGCGTTCGGCGCCCCGGGTCGCCGGGACCGCCTGGTCCATGGACTACCGGACCAACCAGGTGGTGGTGCAGGGCGACACCACCGTCTCGGCGTCCGACTGGGCCGCGATGACGAAGGTCGCGGACGGCATCGGCGGGTTCGTGAAGATGCAGCGCACCGAGGGCACCTTCACGCCCCGGCTGAACGGGGCGCAGCCCATCCTGTCGACCGGCGGGCGCTGTTCGGCGGGGTTCAACGTGACGAACGGTCAGAGCGACTTCATCCTCACCGCCGGGCACTGCGGTCCCACCGGTTCGATCTGGTTCGCGGACACCGGTGGCACCAACCAGCTGGGCAGGACGGTCACCCAGAGCTTCCCGGGCAACGACTACTCGCTGGTGCAGTACGCCGACGGGAAGGCGGGCGACGGCGCCGGTGTCGTGTTCATCGGCAACGGCAAGGGCGTGCAGATCACCGGGGCGGCCGATCCGTCCATCGGGCAGCGGGTGTTCCGCAGCGGCAGCACCAGCGGGCTGCGCGACGGGCAGGTGACGTCGGTCAACGCGACGGTGAACTATCCGGAGGGCACGGTCACCGGTCTGATCGAGACGAACGTGTGCGCCGAGCCCGGGGACAGCGGTGGCCCGATGTTCTCGGAGGGGATCGCGCTCGGTATCACCTCGGGCGGCAGCGGTGACTGCACCCAGGGAGGGACGACGTTCTTCGAGCCGGTGACGAAGGCGCTGAAGGAGGTCGGCATGCAGTTGATCGTGTCGAACCCGGCCGGGGCCGGCGCGGCCTCGCCGGCGCCGTCGGCCACCTCCGCGCAGGGCTCGATCGCTCCCGGTGCCGCTTCTCCCGGTTCCTCGGCTGCGGTGGAGGCGCAGGGCACGCCGCTGCTGACCCGGCTCACGGACACCCGGAACGTCGGGCCAGGTCTGCTGGTCGTCGGGGGCAGCCTGCTCGCGCTGGTGGCGACGCGGTACATCCGCTCGGAGCAGGACCGCAAGGCGTATCAGCGGTACTACTCGGCGACTTGGGGCTGAGTCGGCGAGGGGCTCCTCAGCCCAGGCTCAGCAGGACCGTGGCAACTCCGGCGCCGAGAAGGCCGACGACTTGCTTCCGGCTGAGTCTGTCGTGCAGGAGAGCGAGCCCGAGGATCACGGGAAGGGCCGGGTAGAGCGAGGCGAGGACGACGGCGACCGCCAGCAACTGCCGTTGGGCGGCGAGCAGATACAGGATGAGCCCGAGGGCCGCGCCCGCGCCGACGAGCACCGCCTGAACGGCCTGCACGGGCAGCAGGACCAGGCGGCGCGGGTGCCGTGCCGCCGCGGGCAGGAGGACGAGTACGGCGGCCACCCGGCCCGCGGCGACCGGCCACAGTCCGCCGGCGGCACCGGCCTGGGCGAGGGCGATGTACTGGAGCGCGACCCCGGCGCTGGCCAGCAGCCCGTCGGGGACTCCCCCGCCGTCGTCCCTGCCGCCGCCGCAGACCATCCACAGCGCGGGCGCCGAGAGGGCGATCCCCAGCCAGGCCACGGCGGTCGGCCGGTCGCCGAGAAGCACCCCGCACACCACGGACAGGGCGACCCCGGTGACGGCGCTGACGGGCACGACGACGCTCATCGAGCCGTGGCTGAGGCCGCGGTTGAGGAAGTGCATGGCGGCGCCGCTTCCGACCCCGGAGAGGGCGCCCCACAGGAGGTCGACGGGCCGTACGGCGTCGGCGGGGAGGAGCAGGGCCGCGGTGGTGGCGAGCAGCAGCCCGCCGAGTTGGCCGAGGAAGGTGACGGCGGCGAAGTGCGCGCGGCGGGACAGCAGGCCGCCGGTGGTGGGGGCACCTCCCGGCTCGAGCGAAGCCGAGAGCTGGGGGACGACGATGCCGTAGCAGACCGCTGAGGCCAGTGCGAGGAGAGGGCCCATCCCGTCAGGGGTGCCCTGGAAAGGCCCGGTGATTCCCGCCGGGCGGGGCTGTCAGGCCGCCGGGACCGGCTGCGGAGCGGCGGCGGCCCACTCCAGGACGAGCCGCTGGTACTCCTCGCGCTGCTCGCCGCTCAGTGTCCCGCCCGCCCGGCGCCACAGGGCCCGGATCTCCTCGTTGACCTCGTCGGCCGATCGATCGGTAACGGGTTCAACAGTGGTGGACATGGTGTGAAGCATAGGACTCCGGAAGTGAAGGCGACGTGAGTAATCACGGCAGAAGCGGGCATATCGGACCGTGTTACTGATCACGTCCATCTGTCAAGGCGTGGGGCCCTGTTCACACCTCGGCCACACCCAGGACCAGCACCTGGATCGCCAGCACCGCTGCTCCGCGGGCCCAGTCGTGGAAGTCGGACACCTTGGTCTCCAGGTCGATCGGGGCGGCCAGGGGGTGGCGGTGGGCGCGGATCGTGTCCTCGACGGTCTCGCCCGCCACGTCCATGAGGCCGACGCCCTCGCCGGCGAGCAGGATCTTCTGCGGCATCGCGAAGTTGGCGATCTGGGCGACCAGGACGCCGAGTGCGCGCCCGGCCTCCTCGATGACGCGGGCCGGCATGGGCTCGCCCGCGGCGGCCAGGGCGAGGATCTCCTCGTAGGTGTGGTCGCGGCCGGTGGCGGCCCGCACCTGGTAGCGGATGTTGGGGATGGTGAGCAGGGAGACGGCGCTGCCGCGGGTGCCGTCGGGGGTGAGCGGTCCGTTGGGGTCGATGATCCAGTGGCGCCCGAAGCCCCGGTCCTCCTCGGCGTACGGGACGCGCCGGCCGCCCAGGACGAGGCCGTAGCCGATACCTGCGCCGATGGTGAGGACGACGAAGCGGTCGAGCCCGCGCCCGGCGCCGAACCAGGTCTCGGCCTCGACGAGGGCGGAGACGTCGTTCTCGACGACCACCGGCAATCCGGTGCGTTCCTCGACGAGTTCGCCCAGGGGGACGTCCCGCCAGTGCAGGAACGGGGACTCGCCGACCACGGCCCGCTCCTGGACCAGTCCGCCCACTCCGATGCCGATGCCGGCGAGCCGCGGGTACGACTGGGCCAGTTCGGCCGTCATCTCGGCGAGCAGGTCGGCGACCTCGGCGGGTTCGTGGCTGGTGAGGGACCGGTCGTGGCGGGCGGCGATCTCGCTGCGGAGAGTGGTGACGACGCCGTAGACCATGTCCTCGGTGATCTTGAACCCGACGAAGGACCGGGACTCGGCGACGACGTCGAGCGGTTGCGAGGGGCGGCCCTGACGGATCTCGGTCTGCGCGCCCGCCTCGGGGACCTCGATCAGCAGGCCCGACTCGATGAGGGGTTTGGTCAGCCGGGTGAGGCTGCCCGCGGAGAGGTCGAGGCGGCGGGCGATCTCGGTGCGCGACAGCGGGCCGTGGACGAGCACCTCGATCGCCACCGAGCGTTCGCCGGTGCTCAGGGGTAGCCAGCTGGCGGCAACTGCGGTCATGAAGGTCAGACTCCCACATGATTTCTTTCACCATAAAAACAACATGACCACATTACGGCCATCGTGGCCGCTCCGAAAAGATGTTTGCGCACCTCTTGACGCATGGATTCTTTCGCCACAAAAGTAAGTGGCCGAGGATGAGCCGCCGCAGACGAGGGAGTCTCCCGATGACCATCGCCTCAAGCAGCCCTCCGTCGCGTCTGCCCGTGGGCGGCGCCGAGGGGGCACGGACCAAACCGAGGACCGACCGGGGCGCGGGCGCTCACAGCAGGGGCGACGGGCGGCTCGCCGCGGTGTTCATCGCACCGGCCCTGGTGGGTTTCGTGGTGTTCCTGCTCTGGCCGACGCTGCGGGGCATCTATCTGAGCTTCACCCGCTTCAACCTGCTGACTCCGGCGGAGTGGGTGGGGCTCGCCAACTACGAGCGAATGTTCCAGGACCCGATCTTCTGGGACTCGCTGCAGGTCACCGTCGAGTACGTGGTGATCAACATCGGTGTCCAGACGGTGTCGGCCCTCGCCGTCGCCGTGCTGCTGCAACGCCTGACGCAGTCCGCGGTACTGCGCGGGATCGTGCTCACGCCGTATCTGATGTCGAACGTCGTCGCGGGTCTGGTCTGGTTGTGGATCCTCGACAACCAGCTGGGCATCGGCAACGAGATCATCGCCGGGCTCGGCTTCGACCGCATCCCTTTCCTCGCGGACGAGACGTGGGCGATCCCCACGATCGCGCTGGTCAACGTGTGGCGGCACGTCGGCTATACCGCGCTCCTGCTGTTCGCGGGGCTCATGGCCATCCCGAACGACATGTACGAGGCGGCCAAGGTGGACGGCGCCGGCGAGTGGCGGATGTTCTGGCGGATCACCATGCCACTGCTGCGGCCGGTCCTGGCGGTCGTCCTGATCATGACGGTGATCGGTTCGTTCCAGGTGTTCGACACGGTCGCCGTGACGACCGCGGGCGGTCCGGCGAACGCCACCAACGTGCTCCAGTTCTACATCTACCAATCGGCCTTCGGTCGCTTCCAGTTCGGCTACGCGTCCGCGATGTCCGTCGCGCTGCTGGTCGTGCTGAGCGCCATCACCGTCCTGCAGTACCGGCTCACCCGGGCCGGCCAGACCGATCTCGGCTGACCCGGAAGGAGAAACCCCATGGCCACCGTCGCCACGACGACTCCGCAGCCACGCCCGGCCGCACGCAGGTTCTCCCCGGGCCGGGCTCTCGCCTGGACCGCGATGGGCCTCATCGTGCTGGTCACCCTGCTGCCGTTCTACTGGATCCTGCGCACCGCGCTGTCCACCAACTCGGGCCTCGCGGCCCACGCCTCCGACCCGCTTCCGGTGGGCCTGACCGGCACCGGGTTCGCCCGCGCCCTGGGCCTGGAGTCCACCAAGGACGCCATCGCGCAGGGCGGCGCGGGCGGCGGGCTGAAGTTCTGGCGCTACCTGCTCAACTCGGTGATCGTCTCGACGCTCGTGACGACCTGTCAGATCTTCTTCTCCGCGATGGCCGCGTACGCCTTCGCGAGGCTGCGCTGGCGCGGGCGCGACAAGGTGTTCGCGCTGTTCCTCGCCGGGTTGATGGTGCCGACCATCTTCACGCTGCTGCCGAACTTCGTACTCATCAAGGAACTCGGCCTGATCGACAACCTGTTGGGCATCGCGCTGCCGACTATGTTCATGACGCCGTTCGCGGTGTTCTTCCTCAGGCAGTTCTTCATGAACGTGCCCCGGGAGGTCGAGGAGGCGGCCCTGCTCGACGGGGCCGGGAAAGTGCGGATCTTCTTCCGGGTGCTGCTGCCGATGGCGTCCACGCCGATCCTCACGCTGGCCGTGCTGACGTACATCACCTCCTGGAACGACTACTTCTGGCCGCTGATGGTGTCCTACAGCGACAGCTCACGCGTGCTGACCGTCGCCCTGGCCATCTTCCGGGCGCAGACCCCGGCGACCGGCGTCGACTGGTCGGGCCTCATGGCGGCGACGCTCATCGCCGCGCTGCCGATGCTGGCGCTGTTCGGGTTCTTCGCCCGCCGCATCGTGTCCACCATCAGCTTCACCGGGATCAAGTGAGGGACTCGTGATGCGACTTCGTACGCTGACCGCGCTGGCCGGCGCTCTGGCCCTGTGTCTGACGGGGTGTGCCAAGAGCGGCTCCGCCGGGTCCTCCTCGAACACGGTGACGTACTGGCTGTGGGACTCCAACCAGCAGCCCGCCTACCAGGCCTGCGCCAAGGACTTCGAGAAGCGGAACCCCGGACTGCACGTCAAGATCACCCAGTTGGGCTGGGACGACTACTGGACGAAGCTCACCGCGAGCTTCATCGCGGGCACCGAGCCGGACGTGTTCACCGACCACATCCAGAAGTTCGGGCAGTTCGCCGACCTGAAGGTCCTCGAACCTCTGGACGACCTGGGTGTCGACGATTCCGCGTACCAGCCGGGTCTCGCGGCCAACTGGATGGGCCAGGACGGCCACCGCTACGGCGCCCCGAAGGACTGGGACACCGTGGCCCTGTTCTACAACAAGAAGCTGACCGACGCGGCCGGGCTCACGGCGGCCCAGCTGAACGACCTGTCGTGGAACCCCAAGGACGGCGGCACCTTCGAGAAGGCCATCGCCCATCTCACCGTCGACAAGAACGGCAAGCGGGGCGACGAGCCCGGCTTCGACAAGAACAACGTCAAGGTGTACGGCCTGGCCACCAACGGCGGCGGGGACGGTGACGGCCAGACCCAGTGGAGCAACTTCGCCGCCTCCGCGGGCTGGAGCTACACCGACGAGAAGCGCTGGGGCACGAAGTACCAGTACGACAGCAAGACCTTCCAGTCGGTGGTCGAGTGGTACTTCGGACTGGCGAAGAAGGGCTACATGGTGCCCTTCACCGACTACAACTCGCAGTCCAACCAGGCCAACACCCAGATCGCGTCCGGCAAGGCCGCGACCGCTTTCGACGGGGCCTGGATGATCTCGACGTACGCCGGGTTCAAGGGCCTCGACATGCGCACGGCCGTCACACCCGAGGGCCCCACCGGCAAGCGCGCCACCATGATGAACGGTCTCGCCGACTCCATCACCAAGAACGCCCGCAACAAGGAGGGCGCCCGGAAATGGGTGAGGTACCTGTCGTCGAACGAGTGCCAGAAGACGGTGGGCGGTTACGGCATCGTCTTCCCGGCCACCCCTGACGGCACCGCCGCCGCGGTGGCCGCGTACAAGAAGAAGGGCATCGACGTCACGGCCTTCACAAAGCCGGTCGCCGACAAGAAGGACTTCACGACCTTCTCCTACCCGATCACCAACTACGCGGCGGACGTGTTCGCGTTGATGCATCCCGCCATGCAGGACATCTTCGGCAACGGCGCGTCCGTGACGGGTCTCGACCAGACCAACGACCAGATCAACCTGATCCTCTCGCAGTGATCTCTCATCCACTGAAGGGCACGCACTTCATGACGTTCTCCCTCGGCATCGTCGGCGCCGGCCAGTTCTCCGGCCAGTTCGCCACGCTGTTCCAGGCCCACCCCGGCGTCGGCGACGTGTACGTCACCGATCTGCTGCCCGAGCGGGCCGAGCAGCTCGCCGAAGCACAGGGACTCGCCGGCACCTTTCCCACGTACGAGGCCATGCTGGAGTCGAAGGAGGTCGACGCGGTCGCGATCTTCACCCAGCGCTGGACACACGGCCCCCTGGTCCTCCAGGGTCTCGGCGCCGGCAAGCACGTGTACTCCGCGGTTCCCATGGCCATCACCACCGAGGAGATAGCGGCCATCGTCGACGCGGTCCGGGCGACCGGGCTGACGTACATGATGGGCGAGACCAGCCAGTACAACCCCGCGACCGTGCACGCCCGCAACCAGATCGCCGAGGGCGCCTTCGGGCGGCTCTTCTACGCCGAGGGCGACTACGTCCACGACATGGACCTCGGGTTCTACGAGGCGTACCAGTACAGCGGCGGCGAGAAGTGGAAGGAGACCGCCAGCTATCCCCCGCTGCTCTACCCCACGCACTCGGTGGGCGGGGTGCTCGGTGCCTGGCAGACACACGCGGTGAGCGTGTCGGCGATCGGTGTGGTGGACGACCGCGGGGACGGGGTGTTCGACAAGGAGGTCAGCCAGTTCGGCAACGACTTCTCCAACGCGACCGCGCTGTTCGAGGTGGCGGGCGGCGGGTCGTTCCGTACGAACGAGTTCCGGCGGGTCGGCTACCCGTCCCACATCCGGGAGTCGCGTTTCCGGTTCTTCGGGACGGAGGCGAGCATGGAACAGCTCGCGACCGTCGCCCTGTGGCAGGACAAGAAAGGGCTGAACGACATCAGCGAGTTCCTTGAGCCCAAGCCCACCATGTCTCCTGACGATCCGTCACTTCAACACATCGCGCCGGAACTCCGGGCCGCCTTCACCTCGGGCTCGGCACCGGTGCACGACCGGGCGCGGCTGCCGCGGGAGTTCGACAACCTGCACAACGGCCACGAGGGCAGCCACCACTTCCTGGTGGACGACTTCGTGACCGCGGTCAATACCCGCACCCTGCCGTCCGTGAACGCCTGGGTGGCGGCCCGCTACACCCTGCCGGGCATCGTCGCGCACGACTCCGCGCGACAGGGTGGGGCGAGGCTGGAGATCCCGGACTTCGGGGACGCGCCCGACGCATGACCGTGTCCTCGCGCCGGGCGCCTGGTGTCTCAGGTGCCCGGCTTGCGGCCGTACACGAAGACGTCGTCGCCCTTCTTCAGGAGCGACCAGTACTTCTTGGCGTCCTTGGGGGTCATGTTGGTGCAGCCGTGGGAACCGGGCGGATTCCACATGCTGAGGTTGACCGAGTGGAAGGCCTGGCCGCCGTCGAAGAACTGGCTGTACGGCATGGGTACGTTGTAGATCGACGAGACGTGGTCGATGTCGCGCCAGTAGATCTTCTTCAGGCCGGTGCGGGTCTCGTAGCCGTTACGGCCGGTACGGACCGGGACGGGGCCGTAGACGAGCTTGTCGCCGTCCTGGATCCAGCTCAGCTGGAGGGTGAGGTTCACGCAGGCGATGCGGCCCTTGTTCTCCGGGCACTTGCCGGCCTTGTTCGGGTCGTCGCCGACGGCCTTCTGCTTGTTCATGAGGTCCATCACGCCCCAGGTGACGGAGCCCGCGTAGCCGATGTTCGGCGTGATGCCGTGCTTGGTCTGGAAGGCCTTGATCGCCTTGCAGTCGGCGGTGGACTGCCTGCCGTCGACCGGGCGGCCGAGGAACTTCTCCACCTGCTTCTGGTACGGCCCCGCCTGCGTGGTGCAGCTCGCCGCCTGCGCGGGGCCGGCGCCCAGCGCGATCGTCAGCGGTGCGACGAGTCCGGTGATCCCGAGTACGACGGCACCCCGTCTGCGTATGTCCCCCATGGCCCTGTCTCCTCAGTACGGTTCTGATCTCTGCCATGTAGACAGGTGTCCGCACGTCTTCGTTGTACTACGGGGTGGGCTGCGACGAAACGGTGACAATTCTTGGGCGTGCGGGGTGGCTGCCGGGTGCGGTGCCGCAGGGCAGTCGCCCCCGCGTGGATGAGTGAACGGATCGGGGTGTCCGTCGCCCGGGAGGGGGCGTCCGCGCTGGATCCGGTCGACGTGCTGTCCGGCAGGCCGCCCTCCGGTCGCCAAGGCGCTGTCGGCTTCGGCCGGGGGCGACTTCCTCCATCTCGCCTCGGAGAACCCCGGCGTCGGTGCTTCGACAGCTACCGCGCAGCGCCCCTGCCGGGATGGATCGCCGCGTGGAACCCGGTGTTGACCGCAGTCAGGCCTCCGTCGACGACCAGCGTGGTGCCGGTGATCCAGGCCGCGTCGCGGGAGGCGAGGAAGGCGACGGCGGCGGCGATGTCCTCGGGTTCGCCGACCCGGCCGAGGGGGTACAGCCGCTGCATCTCGGTGAGGTCGGCCTCGCGTCCTTCCCAGGCCGAGGTGCGGACCGTACCCGGGACTACCAGGTTGACGCGGACCCCGCGCGCGGCCGCGTGGCCGGCGAGGGTGCGGGTCAGGGAGCCGAGACCGGCCTTCGCCGCGCTGTAGGCGTGGTTGCCGAAGTCCTGGAGGCCGTTGACGGAACCGATGCTGACGATCGCGCCGCGCCCCGAGGCGACCAGGTGCGGGAGCGCGGCGCGCGAGCAGCGGTACGGTCCACCCAGGGTGATGTCGAGGTCACGCGCCCATTCCTCGTCGGAGTCGTCCTCGAAGAGCGGGGTCTCCGGGGTGCACCGGGCGGCGCAGTTGACCAGGACGTCGAGCGAGCCGAACGCCTCGACGGCGTGGGCTACGGCCGTTTCGACGGATGTGCGGTCCGCCACGTCGCACGCCAACGCCCGTGCGTTGAGGCCCTGTTCGCGTAGGTGTGCCGCCGTCCTCTCCACCACCGGCCCGTCCCGGTCGGTGAGCAGGACCCCGGCGCCTTCCTCGGCGAGGCGGCGCGCCGTGGCCGCGCCGATACCGCGGGCGGCCCCGGCGCCGGTGACGAGAACGCCGTGTCCTTCGAAGCGCTGTGTGTGAGTCATCAGGCGAAGGTAGTCCCTCGGTGATCAACAGGGCGGTTACCGTGAGCAGGCGGCTCGGTGGGAGGAGCGACGACTGAAGGTGTACGCCGACTGAAGGTGTACGCCGACTGAAGGTGTACGCCGACTACGCACGCGCGTTGAAGACCTCGGTGACGCTCACGTACCGCATCGCCGCGTCTCTCGGCAACGACCCGCACCGCATCCGCTGTCGATGGAGATGGAGCAGTTCCTGCGGTCCGGAACACTCGACCCGGCCGGCTGGCAGGCGCTGCTCGAACGCCGGCGGGCCGGCCGGGAGGCCTACTACGCGGCCGTACGGGAGGATCTCGCGCTGCCGCCGGGGCACTCGGCGCGCTGGCCACTGCCCATGCCTGTGCAGCGCACCCCGGATCAGCGGTAGCCGGTGACGTCCGCCGGCTTGTCCGCGTCCTGGACCTCGACCAGGTAGCGCCAGGCGTCCGGGCGGCTGCCGTCGAGGTCGGTGAAGCCGTACGTCCGCGCGAGCGAGCCGCTGTCGAGGGACTCGCCGTTCCAGCGGGCCACGTCGGGGTCGGCGGCCAGGGCGGCCACGGCCCGGCCGACGTAGCGCGGGGTCTCCGAGATGGCGAAGTGGGGCACCCGGTCGAGGGCGTCACGCCAGTTCTCCTCGCGCACCCCGAAGTTATCGAGCATCATCTCGGAGCGCAGCCAGCCCGGGGTGAGGGCGACCGCGGTGGCGCCGCGCGGGCCGAGTTCGTGGCCGAGGGCGAACGCCATGCGCAGGACCGACGACTTGGCGAGGTCGTAGAAGAAGGAGACACGGTAGTTCTCGCGGTTGTAGGCGTCGGTTCCGTCGGTCATCTCGACGACCAGGCCGCCGGGGCGGCGCAGCAGCAGGGGCAGGGCGTGGTGGCTGGTGATCGCGTGGGTCTCGATCGCGAGCCTGAGCAGCCTGAGGCCGTTGTCGAGGTCGTGCTCCCACAGGGGGCTCTCCCACGCGAAAAGCTTCTCGCCGCCCCAGATGTCGTTGACGAGGATGTCGAGGTGGTCCTGCTCGTCGGCGATGCGGTCGACGAGGACGCGGACCTGCTCGGGCTCCAGGTGGTCGGTGGGTACGGCGATGCCCTGGCCGCCGGCCGCGGTGACGAGGTCGGCGGTGTCCTCGACGGTCTCGGGGCGGTCGTACTCGGAGCGGCGGGCCCGGGTGCTGCGTCCGGTGACGTACACGGTGGTGCCCGCCGCGCCGAGTTCCACGGCGATTCCGCGTCCGGCCCCGCGTGTCGCCCCGGCGACCAGCGCGACCTTGCCTGCCAGCGGCTGTGACATGTCCGACCTCCCGTTGTGCCCGTGGCGCCTCTGCGCTTCGGCGCCTCTGCGTCTTTTGCGTCTTTGCGCTTTCTCGCTTCGAGCATGACGGGGAAGTCGGACAACCTCTGTCGTGTTTTGTACGGCGTCACTCGCCTGCCCGCTTCAGTGGCCGCGGGCGATCCACTCCTGCAGGTGCGGGGCCTCGGCGCCGATGGTGGTGGGGTCTCCGTGGCCGGTGAGGACCTTCGTCTCGGGCGGCAGGGCCAGCAGGCGGTCGCGGATCGAGTCGATGATCGTCGGGAAGTGGGACCAGGAGCGGCCGGTGGCGCCGGGGCCGCCCTGGAAGAGGGTGTCGCCGGTGAAGACGGTGGCGAGGCCCGGGTCGTAGAGGCAGACCGCGCCCGGGGCGTGGCCGGGGGTGTGCAGCACCCGGAGGTCTGCGCCCGCGGCCTCGATGACCTGGCCGTCGCGCAGGTGGGCGTCGGGGTCGCGGTCGGGGTGGGTCTGCTTCCACAGCGGCAGGTCGTCGGGGTGCAGCCAGATCGTGGCGCCGGTGCGGTCCGCGAGGGCGGGCGCGGCGTCGATGTGGTCGTTGTGGGCGTGGGTGCAGACGATCGCGGTCAGCCTGCGGTCGCCGACGGCCTCGACGATGGCGTCGGCGTCGTGGGCGGCGTCGATGACGATCACCTCGTGGTCGTCGCCGACGATCCACACATTGTTGTCGACGTCCCAGGTGCCGCCGTCGAGGCTGAACTGCCCGGAGGTGACGAGGCGTTCTATGCGGGCGGCCATCAGAGCACCACCACCGAACGCAGGACGTCGCCGTGGTGCATGCGCTCGAACGCCTTCTCCACCTCGTCGAGTTGGATGGTCTCGGTCACGAACGCCTCCAGGTCCAGGCGGCCTTGCAGATGCAGGTCGATCAGCATGGGGAAGTCGCGGGAGGGCAGGCAGTCGCCGTACCAGGACGACTTGAGCGAGCCACCGCGCCCGAAGACGTCGAGGAGCGGCAGCTCCAGCTTCATCTCGGGGGTGGGCACGCCGACGAGCACGACCGTGCCGGCGAGGTCACGGGCGTAGAAGGCCTGCTGGTACGTCTCGGGGCGGCCGACCGCCTCGATAACGACGTCGGCGCCGAAGCCGCCGGTCAGTTCGCGGATCGCCTCGACGGGGTCGTTCTCGCGCGAGTTGACGGTGTGGGTGGCGCCCATCGTGCGGGCCTTCTCCAGCTTGCGGTCGTCGATGTCCACGGCGATGATCTTCGCGGCGCCCGCGAGGTTCGAGCCGGCGACGGCCGCGTCGCCGACGCCACCGCAGCCGATGACGGCGACGGTGTCGCCCCGGCCGACCTGCCCGGTGTTGATCGCGGCGCCGATACCGGCCATCACGCCACAGCCCAGCAGCCCGGCGACCGCGGCAGAGACCGACGGGTCGACCTTGGTGCACTGTCCGGCGGCGACCAGGGTCTTCTCGGCGAAGGCGCCGATGCCCAGGGCGGGCGAGAGCTCGGTGCCGTCGGTCAGGGTCATCTTCTGCTCGGCGTTGTGGGTGTTGAAGCAGTACCAGGGCCGCCCGCGCAGACAGGCCCGGCAATTGCCGCACACGGCACGCCAGTTGAGGATCACGAAGTCGCCGGGCGCGACATCGGTCACCCCCTCGCCGACGGACTCCACGACACCGGCCGCCTCATGGCCGAGCAGGAACGGGAAGTCGTCGTTGATCCCGCCCTGCTTGTAGTGCAGGTCGGTGTGACAGACCCCGCAGGCCTGCACCTGTACGACGGCCTCGCCGGGTCCCGGATCCGGCACCACGATCGTCTCCACCCGCACCGGCTCGTCCTTGCCGGGTGCGATCACTCCGCGTACCTCCTGCGCCATGGCCTGACCCCTTCTGTCGCCCGGTGTACGTCCCTTCGACCCTACGCGTGACTGATCAGTAACGGCATCGTTCCCGCACGGGAAAATACCCCCGGGGGGTAAATGGAGCCGGATTCCACTGGCGCCGGGTGCGCTCGGTGGGGGCGGCAGCATGACCCACGGTCGCTCGGGCGCGGTGCGGTGCGGTGCGGTGGCACGAGGGCACGGGGGCTTTCCCGTGGTCGCCGCGCTCGTCGCGTTCCCCGGTCACCGCGCCGAGCCCCTCCCCTTTTGGCGGCACGGGCGGGCACGACCGTCGACGTCGACTGGAGTGGGTCACGCCAGCGACAGGAACAGCTTCTCCAGCCGGGCCTTCATCTGCTCCGTCGTCTCACCCTCGCCCCGGTTGCGCTCCGGGTCGGTCAGGCACTGCTGCAGTCCCGTCGCGATGATCGCGAAGCCGGCCCGGTCCAGGGCACGGGAAGCCGCGGCGAGCTGGGTGACCACGCCCTCGCAGTCCCGGCCCTCCTCGATCATCTTGATCACTCCGGAGATCTGCCCCTGCGCCCTGCGCAGCCGGTTCTCACTACTCTGCATACCTATGGGGGTATTTCATTTCCTTCGGGTCACCCTCTCGCATCCTCCTCACGTCAGGAAGGACCACGAACGGCATGCCCCCCACCGCCCACCGAGGTCGCTGCGCCCTGCTCGCCCTCGCCCCGCGTCCCCCGCGCATCCCGCTGCTCTCCGACATCACCGCGGCACCGGTCAACTCGGAGCCTCGTGGGCCCAGGTGCTGGCCGGGACGCTCGCCGACTGCCTGTCTGCGGAGGCGGCCCGGCCGCTCGTGGTCTGCGTCGCCCGGGCTGGCGAGCTCTGCGGGAGAGCGCCGACGTAGCCTGAAGGCCACCACGCCGCCGGGCACGAAGGAGCACCGTGAGCAGCACCGAGACGGAGACCGGTCCGCCCACCTGGCGGCTGCTCCTCGGATACGTACGGCCGCACCGCTGGACCCTCCTGGCCGGCGCCACGCTCTCGCTTCTCACCGGGGCAACCGGTCTGCTGCTGCCGTTGGTGGCACGGGAGTTGATCGACGACCTGTCCCACGACCGCACGATCACTGGTGCGTTGCTCGTGATGTCCGGCCTGGTCGTCACCAACGCAGCGATGGGAGCGCTGGGTTCGTACGTACTGCGGCGCACCGCGGAGTCGGTGGTACTGGGTGCACGGCGCGCGCTGTCGTCGTATCTGCTGCGGCTGCGCATCACCGCCGTGGACCGGACCGAACCCGGCGATCTGATGGCCAGGATCACCTCGGACACCACGTTGCTGCGCGAGGTCACCACCGACTCGCTCGTGGGCCTGGGCACCGGCGGCCTCACGCTGGTCGCGACCGTGGTGATGATGGGCCTGGTCGATCCCGTCCTGCTGGGTGTCACGCTGGCGGTGATCCTGGCCGCGGGCACGGTCGTCGGCGTGATCGTGCCGCGCATCAACCGGGCGAGCCGGCAGGCGCAGGACGCGGTCGGTGTGATGGGCGCGTCGCTGGAACGGATCCTCGGCGCGCTGCGCACGGTGAAGGCGTCCGGGGCCGAGCACCGCGAGGAGGCGACGCTGCACGCGGCGGCCGAGGAGTCGTGGCGGCAGAGCGTGCGGGCCGCCAAGTGGTCGGCGGCCGCGGGCAACACGGCGGGGCTCGCGATGCAGATCGCGTTCATCACGGTCCTCGCCGTGGGCGGGGCGCGGGTCGCGACCGGGGCGATCGACGTCGGCACGCTGGTGGCGTTCCTGCTGTACGTCTTCTATCTGATGTCGCCGATCCAGCAGGTCGTCGGCGCGGTCACGCAGTACCAGACGGGTGCGGCGGCTCTGGCCCGGATCCAGGAGGCGCTACGGCTGCCCGCCGAACCGGCCGCCGCACCCGCGCCGTTGCCCCTCGACGGCGCGGAACCGGCCTCGGTCGCCTTCTCGGACGTCCGGTTCCGGTATGCCGAGGACCTGCCGTATGTCCATCACGGAGTGACCTTCGACGTGCCCGCGCGGGGGATGACGGCGTTCGTCGGGCCGTCCGGGGCGGGGAAGACGACGGTGTTCTCGCTGATCGAGCGGTTCTACGACCCCTAGGCCGGGGTGGTGACGCTGGACGGGCGGGACCTCGCGGAGTGGGAGCTGCCGGGGCTGCGGTCCGCCATCGGGTACGTGGAGCAGGACGCGCCCGTGCTGTCGGGGTCACTGCGGGAGAATCTGCTGCTGGGGAATCCGGAGGCGGGCGAGGACGCGGTGGCGCGTGTGCTGAAGACGACCCGGCTCGACGGGCTGGTGGCGAAGTTGCCCAGTGGACTGGACACGCTGGTCGGGCATCGGGGGACCAAGCTGTCGGGCGGCGAGCGGCAACGGGTGGCGATCGCCCGGGCCTTGCTGCGGCGGCCCCGGTTGTTGCTGCTGGACGAGGCCACGTCTCAGCTGGACGCCGTGAACGAGGCGGCGCTGCGGGACACGGTGGCGGATGTGGCACGGACGACCACGGTGTTGGTGGTGGCGCACCGGTTGTCGACGGTGACGATGGCTGACCGGATCGTGGTGATGGACGCGGGGCAGGTGCGGGCGGTGGGGACGCATCAGGAACTGGTTGCCGGGGATCCTTTGTACGCGGAGCTCGCGGCCACCCAGTTTCTTGCCACGGCCGGGTGAGTTCGTGGTCTGCGGCTGCCCCGCACTCCTGGAACCTCGCCAGGCTCAGGCGGTCCCGGGCCGGCTGCTCGCCTTCGGCGGTCCGGGCAAGACACCGGGCGAGGTGATCGCCGTGGGTGGGGGTGCTGCCCGCACGCGCGGGTCGCCGTGGCCCTCGCCGACAGCTCCTATCCTCAGTTCGAACTCCGGGGCATTCACGCCCACTTGGCCAACGGCCTGGCAGTGGCGGAGCAGCTGGGGGGCGCCGAGGCCGTCCTGTCGATGGGCGGCGTACGGCGAGGGGCTCGCCCGGCTGGCGGAGGCCTACCCTGGGCCGACCCTGCGGATCGAGCCGGGGCGGGCGCTGACGGCGTACTGCGGAGTGGAGGCGTAGCCACACCCCCGGCCAAGACCCGCGGCAAGCGGCGACCGGATCACTCTCGCCGGGCAGTTGTGCACCCCGAAGGACGTGCTGGCCCGCCGGGTTCCCGTGTCCGGGCTGCGGGCAGGTGACGGGGTGCTGTTCTCGCCGGCCGGCGCCTACGCGTCGAACGTCTCGCACCACGACTTCATGACGCATCCCCGACCCGGGTTCCACTTCCTGGACTTCCGAGTGGACATACGTCGAGGGCCGCCCGGCGTTCCGGGCGGCCCTCGGTCTCCGTGCGGGAGGGGTCAGCCCTCGATCGCGGGCAGCAACCCCGTGACGGGGGCCGCGAGGTCGGTGACCTGGTGCAGTTCGTTCAGCTTGTACAGGTCGTTGGCCTTGTTGAGCTGCTCGGAGACCCTCGGCATCTGGGCCCTGTGCTCCGCGGGGATGTCGCTCATCGCGAGCGAGTCGAGCATGGCCATCGGGCTGAGCGGACCCGCGGTCGGGGCGGCCGCGTCGGCCGCGTTCGCGAGGGGAGCGGCGAGACCGGTGACGCCGACGGCGAGACCGACGGCGGCGACGATACGTCGAGTTGAGATCATGTGTTCAGCAACGCCCGCGGGGCCCTCGCGGACACGGCCGCCCGGCGCCGCTCACCCGTCAGGCGGAGCGCCCGGCCTGCGCTTGCCGTGACCGCCGGGGCGGAGGAGTCTCGTAGTAGAGGCCCTACGGCGGCCCGTTCCTCGTCGGGTCGCGGCCCTCGAAGGAGGTCACCATGGGCACGGCGGCAAGCTCAGGCTTCACCAGCGAAACACTGCGCCGGGGGATCGAAGGAGACTCCGCGGCGATTCTTCTGTCGCTCTACGCGGACGACGCCGAGATGCGCGTCGTCGACCGCAACACCCAGCCCAGTCACCCTAAGGTGCTGCACGGCAGGGACGAGATCAGTGCGATGCTCGAGGACGTCTACAGCCGTGACATGACGCACAAGATGGAACAGTGTGTCGTGGACGGCGACCATGTGGCGTTCAGCGAGTCGTGCCTGTACTCCGACGGGGTACGAGTCCTGTCCGAGTCGATGCTGACCCTGCAGGACGGCAAGATCACCGAACAGACCTTGATCCAGGCCTGGGACGAGTAGCGAGGAGGGTGCCCAAGGTCCAGATCAGGACGCGGCTGACCTGGACCTTCCTGGCTCGGACGGTGCCTGCCAGGCTGACTGCGACTCGGTGGCCACAACCATTTTTGTAAGTCCGAGGTGCTCGGCGAGGAGCGAGGGGCTGCCGATGTACGGCGGGCCGAGCCGGCGCAGGGTCAGCAGCACCCTGTACTGCCAGTTCCGCAGACCGTCGGAGTCGAGGGTGGCGCGGCGGGCCTGGGACGCGTGCCGGGCCAGGATGGCCAGCCGAGCGAAGATCGCCTCCTTCACCGGGCCCACCCAGTCGAGTTCCCTCGCCCAGATCTCGACACTGACTCCTGACCTGGGCCTGTCCTGCGCAGCGTGTCGGTTAGTCTGATGAGCGGGCCGTGACTGGCGCTGAGGTGGAGCACCACCGGGGAGCGGTCCGCACACTCGATGCCGCGCGCCTGGGCGATTCCTACGATCGGCTCAGGAGTGGCTCATGTCCCAGGCACGGCTCATGGACGGCACCGCACTCGCCCGGCGCATGGTCGAGGAGACCGCCAAGCGGGCGGCCGACCTCACCGACCGCACGGGACAGGCACCGTGTCTCGCGACGGTCCTGGTCGGTGAGGACCCCGCGTCCGTCACGTACGTCCGGATGAAGCGCAACCGCTGCCGCAAGGCCGGTATCGAGTCGCGGCACGTGGAGCTGCCCGCCACCACCACCGAGGAACTCGTCGGCGCGCTGCGGGAGTTGTCCAACGACCCCACCGTGCACGGCATCCTGCTCCAGCACCCGATGGGCGCGCACATCGACGAGCGGGCCGCGTTCGAGGCGATCGCGCCGGAGAAGGACGTCGACGGCGTCACCTTCGCCTCCTTCGCCACGATGAGCTTCGGCCTGCCGGGGTTCGTGTCGTGCACGCCCGGCGGGATCATGCGGCTGCTCGACGAGTACGACGTCGACCCGGCCGGCAAGCGGGCCGTGGTCGTGGGCCGCAGCGCGATCCTCGGCAAGCCGGCCGGGATGCTGCTGCTCGCCCGCGACGCCACGGTGACCTACTGCCACTCCCGTACGGCGGACCTGTCGGCGGCCGTACGGGAGGCGGACATCGTGGTCGCCGCGGTGGGGCGGCCCCGGCTGATCCGAGGCCAGGACATCAAGCCCGGCGCGGTCGTGGTCGACGCCGGCTACAACGAGGGGAACGTCGGCGACGTCGACTTCGACTCCGCGGTGGAGCGGGCCTCCCTGATCACGCCGGTGCCGGGCGGCGTCGGTCCGATGACCATCGCCACGCTGCTGGAGCAGACGGTTTCGGCCGCCGCACGGCAGAGTCACTAGTTCGGCACGGGGCGTTCGCTCCTCGCGGCGGCATACTGTCCGTCGTGCGGGTAGCGATCATGACAGCGGGTTCCCGGGGCGATGTCGCCCCCTTCACCGGCCTCGGGCACGGTCTTGCGCGAGCAGGGCACGAGGTCACCCTGGTCACCCACGAGCGCTTCGGACCGCTGGCGGCACGGGCCGGGCTCGGGTTCCACGCGCTCCCCGTCGACCCCCGCGCCGAGCTGGAGTCCTCGCGCGGCCGGGCCCTGCACCGCAGCTCGACCGGTGTGGGCAAGTTGGTACGGGTGGTCGCGATGGCGCGAGCGCTGGCCGGTGAGATGGCCGACGACCTGGTGGCGGCCGCACGGACGAGCGACGCGCTGCTCCTGTCCGGGTCGGTGGCCCCGCTGGGGCACGCCATCGCCGAGGGGCTGGCACTGCCCAGCCTGGGACTCAATCTCCAACCCCTGGGCGCCACAAGGGAGTTCCCGCCCCCGATGCTGGGCATCGGCTCCTGGGGCGGGCTCGGCAACCGGGTCGCCGGGGTGGGGTTGAACCTCGCCGTGGAACAGGTCTTCGCCTCGGCCGTGCCGGCGGTGCGCACCCGGCTGGGTCTGCCCTCGAAGCGCCCGGCCGCGGCACTCCGTGCCCGTGAACGCCAGGGCTGGCCGGTGCTGCACGGATTCAGCCCGCGGGTGGTGGCCCGGCCCCGGGACTGGCGGTCCGGACTGGATGTGGCCGGCTACTGGTGGCCGTACGACGGAGACGACCGGCTCCCTGACGACCTGCTGAGGTTCATCGACTCCGGCCCCCCGCCGGTCTTCGTGGGCCTGGGCAGTGCGACCGTGCCCGACCCCACCCGGACCAGCACCGAGATCGTGCGCGCGCTGCGCCGGGCCGGGCTGCGCGGAGTGATCCAGCGCGGCTGGGCGGGCCTGACGGCGACGGGCGACGACATGCTGACCATCGGCGAGGTGCCCCACGCGGCGCTGTTCCCGCGGATGGCCGCCGTGGTCCATCACGCCGGCGCGGGCACGACCGCGGCGGGCCTGCGCGCGGGGGTACCGGCGGTACCGGTCCCGATCCAGTTCGACGAGACCTTCTGGGCGGCAAGGCTGGTGTCCCTGGGCGTCGCTCCGCGCGCGGTGCCCTTGCGACACCTGACCGCCGATGCGCTGGGGACGGCACTGACCCGGGCCACGAGGGATGCCGAGTATCAGGAACGGGCTCAGGTACTGGGGGGAGAGATCCGCGAGGAGGATGGCGTCACCCCGGTAGTGCAAGCCGTGAACGGACTGTGAACCTGTACCGAGACGTGCCCCGAAGGGGCACGGGGAACTGCGCGACCAGCCACAACGGCGCAGCACTCACTCCTCAACCGGCCCCCACCCCGTCGGCCGCAGAATCCCCAGCAACTGCCGCACCAACTCCTCCACCACCTCGTCCAACGTCGCGTCCACCCACCCCGCGTTCCAGTCGTGCAGCAGACCGTTCACCCCACCGATGAACGCCGTCGCCGCGAGCCGGAAGTCCCGAGGCGCCGCCTCCCCCCGACGCACCGCCCGCTCAGCCTCCGCGCACACCAGTTCCACCCAGTGCGCCCGCCGGGCCAACCGCTGCTCCTCCAGCCGCGGACTCACCCCGATGATCTCCACGAACGTGATCCGCACCCGCCGCGGATCGGACGTGACATTCGCCGCGTACGCCCGGAAGATCGCGGCCGCCCGCTCGGGAAGCGGCAGATGATCCGCGTCGGCCACCGCGCCCAGCACCGCCGCCGTGGCCCAGTCGTTGACCTCCAGGTGCAGCGCGGCCAGGACGTCCTCAAGGGTGCGGAACTCCTCGTAGAACTGACGGGTGGAGAGCCCCGCCGCCTCACTGAGGGCCGAGACGGTCGTGGCGCGGTAACCCGGAGCGTCCCCGAAGAGCTGGAGCGCCGCGTCCAGAAAACGCCGCCGCCGCTCGGCCTGCCGCTCCGCGGCGGTCTTGCCGCCGTAGCGACCGGTCGGGGCCTTGAGTCTGCCCGTCACCGCACCTCCCGTCCCGGCCGGTCCGTCCGGCCTTCCCCAGCCCGCCCAATTTTGTCGTGTACGCAGTCTTGTGGAGAAGGGCGCCCCTTCCTTACTTTGCAGTAAGTTCACTCTGAATGCACGCGTCTTCAGATTCACTGCCTTGGCATGCCCACATCATGAGCCGCTCAGAGGGAGTCCCCATGCCCGTTCTCCGACCGAGGCACCTGTGTGCCATGGCCGCCGCCGTCGTCCTGACCGTCACCGCGCCCGCGACCGCCGCCTCCGCCGCGGACAGCGCCGCGCTCCGCCAGGTGCTGTTCGTGGGCAACAACTGGGACGGCACGGCCGACGTGATCAAGTCCTCCGGCGATCTGGCGAAGATCGGCCGGATCAACGTCATCCCCGACAAGGACGCCCGGATGGCGGCGATCAACGCCGACCCGATCAAGTGGATCTACTTCATGGCGATCCGCAACAGCGTGGGCGAGGGCCACGACCAGTTCGTCGACGACATGTACTCCACTCCGGACGGCAAGTCGGTGGTCGTCTCCCGGCCGAGCTTCGCGGACGTCGTCTCGATCGACCTGGCCACCGGGAAGATCAACTGGCGTTTCGCGGTGTCGGGTTACCGCTCGGACCACATGGCGGTCTCCCCCGACGGCACCCGGGTCGCGGTGTCGGCCTCGACCGCGAACACCGTGCATGTGCTGAACATCAACACGGGCCAGCAGCTCGGCTCCTTCGCCACCGGCGACAAGCCGCACGAGAACATCTTCACCAAGGACGGCAAGTACATCTGGAACATGGCGATCGGTGATGTGAACACCGACTCCGACGCGCCCTGGCTGGACTGGACGAAGGGCGACCGGCACCTCACGGTCGTGGACGCGACGACCTACAAGCAGGTCAAGGTCATCGACATGCGGGAGAAGCTGGACGCGATCGGCCTCACGGACTACTCGGACGCGGTCCGGCCCGCCGTGTTCTCGCCGGACGAGTCCAAGCTGTACTTCCAGGTGTCGTTCTTCAACGGCTTCTTCGAGTACGACATCGCCACCGACAAGATCACCCGGACCAAGACCCTGCCGAAGAACCCGGCGACCAGCGACGACCGCACCACGATGGTCAACGACTCGCGCCACCACGGTATTTCGATGAGCCCGGACGGCAGCAAGCTGTGTGTCGCGGGCACGATGGACGACTACGCGACGGTGGTCAACCGCACGACCCTCCAGGAGGGCCCGCTGGTCACCGCGTCCAAGCCCTACTGGGCCACCGTCAGCGGGGACGGCAAGAGCTGTGTGATCTCCGAGAGCGGTGCCGACCAGGTCACCGCGATCGACTTCGCGACCGGGCAGAAGACGGCGTCCGTGGCGGTGGGCGACCATCCGCAGCGGGTGCGGCTCGGGCATGTGGCCGCGGACTGGACGAGCCCCTCGTCGTAGGGATCGTCGACGATCCACGGTCCTGGCCGGTCGAGGGTCCAGGTCGGCGGCGGCGACGATCACGGTCTGCCCTCCGCCCGGAACGGACGGTCGCCGTCGCCGCCACCCATACCGCGGGCACCCCGGCGTGCGGTTCCACCGCCGAGGTGCCCGCACGGCGTTGCCCCCGCCGGTCGAGCAGCGCGGACGTCGCAGCCGGGCCGGGTGGGCCTCGTCGTCGAGGCGCACCCGGCCCTGCTCCCGTGTGGGGGACGCGGGCAAGGTCAACCCATCTTCTGGGCCACCCAGTTCGCGAGCTCGGCCTTGGCCGCGCTCAGCAGGGACGCGGACGGCGAGGTGGCGCCGTTGGTCACCAGCGCGTAGTGCAGGACGCCGGAGTCCGAGTCGGTGAGCAGCAGCCGGCGGCTGCCCGTACCGCCCGGCTCGACGGCCGTGCCCACCGGGGTCGACGAGGTGTACGCCGGCGGGCCGTACACCGTGCCCAGGTCGGAGACGACCGTGGTCGTCGTGTTCGGGAAGGAAGCGGGCAGGTGGACTTCGGTGGGTGCGGAGCCGCTCCCCGACCGCCACACCAGCACCGCGTACTGTCCTGACCCGACCAGCGACGACACGTTCGGCAGACTGCTCGGCACCGGGTTCCAGGTCAGGGTCGTGGAGCCGTCGCGTGAGCGGTCCTCGTAGGTGAAGGCGACCGTGGAGCCGGAGGTGGCGCTCGGGTAGATCCGGTCCAGGAGCCGGGCGTCCTGGCGGAGCACCGCGGTGCCGGAGTCGTTGAGTTTCACGGCCGACAGGTCCTCGTCGTTCCAGGCGTCGCCCGAGGTCATGACCTTGTCGGGGTTGTCGTTCATCAGCTCGTGGTGACGGCCGTTGTAGATGTCCCACTGCCACTGGCTGCCGGAGAGGACGGGTCCCGAACCCGCGGGCGTGGACCACCAGTTGGCGCCCTTCACCCGGGAGTCGAGGGCCTGGTACATGGCCTTGAGGACGGTCGGCGCCTTGCCCGCGGTCGAGCCGTTCAGTGGGTGCCCGAACTCGCTGACCACGGACGTCGTCCCGAGGGCCGAGGCCCGGTCGCGGACGGTGCCGAAGTCGCCGACGTACTGGCCGTCGGAGGCGTTGCCCCACATCAGGATGCCGGAGATGGCCTTCTGGTCGTAGAAGTGGGTGTTGAAGACGTACCGGGAGCCGAGCGTGCCGGCGTCGAGGAGGCCGCCCTCCTCCTTGCTGACGTTGCCGTTCCAGAAGAGGTTGGGCTCGATCATCGTGGGCTTGTCGGTCCAGCCGGCCGCGTCCATCCGGGCCCGGAACTTCACGTAGAAGGGCCACAGCACGTCACGTTCCCAGGTGCGGCTGTTCTGACCGGAGTCGTAGGTGCCGGCGTAAGGCTCGTTGTAGGGGTCGAAGCCGACCACGCCGGCGAACTCCTCGGCGCTGAGGTTCGTCTTGATGTACGCCATGGTCTTCTGGGCGGTGGCCAGGAAGTAGTCCTGGAGGCCGTACTTGTTGTGCCAGAAGTCGTACTGGCCGGCCTTCACCGCGCCGTTCGAGGTGATGTTCTGGCCCCACATGATGCAGATGCCGCAGGACTCGGCGGGGTAGTTGCCGAGCGCCACCGCCCACGCGGGAGCGCCGTCACCGGTGTACCAACTGCCCGAGTTGAACAGCCAGCGGGAGTACAGGTCCTGGTGGAAGTCGGGGTAGACCCGGATGCCCGCGTCGAGGAACGCGCGCATCTGAGCGGTGGCGTTGGCCAGGTACGTGGTGTCGACCTGGCCCTTCACCGGTTCCGCGTAGGCCCATGAGAGCAGGAAGCGGACGGAGTTGCCGCCACCGAGGGCTCTCAGCGCGGTCGCCGACTTCTTGGCGTCGGCGACCGAGGCGAAGGGCAGGCCCTTGTTCTCGGCGAGCTTGGTCTCGCCGGAGACGTTGTAGCCGCGCAGCACGACCTCGCGGCCGTTGCCGTCGACGAAGCGGCCGTTCGCCACGGTGAGGGCGGTGCCGTCGAAGGACAGGGAGTCGGCGATGGTGGCGGCGGAGGCGGACGGGGTACCCGTGACCGTCAGGAATCCACAGAGGACAACCAGAACAACGAGCAAACGCGCGCGTATATTCGGCATGTACCTTACAGTCCGACTCATCCGGCACACCGTCAACACTTATGACTGATGAGTAAGTTTCAGCTTTTCCGGGTAGGGGACGGTCGAAACGGGACATTGCCGTAGGTGATCCGCGCGTAGTGGTCGAAGGCGCTCTCCAGCTCGCCCTCGCCGCGGGTGAGCCCGGGCAGCCGCTGTTCCAGCGTGTGGAGCCGGGCCGCCGGTACCGAACCCTCCACGCAGCAGACGCCTCGGCGGGTTTCGGAGGTCTCCGGTACGGCCCGCAGCGCGGTCAGCGCCGGCAGCAGGGTCCCGAGGGTGTCGGCCGGGGCCTCGACACGGAACCGGTGCATGGGCTCGTACACCCGGGTGCCCGCCCGGCGCAGCGCCTCGGCCAGGACCAGCGGGGTCACGCCACGGAAGTCGGCGCCCGTGCTGGACATGCTCTTGTTGAAGCGCTGATGGGCGTGGCTCTGCCGAGGTGAGTAGCCGGAGTGGGTCATGGTGATCGTGCAGTCGGTGACCTGCCAGCCGTACAGACCCTGGCCGAGGGTCTCGTGCACGGTGTCCTCGACGGCCTTGAAGAAGGCGTACGGCATGGCACCGAGCTCCACCTCCAGCCGGAAGTCGACGCCCGAGCCGACCGGTGCCGGGTCGACCCGCAGGCCGACCGTCGCGAGGAAGGGGTTGCCGTCCTTCTTGTTGAACCGGACGGCCGCTCCCGTCCCGGCGGGCCGTTCGACGCACAGCGGTGAACTCTCCCGGAAGCCGACGTAGAGGCCGAACTCCTCGGCGAGCGTGGCCTGGATGACCTCCTTCTGGACCTCGCCGTAGAGGGAGACCGAGGTCTCCTGGCGTGTCTCGTCGTGCCGGAGGTCGATCAGCGGGTCCTGCTCGGCGAGTTGGACGAGGGCCAGGTGGAGCGCTCTGGGGTCAGTGTCCGGGCCCGGTACGACGACCGTTTCAAGGGAGGGCGGGGCGAAGAACTGCCCGTGAGATGTGCGGGGTTCGCCGAGCACGTCACCGATGCGGATGCCGGTCAGGCCCCACAGCCTGGCGATCCGGCCCGCGGGGACCGTGTCCTGACGGGTCTCGGCACCGCCGTCGAAGACGCTGATCGCGGTGATACGGCCCTCGGCGCGGGCCTCGCCGAACAGCACCCGGTCGCGGACGCGAAGCGTGCCGGAGAACATGCGGGCGTACGCGATCTTCTCTCCGGCGGGCCCCCGCTCGACCTTGAAGACCGTGCCGGAGACCGCCGCTGCGGGGTCGCCGTCGGTGCCGGGCAGCAACTCCCAGACGCCCGCGATCAGTTCGGGCACTCCGGCGCCCGTGACGGCCGACCCGAAGTACACCGGGTGCACCAGGGCCTGCCGGGTCTGCGCGACCAGTGCGCTGCGCAGCATGTCCTCGTCGACCCGGCCCTCGACACAGGCCGACAACAGGTCGTCGTCATGGTCCGCGAGGACGTCGTGGGAACCGAGACCCGCAATGAAGCAGGCATCGCGGGTGCCGAGTCCGGTCACCGTGCCCATCGGTACGACCGCCTCGGTGAGTCGCTCGGTGACGGCCCGCAGGATCCCGTCGTACCGGGCCCCGCGCCGGTCGATCTTGTTGACGAAGACGAGGGTCGGGATGCGCAGCCGCTGAACGGTCCGCATCAGGACCCGGGTCTGCGCCTGGACGCCCTCGACGGCCGAGACGACGAGCACGGCGCCGTCGAGCACGCCGAGGACCCGCTCCACCTCGGCGATGAAGTCGGGGTGGCCTGGGGTGTCGATGAGGTTGACGGTCACGTCGTCGACCGCGAAGGAGACCACGGCGGACTTGATGGTGATCCCGCGCCTGCGCTCAAGGGCGAGGGTGTCGGTCTGGGTGCTGCCGGCGTCGACGCTGCCGATCTCGTCGATGACTCCGGCCGAGTGCAGCAGCCGCTCGGTCAGGCTGGTCTTACCGGCGTCGACGTGGGCGAGGATCCCGAGGTTGAGCAAGTGCACGAAGCGTCATGTCCTTTGGGGAGAGGGAGTTTCCTTCCGGGTGGGACATGGACGCAGTGCGCATGACGGCTCCTGGATCGTGCGAGGCAAAGACCCGAGAAGTGCAGCAGGTGCGAGCCCTCGGCGGCAACGGATTAACGCTCAACCAGTCGCGTCCCGACCCTCGCCCCCTCCCCGGAGCGGTCCTAGAGTGACGCACATCACGTCCGTGGTCCTGGGAGGGCACATGACCCGTATCTCGGTGAAGGTGGACGGCACGGTGTATCAGGACGAGGTGGAGCCCCGTCTTCTGCTGATCCACTACCTGCGTGACCGGCTGGGCCTGACCGGCACCCCGATCGGCTGCGACACCTCCAACTGCGGGGCGTGCACGGTCGATCTGGACGGTGCGAGTGTCAAGAGCTGCTCGGTCCTCGCCGTCCAGGCCGACGGCAGCGAAGTGACCACCGTGGAAGGGCTGGCCCGGGACGGGGAGCTGACCGGCCTCCAGCGCGCCTTCCACGAGCGGCACGCCCTCCAGTGCGGCTACTGCACCCCCGGCATGCTCATGGCGGCCCGCGACCTGCTGCGCGAGAACCCGCACCCCACCTCGGACGAAGTGCGGCACGCCCTGGAGGGCAACCTCTGCCGCTGCACGGGCTACCAGAACATCGTGCGGGCCGTGCTGGCCGCGTCCGACCAGGGGGTGACGACATGACCGAGGTCGGCTCGCCCCGTCTGCGCAAGGAGGACGCCCGGCTGATCACCGGGCAGACCCGCTGGACCGACAACATCGACGCCACCGGACTGCTGCACCTGGCCATCCTCCGCAGTCCTATGGCGCATGCCCGCGTCGACCGGGTCAACGTCTCCCCCGCGCTCGAACGCCCGGGCGTGGTTGCCGCGTTCACCGGCGCCGACCTCGCGGAGGGCATGGGCTCCCTCCCCTGCGCCTGGCCGGTGACCGAGGACATCGTGCTGCCCGACCATCCGCCGATCGCGACCACCGAGGTGCGCTACGCGGGCGATCCGGTCGCCGTCGTCGTGGCCCGCGACCGCTACGCGGCCGCCGACGCCCTGGAGGCCGTCGAGGTCGACTACACACCCCTGCCACCGGTCCTCGACCTTGAACAGGCACTGGCCGAGGGCGCCCCGCTGGTCCACTCCGACAAGGGCACCAACCGCTGCTACGACTGGCCGCTGCGCACCGGCGAGGACTTCGAGACGGTACGGCAGCGCGCCGAGGTGACCCTGAAGCGCCGCTACCACCAGCAACGCCTGATCCCCAACGCCATGGAACCGCGCGCGGTCGTCGTCACCCCGATCGCCGCCTCGGACGAGTACACGGTGTACTCCTCCACCCAGATCCCGCACATCCTCAGGGTCATGCTCGCCGTGGTCACCGGCGTCCCCGAACACAAGCTGCGGGTGGTCGCCCCCGACGTGGGCGGCGGCTTCGGCTCCAAACTCCAGGTGTACGGCGAGGAGGCGATCGCCCTCACGGTCGCGCGCCGCCTCGGACGACCCGTGAAGTGGACCGAGTCCCGCTCCGAGGGCTACCTCGCGACCCACCACGGCCGGGGCATGATCCAGGACGTCGAGATCGCCGCGAACCGCGACGGCGAACTACTGGGCCTCAAGGCCGACCTGCTCGTGGACATGGGCGCCTATCTGATGCTGGTCACGCCGGGCATCCCGATCCTGGGCGCGTTCATGTACCCGGGGATCTACAAGATGGGTTCCTACGAGCTCAACGTCACCGGCGTCTTCACGACCAGGACGCCGACGGACGCCTACCGCGGCGCCGGGCGCCCGGAGGCGACGTACGCCATAGAGCGGATCATGGACGATCTCGCGGCCGAACTGGGCCTGGATCCGGTGGAGTTGCGGCGGCGGAACTGGATCCGGCACGAGGAGTTCCCGTACACGACGATCGCGGGCCTGACCTACGACAGCGGCAACTACGAGGCCGCGACCGAGAAGGCGTTGGCCCTCTTCGACTACGACAAGCTGCGTGCCGAGCAGGCGGACCGCAACCAGCGAGGGGACACCGTGCGCCTCGGGATCGGTGTGTCGACGTACACCGAGATGTGCGGGCTCGCGCCGAGCCGGGTGCTGAGGGATCTCCGATACGCGGCCGGCGGCTGGGAGGCGGCGAGCGTGCGCATGCTGCCCACCGGGAAGGTCGAGGTGGTCACCGGGACCAGTCCGCACGGGCAGGGCCATGTGACCAGCTGGAGCCAGATCGCGGCCGACGTTCTCGGGGTGCCTTTCGACGACGTCCAGGTGGTGCACGGGGACACCAAGGCGGCCCCGCAGGGCATGGACACCTACGGCTCTCGGTCGCTGGTGGTGGGCGGGACGGCGGTGCATCACGCGGCCACGAAGGTGGTGGACAAGGCCAGGAAGATCGCGGCCCATCTGCTCGAAGCGAGCGAGCAGGACCTGGAGTTCACCGACGGCGCCTTCTCGGTGAAGGGTTCTCCGGACGCGCGCAAGACCATCCAGGAGGTCGCCTTCGAGACGTTCACCTCGCACGACCTGCCCGACGGCATGGAGCCCACGATCAACGCCGGGCACCTGACCGACCCGGACAACTTCTCCTATCCGCACGGCACCCACCTGTGCGCGGTGGAGGTCGACACCGAGACCGGGCAGACGCGGATCAGGTCGTACGTCAGCGTCGACGACGTCGGCCGGGTCATCAACCCGATGATCGTCGAGGGCCAGGTGCACGGCGGTCTCGCCCAGGGCATCGCCCAGGCCCTGTTCGAGGAGGCGGTCTACGACGACGACGGCAACCTGGTCTCCGGCACGATGGCCGACTACCTGGTGCCGTCGGCGCCGGACCTGCCCGAGTTCGTGACGGACCGGACGGAGACGCCCGCGACGACAAATCCCTTGGGCGTCAAGGGCGTTGGCGAAGCCGGCACCATCGCGTCCACCCCCGCCGTGGTCGGCGCGATCGTGGACGCGCTGCGGCCGCTGGGCGTGCGCGACGTTCGGATGCCCTGTACGCCCGAGCGGGTCTGGCAGGCCCTGAAGGAGGCCTCGGCATGATTCCTCCTACCTTCGAGTACGCCCGTCCGGGCAGCGTCGAGGAGGCGGTGCGCGCGCTCTCCGGGGCGGGCGAGGACGCCAAGGTGCTGGCCGGCGGGCAGAGTCTGCTGCCGCTGCTCAGGCTCCGGCTGGCCTTTCCCGAACTGGTCGTCGACGTCGGACGCGTCCCCGGGCTGAGCGGGGTGCGCGAGGAGGGCGGCACCCTGGTCGTCGGCGCGATGACCACCCACCACGACGTGATCGGCGACCCGCTCGTGCGCCGGTACGCGGGGCTGCTCGCCGCCGCCACGGCCCGGGTCGGCGATCCGGCCGTACGGCACCGGGGCACCGTCGGCGGCTCGCTCGCGCACGCCGACCCGGCCGGCGACCTGCCCGCAGTGGCGCTCGCCCTGGACGCGGAGTTGGTCGCCGTCGGACCGGGCGGCCGGCGCTCGATCCCCGCGCGGGAGTTCTTCGTCGACTACCTCCAGACCGCGCTGGAGCCCGAGGAACTCCTGGTGGAGATCCGGATACCGAAGACCGACGGCTGGGGCTTCCACTACGAGAAGTTCCATCGCGTGGCCCAGTCCTGGGCGGTCGTCGGCGTGGCCGCGCTGGTGCGGCGGGACGACGGGCACATCGCGGAGGCCCGGATCGGGCTGACCAACATGGGCTCCACTCCCCTGCGGGCCACGACGACCGAGGAGGCGCTGACCGCCCGCGGAGACGCCCGGGCCGTTGCGCGGGCTGCGGAGTCGGCAGCCGAGGGGACCCGGCCCTCGCAGGACCTGTCCGGGTCGCCCGAGTACCGGGCCCATCTCGCACGGGTGCTGACCAGGCGGGCGGTGCTGGCCGCCGCCGGAATGGGGTGATCAGGGACGTGGACGGCCCGGAAGAGGTGCGGGCCCGCCTGGAGGAGACGGGGTATCTCGTCGACGACGGGCTGGCCGTCGCCTGCTTCCTGGCCCTGAGACTGCACCGGCCGCTGTTCTGCGAGGGCGACGCGGGCGTCGGCAAGACCGCGCTCGCCGCCGCCCTCGCCAAGGCGCTCGGCGCCCCGCTGATCCGGCTCCAGTGCCATGAGGGCATCGACGCCTCGCAGGCCCTGTACGACTGGGACTTCCCCCGTCAGCTGCTGCATCTGCGGGCCGCCGAGGCGGCCGGTGCCGTCGACGCCGACCGGCTGGAGAGCGAGCTGTACGACCGTCGCTTCCTGGTCGCCCGGCCGCTGCTGCGGGCCCTGGAGACCTGCCCTTCGGTGCTGCTGATCGACGAGATCGACCGGGCCGACGACGAGTTCGAGGCGTTCCTGATGGAGCTGCTGTCGGAGTTCTCGGTGACGATTCCGGAGCTGGGGACGTTGCGGGCCGAGGTGCCGCCGGTGGTCGTGCTGACCTCCAACCGGACCCGTGAGGTGCACGACGCGCTCAAGCGGCGCTGCCTCTACCACTGGTTCGACCATCCCGACTTCGACCGTGAACTCGCCATCGTGCGGCGGCGGCTGCCCGGTGTGTCGGTGCGGCTGGCCGAGCAGGTGACGGCGCTGGTGCAGAAGCTGCGCTCCGAGGACCTGCTCAAGCCGCCGGGCGTGGCCGAGACGATCGACTGGGCGGAGGCGCTGAACGCGCTGGGCGCGCGCGAGGTCGACACGGAGCTGGCGGTGGCCACGCTGGGGTCGGTGCTGAAGTACCGGGAGGACGCGGAGCGGGCGCGGGGGTCGCTTCTGACGGCTCTGCGGGACGGGTGATCGCCGTGACCGGGAGGGCCGACGCCGTCTTCCTCGCCTTCGCCCGCGCCCTTCGCGGGGCGGGTGTCGACGCGAGTGCCGAGCGGGTGCACGCCTTTCTGCGGGCGGTGGCCGAGCTGGGACCGGAGCGGGTGTACTGGGCGGGGCGGCTGACGCTGTGCGCGAGTCACGAGGACCTGGAGCGCTACGACCAGGTGTTCGCGGGCTGCTTCCGGGGCGTTCCGGCCGAGCGGCGGGCGTCCTCTCCCGGACTGCGGCTCACCGTACGGGACGCGGAGGGCGGCCTTCGTCGCCGTACGGACGACCACCCCGAGGCTCCGCGGGCCGCCGCCCTCGCGAGCTCCGCCGAGGTGCTCCGCCACCGCGACCTGGCCGAACTGGACGCCGCCGAACGCGCGGCCCTGCGTCGGCTGCTGGCCGCGTTCGCACTGCACGGACAGACCCGCCTTACCGCACGTCGGCACCCGGTGAGGCGCGGGGCCGTCGATCCGCGTCGGACCGTGCGGGAGTTGTTGCGGCGAGGTGGGGAGCCGGCCCGTCTCAGGTACCACGAGCGGTCCGAGCGGCCCCGCCGGGTCGTACTGCTCGTCGATGTCAGCGGTTCGATGGCGCCGTACGCCGACGCGTTGCTGCGCTTCGCGCACGCGGCCGTCCGGGGCGGCCGTACGGAGGTGTTCACGTTCGCCACCCGCCTCACCCGGGTCACCCGCGAGCTCACCCACCGCGACCCGGACCGGGCGATGGCCGCGCTCGCCGCCGCCGTACCGGACTGGCGTGGCGGGACCCGGCTCGGTGAGCTGCTGCGGGAGTTCCTCGACCGGTGGGGGCAGCGGGGCTTGGCGCGGGGCGCGGTGGTCGTGCTGCTGTCGGACGGCTGGGAGCGTGGCGATCCGGAGCTGCTCGCGGCCCAGATGCGACGCTTGCACCGGCTGGCGCACCGGGTGATCTGGGCCAATCCACGCAAGACGCGTCCCGGTTACGCACCCCTGGCCGCCGGGATGGCGGCCGCGCTGCCGAGCGTGGACGCGTTCGTCGAGGGGCACAGCCTGGCCGCGCTGGAGCGTCTGGCGGCGGTGGTGAAAGGAGCCGACGATGCGTGACATCCTCCCGGTGCTGAACGGCTGGTACACGGCGGGAGTGCCGTTCGGTCTGGCCACGGTCGTCTCGACGAGTCGCAGCGCGCCGCGTGATCCGGGTGCGGCCATGGCCGTGGGCCCGGACGACGAGGTCGTCGGCAGTGTGTCCGGCGGGTGTGTCGAGGGCGCCGTCTTCGAGCTGGCCCAGGAGGTCGTGGCGAGCGGCGAGGCCCGGCTGGAGACCTTCGGGTACAGCGACGAGGACGCGTTCGCGGTGGGGCTCACCTGCGGCGGCGAGATCACCCTTCTCGTACGTCCCGTGACGGCCGCCGTGGATCCCTCGTTCGGCGAGCTCGCGGAGTCGGTGGCGGCGGGCCGCCCGGTGACCGTGGCGACGGTGACCGAGGGCCCCGCACAGCGTGGCGCCACGCTCGCCGTGTGGCCGGACCGGGTCGCGGGCACCCTGGGCACGACCGGTCTGGACGTGGCGGTCACCGCCGACGCCCGCGGCGAACTCGCCCTGGGTGCCACCGGGTTGAGACACTACGGACCGCACGGGGAGCGGCGCGAGGACGCGGTCTCCGTCTTCCTGCACTCCTTCGCCCCACCGCCCCGGATGCTGGTGTTCGGCGCGATCGACTACGCGGCCGCGGTCGCCCGGATCGGCGCCTTCCTCGGCTACCGGGTCACCGTGTGCGACGCCCGCCCGGTCTTCGCCACGCCGAAGCGCTTCCCGGAGGGAGTGGAGGTCGTCGTGGACTGGCCGCACCGCTACCTCGGCGGCACCGACACCGACGAGCGCACGGTGATCTGTGTCCTGACCCACGACCCCAAGTTCGACGTGCCCCTGCTGGAGGAGGCGCTGCGCCGGCCGGCCGCGTACATCGGTGCGATGGGCAGCCGCCGTACACACGACGAGCGGATGAAGCGGCTCGCCGAATCGGGGCTGACCGAGGCCGAGTTGTCCCGGCTGCGCTCTCCGGTCGGCCTCGACCTCGGGGCCCGTACGCCGGAGGAGGTCGCCGTGTCGGTGGCCGCCGAGATCGTCGCGCTGCGCTGGGGCGGCACCGGTGCCCCGCTGACGGCGACGGCGGGGGCGATCCATCCGTCCCCGTGAAGCCTGCCTGGAGGAAGTCATGGAACTGCACCACGAGTTCACCGTGCCCGTCCCGGTCGACACCGCCTGGCGGGCGCTCCTCGACATCGAGCGGGTCGCGCCCTGCATGCCCGGGGCGAGCGTCGAGGAGTACGACGGCAAGACGGTGACCGGCTCGGTGAAGGTCAAGGTCGGGCCGATCAGCGTGACCTACAAGGGCACCGCCGTCTTCGAGGAGCAGGACGAGACCGCGCACCGCATGGTGCTGATCGCGAGCGGCCGGGAGACCCGGGGCCAGGGCACCGCGCGGGCCACGGTGACCGGCACCCTCGCCGGACAGGACGGCGGTACGGTGGTGTCGGTACGCACGGACCTCGCGGTGACCGGACGGCCCGCGCAGTTCGGGCGGGGCGTGCTGGCGGAGGTGGGTGACCGGCTGGTGGGCCAGTTCGCCCGGTGTCTGGCGGAGCGGCTCGGCGAGCCGGAGGCGGCCCCGGAAGCGGCCCGGCCCGCCCAGGAGCCCGACGACGAGCCGCTCGACCTGCTGCGGGCCATCGGCATACCGGTCGCCAAGCGGGCCGCGGCAGCGGTGGCGGCGGCCGTCGTCGTGGTGCTCGCGGTCACGCGGATACGACGACGGCGGCGGAGTCGACGGGTATGAGTCCCCGGATCTCATGACTGTGCCGGTGCGACGGCGTCAGCGCGGGGGCAGGCGGTGCAGGCGTACGTCCGTGAGGCGGCCGTCGGCCGCGGTCGCCGTCATGTAGGTGCAGTGCGGCTGGCGACGGCGGTCGGTCGGCGAACCGGGGTTGAGCAGGCGCAGTCCGCCGGGGGCGGTGGTGTCCCAGGGGATGTGGCTGTGGCCGAAGACCAGGACGTCGGTGTCGGGATAGCGGGCGGCGCAGCGCGCCTCGCGGCCCTGGGCGGCGCCGGTCTCGTGGACGACGGCGAAGCGCAGGCCGCCGAGTTCGGCGTACGCCACTTCGGGCAGCCGCGCGCGCAGTTCGGGTCCGTCGTTGTTGCCGTACACCGCGACGAGCCGTGCGCTGCGGCTCTCCAGCAGGTCGAGGGTGGCGGTGTCCACCCAGTCCCCGGCGTGGAACACCACGTCGGCGCGCGGGAGTTCGGCGAGCAGTGGGGCCGGGAGCTCCTTGGCCCGTTTGGGCAGGTGAGTGTCGGACGTCAACAGCAGGCGCACCTCATCACCCTAGAGGGGCTTTCGTTCCGCCGCGCGACAGCGGCGACGTGACGTCGCTCTTCTGCCCCTCGGCACCACGGACGCGACGCTCGCCGGACCGTTTGCCGACATGGCTCCTGTGGGGCGGCCCTAGCATCGGGCCGCAAAGCGTCGTTTTGTGACGCAAGCCACAATCCACCCAAGGAGTCCGGACACCGATGCCGGTCAAGGTCAGCGTCGTCATCCCTGTCTACAACCCGGGTAACTACATCGAGGACTGCATCGCCTCGCTGCGCAGACAGTCCCTGCCCCCGGAAGAGTTCGAGGCGGTCTTCGTCGACGACGGTTCGACCGACGGCACGCCGGCCCGGCTCGACGCGGTGGCCGCCGAGACCGCGAACTTCAAGGTCATCCACCAGGAGGCCTCGGGCTGGTCGGGCAAGCCGCGCAACGTCGGGATCGCCGCCTCCGAGGGCGAGTTCGTGATGTTCGTCGACAACGACGACTACCTCGGCGACGAGGCCCTGGAGCGGATGTACGACTACGCGGTCGCCAACGCCGCCGACGTGGTCGTGGGCAAGATGGCCGGCAAGGGGCGGGGGGTGCCGGTGGAGCTGTTCCGCCGCAACCACCCGCGTGCCACCGTCGAGAACGCCCCGCTGATCGACAGCCTCACACCCCACAAGATGTTCCGGCGGGCCTTCCTCGACCGGATCGGCCTGCGCTTCCCCGAGGGCAGGCGGCGGCTGGAGGACCACGTCTTCGTCACGGAGGCGTATCTGCGCGCCGACAACGTCTCCGTGCTCGGGGACTACGTCTGCTACTACCACCTCAGGCGCGACGACGCCTCCAACGCGGGCTTCCAGCGCTTCGACCCGGTGGGCTACTTCCAGAACCTGCGTGAGGCGCTCGACATCGTCGAGAAGTACACCGAGCCGGGCCCCATCCGCGACCGGCTGTTCCGGCGCTGGCTGCGCAACGAGATGGTCGAGCGGATGCGCGGCAAGCGCCTGCTCACCGTGCCGGAGGACTACCGCAAGGAGCTGTTCACCGAGATCCGCGGGGTGGTCGTCGAGCGCTTCGGACCCGGTGTCGCGGCCGGCCTCCTGCCCACCCAGCAGGTCGTCGCCGCCCTGATCGCCGACGACCTGCTCGACGACCTGGTGGCGTTCGCCGAGTGGGAGGCCTCCATCACTCCCAAGGCGGCGCCGGACGGCGTCGAGTGGGCGGACGGCGTACTGCGGATCGGCCTGTCCGCCGAGCTCGCCTCCCGCAACACCCCGATGACGTTCCCCGCCGACGGCACCGCGACCCCGCTCGCCGGATCGCCGGCCTCCGTCCAGGAGGCGGTGGCCTGGGTGGGCGCCCACAGCGTCGCCGCCTTCGGCCGTGCCACGGTCGATCTGCTGCTGCGTGAGCGGGCCAGCTCCGCCCAGTACTTCCAGCCCGTGGAGTTCACCCGGGAGACCGTCCCGACGCAGACCGACGGCCGGGTCCGGCTGGTGCTGCGAGGCACCGCGGCCGTGGATCCGGCCACCGCGGCCGGCGGCGACCCGCTCGGCGCGGGGCTGTGGGACGTGTTCGTCCGGGTCAAGCTCGGCGGCTGGACCAAGGAGTGCCGACTGGGTCCGGTCGCCGTCAGGGGCCGTACGGCCACGGACGCCGGGGTGGTGGGCGGCCGGGTCGTGCTGCCGTACTGGACCACGAAGCAGGGCACCCTCGCCCTGGGTGTCGACACCACGAGCGAGCGTCCTGAGCCCGGACGCCCCTGGTCCGGGGAGGCCAGGGTCCCCGGACCCCGGGTCGAGGTGCCGGTCCCGTTCCACGTGTCCGACGATGCTCCGGTGCTGCTGAAGTTCACCCGGAGCTCCGGCGGCGCGTCCGCGCATGCGTCCGGCACGCTCCGGCCGAAGGGCTCGGGATCTGTCCTGGAGGCCGAGCTGCCCGTCGGCGACCTGGGCGGTGCGCCCTGGCGGGTCGCGCTGAGCCCGGTGTCCGACGCGCCGGGAGCCCACTTCCATCCGCTGCCGTTCGGGGTGCGGGTGAAGGCGGGCGGGATCCAGGTCGTACGTCCGCCCCGGCCCGGTGCCCGACCGGGGCCGGCCAGCAGGGCGAGGCGGCTGGTCGGCAGGGTGGCCCGGCGACTCGGGTTGCGCGGGAGGTGACGCGAAGGGGCGGTGCGGGCCGGCTGGACCGGCCCGCACCGCCCCTTCGCGTGCGGCTTTGACTCGCTCAGGCGGCGTCGCCGAGCTGCTTCAGGGCCTCGCGCAGCGGCTCCAGGCCGCGGGCGCGCTTGGTGCCGCGGTCGCGGGCGTGCACCAGCGGCTTCCAGAAGCGCGCTTCCAGCAGGGCCTCCGGCTTGACCGCGACGGTGCGCTCAAGGATCGTCTCCGGCACCTTCTGCGGGTCGGGGACGTTGAACTCCGCCATGATCTCGTCGTAGTTGTCCTGGAGCACCGTGCTGGTCGGGTCGGCGCCGAAGACGACGAGCTGACCGGTGGGCGCGGTGTCGACGAGGACCGTGACCAGGTCGGGCCGGTAGCGGTTCAGGATCTCGATGACCTTGTAGACGTCGCCGGTCCAGGCGTCGGTGTGGCGGTCGCGGGCGGCCTCGTCGATGTTGCGCGGCAGCATGTCGTCGAAGACGATCACGCTGGCCCAGTCCGAGTGCTTCTCGACGTTGATGAAGTCACGCAGCGCGTACTCGAAGAGGTGCATGCCGTCGATGAACGACAGATCGAGCGTGACCTCCCGCCAGTAGCCGAAGGGGCTGCGGTTGCGGGCGATGTTGCGCAGCGGGTGACGGCCGCCCTTGAGGTGCTGGAGCGGGTTCTCGCGGGCGAAGAAGTCGTCACTCGTGGCCTTGGCCAGGTGAACGTCGCAGCGGATCTCCGTGACCACCTTGAAGGCGGGGTCGATCGCGATGCTCGGCACCCGGGAGAACGTCAGACTGCGGCCGTCGTTGACGCCGATCTCCAGGTAGTTCCGGTTCGCGCTGGCCTGGTGGAGTCCCCGAAGGAACTCATGACGTTTCACTGGGAAGTCTCCTTGCGGATGTGCGGCAGTGCTTCGTGCAGGGCGGACCACCGGACCGCGGCCCTTCATCTGCGTCACACTAGCCCGGATCCGGAGGAACCGGGCATCGCAAGGGGTGACTTGACGGTGACGCACCGCGAACAGCGCGTTCCCCTCAGTGCGTGTGCGGGACGTTCAGTCCTCTCCGCGGAAGATGTTGCCCTCCCCCGTGTGCGCCGTGGTGGCTGCGACCCGATCCTCGACCGCGGGCAGGCAGGTCCGCAGGTCGCCCTTGCCGCGCAGGCGGCGGGTCCTCGACCAGCCTGTCTCGGGCCGGCGTGCGACGGGTTTCTCAACGGTCTGCGGGGTCATGGCGGTTCACCGTCCTTCCATGCTGGTGCTCCGGGTCCCCCGCGGGCGCCGGGGCAAACGGGCCGGGAGGCCCGCCAGGAGACCGGTACCGCACATGGTTTCGCCGGGGCCACGGCACTTCCGGACCTTGACGACCGGTCGAACCGGCTTTCCCGGCTCAGGTGTTGGGCCGGGCCACGCTGATGTCGCCCAGGGCCGATTCCGGGTCGCGTTCCATGGCGGCGTCGCCGAGGGAGACGATGCCGACGGGGTGGCCGTCCTCGACGACGGGGATCCGGCGCACGGCGTGTTCGCGCATGAGCGTGATCGCGTGGTCCAGGTCGTCCTCGGGGCCCACTGTCACCAGGTCGTCGCTGCAAGCGCCGACCACCGTGGTCTCTTCGGGGTCGCCGCCCTCGGCGAGGGAGCGCACGACGAGGTCGCGGTCGGTGACCAGGCCGCGCAGGGCGTCGCCGTCGGTGACGAGGACGGCGCCGAGGTCCTGGTCCCGCATGAGCCGGGCGACCGCCGTCACGGAGGTCTGCGGTTCCACGGTGACCGGGGCGCTGGTCATGATGTCGCTGACGTGCTGAGTCATGACGTACCTCTCTCTCCTGGGATGGTACGTCCCGGGTACCCCTCCTCAGCCGTCGAGTGCGATTTCGCTCCACACCTGTTTGCCGCCGCTCACGGGGAGGGTGCCCCAGGTCGCCGACACGGCCTCGACGAGGAGGATGCCGCGGCCTCCGGTGGCCTCCCAGCCGATGTTGGTGGGCTTGGCGGGGGTGCGGGGCGAGGCGTCGGCGACGGAGACGCGCAGCCGCCTGCCGACGAGGGTGAGGTCGAGGCGCACCTGGCCGCCGGTGTGCACGAGGGCGTTGGTGACGAGTTCGGAGACGACGAGCAGGGCGGTGTCCAGGTGGTCCCGGGGGACGCCCCAGAGCCGCAGGGTGCGCCGGGTGAAGCGGCGGGCGTGCCGGGCGGCCTCGGGGACCCGCCAGACGGTCCAGCTCTCCCTGAGCGGGTGGGTGGCCATGCCGTCGTAGCGCAGCAGGAGCAGGGCGACGTCGTCGCTGCGGCGGGCGCCTCCGAGCAGGGCGTCGGCGACGAGGCCGAGGTGGGCGGGGTCGGAGGCGGCCAGTTGCTGGGCGAGGTGGTCCATGCCCTCGTCGATGTCGGCCTCGGTGGACTCGACGAGGCCGTCGGTGGTCAGGGCGACCAGGGTGCCGGGCCGCAGCCGCAGCGGGGTCATCGGGAAGTCCGCCTGGGCCAGCACGCCGAGCGGGGGTCCGCCGTCGGCCTCGGCGATGTCCGTGCTCCCGTCGGGGTGGCGCAGGACTGGCGGCAGATGGCCGGCCCGGACGCACCAGGCGGTGCCCTCCTCGATGTCGAGGTCGACGTAGGTGCAGGTGGCGAAGAGGTCGGTCTCCAGGTCCACGAGGAGACGGTTGGCGTGGGCCACGACGACGTCCGGCGGGTGACCCTCGACGGCGTAGGCGCGCAGGGCGGTACGCATCTGGCCCATGAGGGTGGCCGCTCCCGCGCTGTGGCCCTGGACGTCGCCGATGACCAGGGCGACGTGGTTGTCGGGCAGCGGGATCACGTCGTACCAGTCGCCGCCGAGTTCCAGGCCCGCGGTGCTGGGCAGGTAGCGGGCGACGGCGACCGCGCCGGGCAGTCGGGGCAGCCGACGGGGCAGCAGCTGGCGCTGGAGCATGCCGACGAGTTCGTGCTCGGCGTCGAGGGCGTGGGCGCGCATCAGGGCCTGCCCGGCGAGGCCCGCGGAGGCGGTGAGCAGGGCGCGTTCGTCGGGGCCGAAGTGGTGCGGGGCGTCCCAGCCGATGAGGCAGGCGCCGGCCATGCGGCCCGCGGCGGGCAGCGGCAGGACGGCGAGGCCGCCGGGCCCGACGTCGGCGAGGGCCGGTTCGAGAAAGGCGGCGCCGGTGCCCGCGGGCCAGATCTGGGCGCGGCCCTCGCGCAGGGCGGTGGCCAGGGTGGGCATGGCCCGCACGGGTGCCTCGGGCCATTCGCTGCGCCACTCCAGGCGCCACAGCTCGGGCCAGGACTCGGGTTCGGGCGGGTCCAGGACGGTGACGACCATCCGTTCGTTCTCCAGCTCGGCGAGCGCGATGCGGTCGGCCCGCAGCGGGGCGCGCAGGGCGGAGACGACGGCCTGGCTGACGTCACGGACGGTGCCCGCCATGGCGAGGGCGGCGGCCAGCCGCTGCACCCGGGCCACGTCGGTGACGTCGGAGCGCAGGGTGGAGGCGTCGGCCACGGCGCCCACGAGGCGGGCGGGTCGGCCCTCGCCGCCGGGCAGCATGCGCCCGCGCAGCCTGAGCCACCTGGGTGGCCCCGAGGGCTGCAGGACGCGGAACTCCAGCTCGCGGTCGCCGATGGACATGTGGTCGGCCTCGAACAGGGACATCAGCGAGGGCAGGTCCTCCGGGACGGTCAGCCCGAGCAGGGTCTCGACCTTGCCGTCGAAGTCGGCCCGGCTCATGCCGAACAGCTGCAGGAGCTCGTCGCCGACCTCGATGTGACCGGAGTCCATGGCGAGGCTGAACGCGTCGGAGCGCAGTTCCCCGCCCTCCAGTGCCACCGCCGGGGCGGGGCAGACGATCGCGTCGGCGATCAGTTCGAGGCACTTGCGGTCCTCGTCGTCGAAGCCGCCCGCATCCTCGCTGACGGCGAGCAGACAGGCCCGGCCGTCGTCGCCGTGCGCGGGCAGCACGGCCAGGTGGAAGTCCCGCTGGGGCGCCCTGCGGGACTCGGCACCGGCGGCGAGGTCCTCCGGGCCCAGGAAGACCGGCCGTCCCGAGCGGTGCGCGTCGGCCGGCGCGGAGCCTCCCGAGCTCGGATAGCTGTCGCGCAGCCCGTACACCGTCCGGGGGACGCCCGCCGACTCGACGAGGCACAGCAGCTCGCCGTCCTCGCCGGGCGTGTACACGGCGGCGAGGGTCGCCCCGGCGAAGACGAGCACCTGTTCGAGGACGCGACGCAGCCGCTCGGGCGATGCGGGACCGTCCGTGAGCGATGTCAGAGCACTTTCGGCACGCAGCGTTCGCGTTCTGCGTCCCGCAGCGTCCTCACTGACCACGTCCGCCATTACAGCGCTTATACGGCACGTGCGCAGCCCCTGTGAGCGTTCCGTGGAGCAACTGCGGGGGCCGTGCTCGAAAGTCCCCGAACATTTCTTGACGCATGCGTTCCGCACGGTGATCTCGTGACAGCCGTGACTGTCCGTGGCCACCGGCCCGCTGGAAGGCTCGTTGCCGGGCCACGGAGGGGGACGCATGGACAAGCGCTACGAGGTGTACGCGCTCGCCGACAGACACTTCTACGAGACGCCCGACCGCATCTCCGCGGGCGAGCCACCCGGCTACGAGACGGCACGCCGTGCCGTGCCCGAGGGCTGGGACGCGGCGCGGATCGGTGACTGGCTGACGCTGACGCCGCTCGACGCGGACGGGAAGCCGGTGCCGGGTCCGTCGCAGGGCTGGAAGATCCACGCCTCGGCCACCCGGGCGAACGCGGAGCGGATCGCCGCGATCGTGTGGGACTACTGCGTGCCGCGCCGCATCTCCTTCAAGTTCGTGCCGGGCCCGCATCTGCTGCACCTGCGCAACACCAAGTACGCGGCCCGCGACACCAGCGGCAAGTTCGTCACCGTCTACCCGGCCGACGAGGAGCAGCTGCACGAAGTACTCCGAGAGCTGGGCAAGCTTCTGGAGGGCTTCGAGGGGCCCTACATCCTCACCGATCTGCGCTGGTACGACGGTCCGCTCTACGTCCGCTACGGCGCGTTCGCGCGCACCTTCGTGGTCGACGAGCGGGGTTCACTGGTCCCGGCGGTACGCGACGGCGGGGGCACGCTCGTGCCGGACCGGCGGGCGCCGTCCTTCCAGGTGCCCGAGTGGGTGACGCTGCCGGACTTCCTGGAGCCACATCTGAAGGCGCGCAACACCACGACCGTCGGCGACCTGCCGTACCGGATCGAGAAGGCGCTGCACTTCTCCAACGGCGGCGGGGTCTACACGGGGACCGACACCCGCGACGGGCGCAAGGTCGTCCTGAAGGAGGGCCGGCCGCACGCGGGGCTCGCCGCCGACGGGGCGGACGCGATCGCCCGCCTGGAGCGGGAGAAGGACGCCCTGGTACAGGTGGCCGGGACGGGTGTGGTGCCCGAGGTGCGGGACTGGTTCACGCTCGGCGACCACCGGTTCCTGGTCATGGACTTCCTGGAGGGGCGCCCGCTGAACTCCTTCTTCGCCGAGCGGCATCCGCTGCTCACTCCGGATCCCGATCCGCAGGCGGTCGCCGACTATACGGCGTGGGCCGTACGGATCCACGGGGCCGTCGAGCGGGCGGTGGAGGCGGTGCACGCGCGCGGGATCGTCTTCAACGACCTGCACGTCTTCAACATCATGGTCGGCCCCGACGAGGAGTCGGTGTCCCTGCTCGACTTCGAGGCGGCAGCGCCGGTCGAGGAGAACGGCCGCCAGGTGGTCGCCCACCCCGGCTTCTTCGCGCCGCCGGACCGCAAGGGCGTCGACGTCGACCGCTACGCCCTGGCCTGTCTGCGGCTGGCCCTGTTCCTGCCGGTGACCACGCTGTTCGTGGTCGACCGGGGCAAGGCGGCGCATCTCGCCGAGGTGATCCTCCGTCAGTTCCCGGACGTGCCAAGGGAGTTTCTCGACCAGGCGGTCGCGGAGATCACCCGGGACACCGCCACGGACAGCGGCGGCGAGCGTACGGCCCTGAAGACCGCGCCGTCCTTCGTCGAACCCGGCGACTGGCCCTACAGCCGTGACTCCATGGTCAAGGCGCTCCTCGCCTCGGCCACCCCGGAGCGCGAGGACCGGCTCTTCCCCGGTGACATCACGCAGTTCAACGACGGCGGCGGCCTCGGGCTCGCGCACGGCGCGGCCGGAGTGCTCTACGCGCTGGACGCGGTCGGCGCGGAGCGCTACGAGGAGGGCGAGCGCTGGCTCCTGGCCCGCACCGCACCCCCGCCGACGGGCACACCGCTCGGGCTCTACGACGGTCTCGCCGGCGTCGCCCACGTCCTGGACCGGTTCGGTCACCGGCAGCGGGCCCTCGACCTGGTCGAGCGTGTCCTCGCGGAACGGTGGCAGAACCTCTCCTCCGACCTGCACGGGGGCCTCGCGGGACTCGGTCTGGTCCTCGGCGAACTGGCCCGCACCACCGGTGAGTCGGAGCTGCGGGACCGTGCCGCCGAGGCCGCCGACGTCCTCGTACGACGACTCGCGCAGCCCCTTCCCGACAGTGCCAAGCGGCGCCGGGCCGGGCTGCTGCGAGGGTGGACCGGGCCCGCGCTGTTCCTGCTGCGGCAGTACGAACGCACCGGTGAGCCCCTGCTGTTGAGGGCGGCCGAAGTGGCGCTGCGGCGGGACCTGGAGTGCTGTGTGACGCACCCGCGCGGTTCGCTGGAGGTCGACGAGGGCTGGCGGACGCTGCCGTACCTCGGTGAGGGCAGTGCGGGCATCGGGATGGTCCTGGACGACTATCTCGCCCACGGCGCCGACACCGAGGGGGAGTTCGAGCGGGCACGCGCCGGGATCCTGACCGCCGCCACCAGCCGCTTCTACGTCCAGCCCGGCCTCTTCCAGGGCCGCGCCGGGATGATCCTGCATCTCGCCCGCACGGACACGCCCGGTGCGGGCAGGGAGCGGATCGCCGAACAGATCGAGGGGCTCGGCTGGTTCTCGATGGACTACCAGGGCCAACTGGCCTTCCCCGGGCACCAGATGATGCGGCTGTCGATGGACCTGGGCACCGGCACGGCAGGGTGCCTGCTCGCGCTCGGCGCGGCCCTGGACAGCCCGGCCGGCGCCCATCTGCCGTTCCTGCCGCCGCTCACGCGGCCCCACATACGCGGTTCCGCGATCTGACGGAGCCGTGACCCAACCCCGTCCCCACGGGTGGACGACACCGAAGAGAGGAAAACGAGATGGCACTTCTCGACCTGCAGACGATGGAGTCCGACGAGCACACCGGCGGCGGCGGTGGCAACAGCACCCTGAGCCTGCTGTCCTGCGTCAGCGCGGCGAGCATCACGCTCTGTCTCTGACAGGCATCGTGCGCCCATGACTCCGGGCGGTCCACTCCCGCGAGGGAGGGACCGCCCGGGGTTCTGCCCATCCCGGGAAGGCCGCCGCATGACGACTCACACGACAGGAGCCGGCCCGCTGGGCCCGGCCCGCGCCCGCTGTCTGGTGCTGTGCCTGGTGAGCACAGCCGCGACCGGCGCCGGACTGCTGCTGCCCGCCGCCCTGGGCCGCACCCTCGACCTGCTGCTCGCGCAGGCCCCGGCGACCCGCTGGGTGCTGTGCTGCGCCGGGCTCGTGCTGCTGCTCGCCCTGCTCGACGCGTCGGAGACCGTCCTCGGCGGCACGGTCGACGCCCGCACCACCGCCTGGCTGCGCCGCCGCCTCACCGGCCATGTCCTGGCCGTCGGCCCGCGCGCCACCGCCCGCTTCGGTTCCGGGGACCTCGTCGCCCGCCTCGTCGGCAACGCCGCCCAGGCCGGCACGGCACCGACCGCGCGTGCCGCCCTGTTCGCCGCGCTCGCCGGACCGGTCGGCGGTGTGGTGGCCCTCGGTCTCATCTCCCCGTGGCTCGCGGCCGTGTTCCTGGCGGGAGCGCCGGTCCTCGCCCTGCTGCTGCGGGCCTTCGCCCGGGACACCCGGGAGTGCGTGACCCGCTACCAGGAAGTGCAGGGACGGATCGCGCAGACGCTCACGGAGGCCGTCGGCGGACACCGCACCATCCGGGCGGCCGGTACGGAGGACCGCGAGACGGCCCGCATCCTGCGGCCGCTGCCCGAACTGTCGGAGGCCGGTCACCGCATGTGGCGGGTGCAGGGCCGCGCCTCGGGCCAGTCCGTCGCGGTGGCCCCGCTGCTCCAGCTCGGCGTCCTCGCCGTGGCCGGGGTCCTGCTCGCCCGGCACCGGGTGACGGTGGGCGACGTCCTCGCCGCCTCCCGGTACGCGGTCCTCGCGACCGGCGTCGGCGTCCTGGTGGGGCAGCTCGCCGGACTGGCCCGGGCCCGGGCGGCGGCCGGACGGCTGGACGAGGTGCTCGCGGAGTCCCCGTTCGACCACGGCGAGCGCCCACTGCCACCCGGTCCGGGGCGGCTGGAGCTGCGTGACGTCACCGCCCTGCGCGGCGGCCGTGCCGTACTCGACGGGGTCGACCTCGTCGTACCGGGCGGGACGACACTCGCGGTGGTGGGCCGCTCCGGGGCCGGCAAGTCGCTGCTCGCGGCGGTCGCAGGGCGGCTCAGCGACCCGGACGCCGGAGAGGTCCTGCTCGACGGGGTCCCGCTGCGCGAGCTCACGCACGACGCACTGCGCGGGGCGATCGGCTACGCCTTCGAGCATCCCGCCCTGCTCGGCGGCACGCTCGAGGAGGAGATCGGACTCACCCTCCCGTCCCCCTCCCCCACCCGGGTCCGGCAGGCCGCCCGCACCGCCCACGCGGACGACTTCGTACGCCGGCTTCCCGACGGGTACGACACCCTCGTGGCCGACGCCCCGCGCTCCGGCGGGGAGTCCCAACGGCTCGGTCTGGCCCGGGCGTTCGCCCACGGTGGCCGACTGCTGATCCTCGACGACGCCCTCTCCAGTCTCGACACCGTGACGGAGGCCCGGATCGCCGAGGCCCTGGTGAGCGGCGGCGCGAGCGGCACCCGGCTCCTTGTCGCCCACCGCGCGGCCACGGCGGCCCGCGCGGACGCGGTGGCCTGGCTCGACGGGGGCCGGGTACGGGCCGTGGGCCCGCACGAGGAGCTGTGGGGGCTGGCTGAGTACCGCGGGGTGTTCGAGGACGGTGCGGATGCCCCGTCCGGGACCCGCCATCAGTCGGGGCCGTCGTGAGTAAGGGGTCCGCAGACGCGACCCGGATCCGGAGGGCACCGTGACCGACGGGGTCTACGCACGCGGTGTCCGCTATCTGCGGGCCCGGTGGCGGGTGCTGACACGGCTCGGCGCGTGGTCCGTGCTGGAGACCGGGCAGACCTTCCTCACCGGGTACGCGCCCGCCCGCGCCCTGGACGAGGGGTTCCTGGCCGGGCGGCCCGGCGTCGGACTCGCCTGGCTCGGGGTGGCCGGTCTCGGGGTGCTCGTCGGGGCGTACGGGACCGTGCGGGTGTACGCCGCCGTCGCCGCGTTGGTCGAGCCGCTGCGGGACGCGCTGGTCGGGCGGGTGGTCGAACGCGGGGTGCGGGAGGCGGACCCGGGGGCGCTGTCCGGGCTGACCCAGCAGGTCGAGATCGCGCGGGACACCTTCGCCGGGCTGGTGCTGGTGTCGCGGTCGTTCGTGTTCACTTCCGTGGGCGCCGTCGTCGGCCTGGCCTCGCTGGACCCGCTGCTCCTGCTGGTCGTGGGGCCGCCGCTGGCCGCGGGGCTGGCCCTGTTCGCGGCCACTTTGCGACCGCTCGCCCGCCGCCAGGAGGACTTCCTCGTCGCCGACGAGGCACTCGCCGACGGTCTCGGCAGGGTCTGCCCAGGGCTGCGGGACATCACGGCGGCCGGCGCGGAGGAACGCGTCGCCGCCGACACGGGCCGACTTGTCGACACCGAGCAGCGGGCCGCGTACTCCCTGGCCCACTGGTCCGTCGTGCGCGTGGCCTCCCTCGCCCTCGGCGGCCAGCTCCCGATCGTCCTCCTCCTCGCCTGCGCCCCCTGGCTCCTGGCCCGGGGCGTCACCCCGGGCGCCCTGGTCGGCGCCCTCGCCTACGTCACCCAGTCCCTGCTGCCCGCCCTGCGCAACCTGGTCCACGGCCTGGGGACCAGCGGGTCGAGGCTGGTGGTGGTCCTCCGACGGCTGGTCCGCGAGCCTGCTGGGGAGGTGGGGCGGCACGCCGGGTCACACGACAGGTGCCGTGAGCACGCCCCGGCGAAGGCTTCGCACGCCACGCCGACCTGTACCGCGCCCCACAACGCAGGCACACCGCCCGAAAGTGCGCCCAGGGCCTCCACCTCCGCGGCGGACCCGCAGACCGCGCAAGGCCACGCCAGGCCACACTCGCAAGACCCACAGCCGGAGAGCGCGCCTACGGCCTCCACCTCCGCGGCGGCCCCCCGGACGGCAGCAGGCCCCGCCAAGCCACCCGTCCCACGCCCAGAGAACACGCCCACGGCCCCCACCTCCGCAGCGGACCCCCAACCCACGCAAGACTCTGCCAAGCCACACCCACAGCCCGAGAACACACCCACGGCCCCCACCCCCGCAACGCCCCCACAGACAGCAGCAAACCCCACCAAGCCACCCGCCCCACACCCACAGCCCGACAACACCCCCACGTCCCCCACCCCCGCAGCGGACCCCCAACCCACGCAAGACTCTGCCAAGCCACACCCACAGCCCGAGAACACACCCACGGCCCCCACCTCGGCCGCCCACCCGCACCGCACACCCAACCGAGCCGCGCCCCACGGCCCGGACCCACGGGCCGACCGCACCTCCGGGACCGCCGCGACCGACGTACACGACCGCCCTGGCCGTGCCGCATCACCTCGCGGCGGGTCCGGGCCCGGGGCCACCCCCTCCCCCGCCCTCTCGCTCAGCTCCGTCACCTTCGCCTACGGCCCCGCCGCCACCCCCGTCATCGAACGCCTAGACCTCACCCTCCCGCCCGGCGCCCACCTGGCCGTCGTGGGTCCGAGCGGGATCGGGAAGTCCACGCTCACCGCCCTGGTCGCCGGTCTCCTGCATCCCAGCGGCGGCGAGATCCGGCTCTGCGGACACCCCGTGCCCTCACCGGAGGCGGCCGCGCGGCGCGTTCTCATCCCGCAGGAGGCCTACGTCCACACCGGCACCCTCGCCGAGAACCTCGGGCACCTCCGAGTGGACCCGGTGCCCGAGCCGGAGCTGCTGGCGGCGGCCGAAGCCGTCGGGCTCACCCCGCTGCTCGACGCGCTGGGCGGGCCACGGGCACAGGTGGACCCGGCCGCCCTGTCCGCCGGGGAACGCCAGCTCGTCGCGCTGACCCGGGCCTATCTGTCGTACGCCCCGCTCGTCCTGCTCGACGAGGCGACCTGTCATCTCGATCCCCGGGCCGAGGAGCGCGCCGAGCGGGCCTTCGCGGACCGGCCGGGCACCACGCTGGTCGTGGTCGCCCACCGCATCAGCTCGGCTCGCCGCGCCGACCACGTGCTGCTGATGGACGGCCCGCGCACGGCGTACGGCACCCATGACGAGCTCGTGCACAGGTCTCCGGCCTACCGCGAACTGGTGGGCGGCTGGACGGCCGTACCCCCGAACCGGTCAGAGCCACCCCTGTCCCTGCGAGATCCGGATCGCGTCGATGCGGTTGCGGGCGCCGGTCTTGCGGGTGATCGCGGCCATGTAGTTGCGCACGGTCCCGTGGGACAGGCACAGGCTCCCCGCGATCTCCGCGATGGAGGCCCCCTCCGCCGCGAGGGATAACACGCTCAGCTCCCGTCTGGTCAGCGGCATCTCGGCGGCCTGGAGGAAACCGAAGCCGAGCGAGTCATCGACGAAACGTTTCCCCTCAGCGACGCGCCGGATCCCACGCACAAGGCGCTCCGGCCCGGCATCCTCCTTGTCCACGTAGCCGAGCGCCCCCGCCTCGACCGCGCGCTTCAGCAGCCCCGGACGGTTGGGGCTGGCCATCACCAGTAAGCGCGGCGGACTCCGGTCCGGCTCGCGCACGGATAACTCGCCCAGGGGCGGGATGCCGTACGCGTCGGAGCATTCGAGGTCGGCGGCGCAGACGTCGGGCCGTACGGATCGCAGGCGTCCGGGCGCGGTGTGCCACGGGGTGTCGTACACCCCGAGGTCCGGTTCCCGGCGGAGCCACTCCGCCAGGGCCGATCTCACCAGACACGCGTCGTGCACCAGAAGCACCCGGATCACTGCTCGTCCCCCTCGACTCGCCCTGCTCGGTTCCGTGGCGATGAACGCGTGCCCCATTGTTCGGGTCCCGGACCGCCCACGGGCGCGAAGAATTGGCCATCAGGGTGCGCGGGGGCGCATGCACGGCGCCCGCGTGCCGCCGCGCGCTTCGACTGTGGGGGCATGGTCCCTGGGCGCCGGGGTACACAGCGGTCCTCGCCGTCGCTCGGCTACCCGTGTGCCCGGGCAGGGCGGGCTCGCCGTGCGGGACGCGCCATGAGGGTGGAGATTTGATCCCTGAGGGGCCGGTTCGCGACCGCGGTCCGCGCCCTCCTCCGGGACGCGCCCCGGGCGAGGAGGTGGTCGGCGTGTCCGACGGGCATATGTCGGCGGCTCCTGCGGCGGGCGGCCGGACGCGTGTGGGGCGTCCGCTGCTGTCCCTTGCGCTGGCGTCGATGATGGACGAGGTGCACGCCCACTCCGGCGCGGTGTATCTGCTGGCCGCCGAGGAACCGGTGCTGGAGATGGCGGTGATGGCGGGCCTTCCCCGGGCGTTCGCGGCCCCGTGGGAGCGGGTCGGGCTGAGCGCGCCGATCCCGGTGGCGGAGGCGGTGCGGGAGCGGCGGCTGGTGTGGGTCGGCGGCGAGCAGGAGATGGCCCGCCGCTTTCCCCGGATCGCCGTGGTGCTGCCGTATCCGTTCGCGCTGGCCGCGGTGCCGGTGGCGACCTCGTCCAAGGTGTACGGCGCGGTCTTCGTGACCTGGCCCGGTTCGCATCCGCCGGAGCTGACCGACCGGGAGCGGGACCATCTCACCGCGGCCTGCGGGCGGCTGGCGGTGCGGCTGGAGCGGGCCGTGGAGGACAGCGTGCCGCCGTACTCGGAGCCGGATCTGCTCGCGGCGGCGCCGGTCGGGGGTGCGGCCGGCACGCTGGGCACGGTGGAGGCGGCGCGGATGGTGGCGAGGCTGCCGTACGGGCTGTGCTCGCTCGACCTGCACGGGCGGGTCTGCTTCGCCAACGCGGCGGCGGCCGAGCTGATCGGGGCCCCGGTCTCCCAGCTGCTCGGCTCGCAGCTGTGGGCGGCGGTGCCCTGGCTCAACGACCCGGTGTACGAGGACCGTTACCGGGCCGCGTTGCTCAGCCAGCACAGTACGTCGTTCGTGGCGCTGCGGCCGCCCGGGGACTGGCTGTCGTTCCGGCTGTACCCGAGCACGACCGGGCTGAGCGTCCGGGTGAACCGGGCCCGGTCGGTGGCGGACATGAGCCGGGCCGGGCCGCGGCCCGGGGACTCGCCGTCCCGGCTGGTGACGATCTCGCAGGTGCTGAGCCTGGCCGGGGCGCTGACCGAGGCGGTCGGGGTCCAGGACGTGGTGCAGCTGGTGGCGGACGAGATCGCCCCGGCGGTGGGGAGCCAGGCGCTGGTCGTGCTCGGTTCGCGGGCGGGACGGCTCCATGTGCTCGGGCACCGCGGGTATCCGGACGCGCGGATCGTGGAGCGCTTCGACGGGCTGCCGCTGTCCGAGCCGACGCCGGGCACGCGTGTCCTGAACACGGGGGTGCCCGCGTTCTTCGACTCCCGGGAGCAGTTGGAGCATGTGTATCCAGGGCAACGCGCCACCCCCGACGGGTTCGCGGCCTGGGCCTATCTCCCGCTGATCGCCTCGGGGCGGCCGGTGGGCACGTGCGTACTGGCGTACGCCGCGCGGCATCCCTTCCCCGCGGACGAGCGGGCGGTGCTGACGAGTATCGGCGGGCTGATCGCCCAGGCTCTGGAGCGGGCCGTACTGTACGACGCCAAGCATCAGTTGGCGCATGGTCTGCAGGCGGCCCTGCTGCCGCACACGCTGCCTTCGCTGCCCGGCATCGAGGCGGCGGCCCGCTATCTGCCGGCCGAGCAGGGCATGGACATCGGCGGCGACTTCTACGACCTGGTGCCGGTGGAGGGTCTCACGGCCGCCGTGATCGGGGACGTCCAGGGGCACAACGTGACGGCGGCCGGGCTGATGGGGCAGATCCGGACGGCGGTACGGGCGTACACGGCCGTCGGCCGGCCGCCGGAGGAGGTCATGCGCTCGACCAACCGGCTGCTGATCGACCTCGGCGCCGAGCTGTTCGCCAGCTGTCTGTATCTGCGGCTCGATCCGGGGCGGGGGCGGGCCGTGATGGCGCGGGCGGGGCATCCGCCGCCGTTGCTGCGCCGGCCGGACGGGCGGGTGCGGGTGCTGGACCTGGCCGGGGGCCCGCTGCTGGGGATCGACGGCTCGGCGGTCTACCCGACGACGGAGGTGGATCTCGCACCCGGCTGTGTCCTCGCCCTCTACACCGACGGTCTGATCGAGTCACCCGGCGTCGACATCGAGGACGCGCTCGCCGATCTGGGGCACCAGCTGGCCGAGGCCGGTGACCGTCCGCTGGACGAACTGGCCGACGAACTCGTCCGTCGCAGTCCCGCCGCGCGGGAGCGGATCGACGACGTGGCGCTGCTGTTGCTGCGGGCCGTCGGCTGACCCGCGGGCGCCCGGTGGGAACACGTCGGTCCGGCCCTCCCGCCGGAGGGCCGGACCGTTGCACCGCCCGGCCGGAACCGCGCTGTGGGCCGGGTGGTGGTCGTACGGACCGGCGTCGGCAGCGGAGTGTGGGGGGTGGGCCGCTGCCGACGCGGTCGGTACTGGGGTGATCCGGCGTCAGACGCCGGAGGGATCAGTGGGACTCGGTCGCACCGGTGCCGTCGTCGGCGCCGTTGCCGGTCTCCTGACCGGCGCCGGCCTCCTCGCCGCCGACCTGGTCGCCGCCGGCCTCTTCGCCGCCGACCCCGCCGATCTCTTCGCCACCGGCACCGGCCTCGTCACCGGGGCTCGCGCCGGCGTCGCCACCGGCACCGGCCTCCTCGCCCGCACCGGCCTCCTCGCCCGCACCGGCACCGGCTTCGTCACCGGCGCCCGCTCCCGCGCCCGCCTCGCCGCCGGCACCCGCACCGGCCTCCTCGCCGCCGGCCTGGTCGCCGCCCGCGCCGCCGGCCGCGTCACCCGCGCCGAGCGTGGCGCCGACCGCCTCCAGGGCGGTGGTGACCGGCTGGAAGAAGGTCTCGCCGCCTGCGGTGCAGTCACCGCTGCCGCCGGAGGTCAGGCCGATCGCCGAACCGTCCTGGGTGAACAGCGAGCCGCCGCTGTCGCCGGGCTCGGCGCAGACGTCGGTCTGGATGAGCCCGGTGACGGTGCCCTCGGGGTAGTTGACGGTGGCGTCGAGTCCGAGGACCTGGCCGTCGGCGAGGCCCGTGGTGGAGCCCATCCGGAAGACCTGGGTGCCGACCTCGGCGTCCGCCGCCTGGTTGATCGCGACGGTCTGGCCGCCGCCGACGTTGACCTCGCTGGGTGCCTCGGTCGCCGGATCGTCGTACTTGACGAGGGCGAAGTCGCCGTCGCCGGGGAAGGTGGCCTGGTCGACGGTGGCGATCGGCTGGCCGTCCTCGGTGTCCGACCACTGCTCGGCCGCGACCCCGCAGTGACCGGCGGTCAGGAAGGCCGGGGTGCCGTCGCCCGCGGTGACGTTGAAGCCGAGCGAGCAGCGGGCACCGCCGGCGAAGATCGCGTCGCCGCCGGAGGCGAAGGTCTTGAAGGTGCCGGCCGACTTCTTGATGGTCGCCATGTCGGAGCCGAGGCTCTTCACGGTCGACTCGAGGGTGTTCCACTTGTCGCCGGTGACGGTGCTGTCGGCGGTCACGAGGATCTTGTTGGTGCGCGGGTCGACGGCCCAGGAGGTACCCGGGATGGTCGCCTCGGTCTTCAGGGTCTTTGCGCCCGCAGCCAGTTCGGTGAGGCTGTTGTCGACCCCGCGGACGGCCGCGCCCGCCTTCTTCACCTGCACGATGACGTTGTTGTCGTCGCCGGATATGACGTTGTTGACGACGTTCACGACGAGCTGCTGCTTGTCGGAGTCGTAGTAGGACCCGGCGAAGGCGTCGCCCAGCAGCTCCTGGAGTTGCGAGGCGAGGTCCGTGGCGTCCGACGCCTTCAGAGTCTTCGGAGCGATGGCCGCCGCGTCGTTCGAAGAACCGTCCTGGGACGCGTTGGCGTTGGGCAGCAGAATCGCCGCCGCTCCGAGCGCCACGACGGTGCCTGCCGCAAATGCGGCCTTGCGCTTCGGAATTCGCTTGTGACTCAAACTTCTCGACCTCCTGGGGGACCGGAGTCTGTAACCGCCGAGCGGCAGTTGGTTGTTCGGGGCGCCTGGATGGCCATGGGTACGCACGGTGCGCACGGTGCGTTCAATGCCGTTTCTTTACGACCCGATTGCCATGCCGATTCGGCCACGAGCCGTGCCGGGCGGGCCGCGGGCGGGAAGAATCCCCCATATGACGATGACGCCCGCCGAAGCCGACAAGATCCTCGCCGACAACTTCGCCCCTTGGGTCCTGGACCTCGGCCTGTCGGTCGAGACGCTCGACGACGACCATGCGGTCCTGCGTCTGCCCTGGTCACAGCGGTTGGCCCGGGAGGGTGGCGCGCTGTCGGGGCAGGCCCTGATGGCGGCGGCCGACACCGCGACCGTGATCGCCGTCTCGGCGGCCCGGGGCGCCTACGGACCGATGACGACGGTGCAGCAGTCCACGACCTTCCAGCGGGCGGTGACCGGTTCGGATGTCCTGATCAAGGCGGTCGTCACCAAACTGGGCCGGCGCATGGCGTTCACCGACATCACGATGACCGACTCCGTGTCGGGTGATCTGGTGGCCCAGGCGAACACGGTCTACGCACTTCTGGGCTGACACGCTCAGCGAACGGTCGACAACGGTCGGTTGTGAATACCGTGCCGAATCCTCTCTCCAGCAGATCTGCACATCGAATGCGCAACCGGGTCACCTGGAGCGGAAGTTCTGCACAAGTGCGGACCGGCACCCATGTCATTGGCGAGGTGTGTCGCATTCGCCGCGGCGGCGGCAAGGGTCGCTTCACGCCCTCGCAACATCACATGTGAAGAAGTCGGCACCACGGCGTGCGCATTCCTGCACGGATGAAGGCTTCTGTGACTCAAGTTGCCTGGTGAGGCGGGTGGTTGATTGGAAGGGCGGCGCGGCGGCGTGCTTTGATCCATCGCACCGCAGGGCCGTCGGGGTTCCCGGAAACGGGATCCGGTGCCATGCGATTGCGGCCGTCATCTGTCCCCAGAGGGGGCCGCTCCCCCCTTGTGAAATACCCATACGAAGGGAAGTTCCATCATGAACTCCACCCCCCAGGTTGAGACCGTCGAGATCTCGGACGCCGACCTCGACACCGTCTCCGGCGGCCTGCAGCTGAACGCCCTCGGCACCGTCACCGACCTGGTGGACGGCGTCGCCCCGGTTTCCGGCCTGGTCAACACGGGCGTTTCCACGGTCGAGGGTGTGACCGGCCTGAACACCGCCCCGGTCACCGGCCTGGTCGCCGGCCTCTGATCACACTTTGTGATCTGATCACTCTTTTGTGGTCGACCCGTCCCGGAGCCGCAAACCGGCGGTTCCGGGACTCTTGGGTGCCCTGAAACATCTCTCCAGGTGAGGGAAGACCGTGCAGTTCCGCCAACAGGCCCTCGCCAAGCTCCAGTCACCGGAGGAGCTCGACCTTCCGGTGCGTTTCGCCCGCCCCCAGGGCTGGCTCGTGATGTCCGTGACGGTGGTCGTGATGGCCGCCGCCTCGGTGTGGGCGGTGACCGGCTCGGTCGCCTCCACGGTGAGCGCGCCCGCCATCCTCACGCACGGTCAGGGCAGTTACATCCTGCAGAGCCCGGTCGCGGGGCAGGTCACGCAGGTGATCGCCAAGGAGGGCGCCCAGCTGCCCGCCAACTCCCCCGTGCTGAAGGTCCGTACAGCCGAGGGCGACACCGTCGTCCGCACGGTCGCCGCGGGCCGGGTCACCGCTCTCGCCGCCACCATCGGGCAGATCATCTCGACCGGCGCGAACGTCGCCGCCGTGGAGAAGGTCGCCCACGCCACCGACCCGATGTACGCCACGGTGTACGTGCCCGCGGAGAACGCGGCCTCCATTCCCGAGAACGCCGCCGTCGACCTGACCGTCTCCTCGGTGCCCACCCAGGAGTACGGCGTGCTGCGCGGCCATGTGAAGTCGGTGGACCGCTCGGCCCAGTCGGCGCAGCAGATCGCCGCGTTCCTCGGGGACAGCCAACTCGGCGAGCAGTTCACCAAGGACGGCCGCCCGGTCGCCGTCCTGGTGAGGCTGGACAAGTCGAAGGGCACGAAGAGCGGTTACAAGTGGTCCTCTGCCGAGGGCCCGCCCTTCGCCCTGACCTCCATGACCGTGGCCTCGGGTTCGATCCGGCTGGCCGACCAGCGCCCCGTCGATTGGCTGCTGCCGTGAGCACCGCACAGGACACCCGGAGCAGGCGCCGCTCCGCCCCGCCCAAGCGCCCGGTCCCCAAGGGGAAGGCGAAGACGGTCCGGACGCCCACCGTGCTCCAGATGGAGGCCGTGGAGTGCGGCGCCGCGTCCCTCGCGATGGTGCTCGGCCACTACGGCAAGCACGTCCCGCTGGAGGAGCTGCGCATCGCCTGCGGTGTCTCCCGGGACGGCTCGCGCGCCAGCAACCTCCTCAAGGCGGCCCGCAGTTACGGTCTGACGGCCAAGGGCATGCAGATGGACACGGCCGCGCTCGCCGAGGTGAAGACCCCGGCGGTGCTGTTCTGGGAGTTCAACCACTACGTCGTCTACGACGGCATGGGGCGCCGCTTCGGCCGCCGCGGGGTCTACATCAACGACCCCGGCAAGGGCCGCCGGTTCGTCCCCATGGAGGACTTCGACGGCAGCTTCACCGGTGTCGTGCTGGTGATGGAGCCCGGCGACGGTTTCACCCGGGGCGGCCGCAAGCCGGGAATCCTGGGCGCGATGCCGGCCCGCCTGCGCGGCACCGCGGGCACCATGCCGACGGCGGTGCTGGCGAGCCTGCTGCTGGTCCTGGTCGGCGCGGCCACCCCCGCGCTCTCCCGCACCTACATCGACATGTTCCTGATCGGCGGGCAGACCTCGCTGCTCGGCGTGCTGTTCGCGTCGATGGGCGCCTGCGTCGCGCTCACCCTGGCCCTGACCTGGCTCCAGCAGGCGAACCTGCTGCACGGCCGGATCATCTCCTCGACCCTCTCCAGCGCCCGCTTCCTGCGCCACCTGCTGCGCCTGCCGGTGACGTTCTTCTCCCAGCGCAGTCCGGCCGACCTGGTCCAGCGCCTCCAGTCCAACGACCAGGTCGCCGAGACGCTGGCCCGCGACCTCGCGGCGGCGGGCGTCGACGCGGTGGTGGTCGTGCTGTACGCGATCCTCCTCTACACCTACGACCCCCAGCTCACCTATGTCGGCATCGGCGTGGCCCTGCTCAACGTGGTCGCCATGCGGGTCGTCATCCGGCTGCGCGCCACCCGCACCGCGAAACTCCGCGCGGACAGCGCCCGGCTCACCAACACCGCCTACACCGGCCTCCAGTTGATCGAGACGATGAAGGCGACCGGCGGCGAGGACGGCTACTTCCGCAAGTGGGCCGGTCAGCACGCCACCACGCTGGAGGAGCAGCAGAAGCTCGGGGTGCCGAGCGCCTGGCTGGGTGTGGTCGCCCCGATGCTGGCCACCTTCAACAGCGCGCTCATCCTGTGGATCGGCGGCATGCGCGCGGTGGAGGGCGGTATCTCCGTCGGCCTGCTCGTCGCCTTCCAGGCCCTGGTGACCCGCTTCACCGCCCCGATCACCCGTCTCAACGGCGTGGCGGGGCGGATCCAGGACTTCGCGGCCGACGTGGCCCGCCTGAAGGACGTGGAGAACTTCAAGGCCGACCCGCTCTACGGCCGCCCCGGCGCCGGCGACTCCACGCGCCGCCTGCACGGGCATGTCGAGCTCCAGAACATCACCTTCGGCTACAACCCGCTCGACAAGCCGCTGCTCACCGGCTTCGACCTGACCGTGGGCCCGGGCCAGCAGGTGGCGCTGGTGGGGGGTTCAGGCAGCGGCAAGTCGACGGTCTCCCGGCTGATCTCGGGCCTGTACGCCCCCTGGGAGGGCGTGATCCGCATCGACGGACAGCGCCTCGACGACATCCCGCGCGGCGCGCTCGCCTCCTCGGTGTCCTTCGTCGACCAGGACGTCTTCCTCTTCGAGGGCTCGGTCCGCGACAACGTGGCGCTGTGGGACCCGTCCATCCCGGACGACGCCGTGGTGGACGCGCTGCGCGACGCGGCCCTGTACGACGTGGTCACGCGGCGGCCCGGCGGCATCCACAGCAGGGTCGAGCAGGACGGCCGCAACTTCTCCGGTGGCCAGCGCCAACGCCTGGAGATCGCGCGGGCGTTGGTGCGCAGGCCCAGCATTCTGGTTCTCGACGAGGTGACCAGCGCGCTGGACGCGGAGACCGAGCTGGTCGTCATGGACAACCTGCGCAAGCGCGGCTGCGCCTGTGTGGTGATCGCGCACCGGCTCAGCACCGTGCGCGACAGCGACGAGATCGTCGTACTGCAGCACGGCACGATCGTGGAACGCGGGCGGCACGAGGAGCTGGTGGCGCGCGGCGGCGCGTACGCGGCGCTGGTCAAGGAACGGTGAGATGACGACCGCACACGAAGGGGATGTCGTCCTGGGCGCCCTCGGGCAGATGGGCACCCGCATCGACTGCGCCGGTTTCAGCCGCCTGGACCTCGAAGGTCCCCAGGTGCTGTGGCTGGTCGTGTCGGGCGCGGTCGACCTGTTCGCGGTGGACGCCGACCAGCAGGGCCACTGGCACCACCTGGGCCGTCTGGAGCCGGGCGCGCTGCTCCTGGGGCCGGTTCCGGGACCGCAGCACACCCTGGTGGCACGGCCGCTGAGGGACTGCGTGGTGCATCGCATCGGTCTGCGCGAGCTGTACGAGCCCGCGAACACCCAGACCTGGTCGTACGACGAGTACGGCAACCCCCAGTACGTGCCGCCGACGACGAGCCCCCTGGAGTACGCCCTCGCGCTCGGCGTCGGCCGTAGCCTCTCCATCCTCTTCCAGGCGCCGATGGCCGACGAGAGGGCCGCCGCCCCGACCGACGACGACGTCTTCTGGATGCAGGTGCCGCCGGGCAGCGTGCAGTACGGCTCGCTCTACGGCGCCGAGGCGGCCGCCGACCTGCTGATGGACCCAGGGGTCTGGCAGTCCATGGTCGACCAGCAGTACCGGCTGCTGACCACGCTCGACCGCTGGATCGAGCAGCTGGAACGCACCCACGAGACCCGCACGGCCGCCGGTATCAGGGCCGGTGAGGCGGTGCGTGCCCAGGCCGACCGAACGCTGCTCGCGTCCATCGGCAAGTCCAAGCAGCGGGCCACGGCCGCCGATGCCGACGCGAGCTACGCGGCCTGCAAGCTCGTCGCCGACGCGGCCGGGATCCCGCTCGCCGAGAACGCGCACAGCGGCACCGAGAGCGACCGTCTCGACCCGGTCGAGCGCATCGCCCTCGCCTCTCGCGTCCGCATCAGGTCGGTACGTCTGGACGGCAGTTGGTGGCGGGACAACGTGGGCCCGCTGGTGGGGCACCGCGCCCTGTCGGGTGCGCCGGTCGCGCTGCTGTGGCGGCGCGGCGGCTATGTGGCCGTACATCCGGCGACCGGGCGCGAGACACCGATCGAGAAGGACAACGCGGAGGAGTTCGAACCGCGCGCGGTGATGTTCTACCGCCCGCTGCCCGACCGGAAGCTCAGCCCGCTGGGGCTGGTGCGGTTCAGCATGCGCGGCACCCGCGGCGATGTGACGAACCTGCTGCTCAGCGGTCTGGTGACGGTGGGGATCGGGGCGCTGGTCCCCATCGCGACCGGCAAGGTCCTCGGCGAGTTCGTGCCGAAGGCCCAGACCGACCTGATCGTGCAGGTCTGTCTGGCCGTGATGGTCAGCGGTGTGGTGACGGCCGCCTTCATGCTGCTGCAGAACCTCACCATGCTCCGCCTGGAGGGCCGTATCGAGGCGACCCTCCAACCAGCCGTCTGGGACCGGCTGCTGAGACTGCCGACGAAGTTCTTCGCCGAGCGCTCGACCGGTGAACTGGCCAGCCAGGCCATGGGGATCAGCTCGATCCGCCGGATGATGGCGGGCATCGGTCCGACAGTCGCCCAGTCCGTGACCGTCGGCGCGATGAACCTGGGCCTGCTGTTCTGGTACAGCGTGCCGATGGCGATGGCGGCGATCGGCATGCTCGTCGTCATCGCCGCCGGATTCCTCGGTCTCGGGCTGTGGCAGGTGCGCTGGCAGCGACGGCTGGTCGTGCTCAGCAACAAGCTGAACAACCAGGCCTTCCAGACCCTGCGCGGGCTGCCCAAGCTGAGGGTGGCGGCGGCGGAGAACTACGCGTACGCGGCCTGGGCCTCGGAGTTCGCCCGCAGCCGTGAGCTCCAGCAGAAGGTCGGCCGGATCAAGAACCTCACCACGGTGCTGGGTTCGGTCTATCTGCCGCTGTGCACCCTGCTGATGTTCATGCTGCTCGCGGGCCCGGCGCGCGGCTCGATGTCGGCGGCGGAGTTCCTCACCTTCAACACCTCGGTGACGATGCTGCTGACCGCGGTCACCTCGCTCACCGGCGCCTTCGTCTCGGCGGTGGCCGCGCTGCCGTTGTTCGAGGAGATCAAGCCGGTCCTGGAGGCGCAGCCGGAGGTCCGCACGGCGAGCACCCGGCCGGGGCCGCTCACCGGCGCGATGGAGGCCCGTAGGCTCTCCTTCCGCTACTCCGACGACGGCCCGCTGATCCTCGACGACGTGTCCTTCGAGATCCGGCCCGGCGAGTTCGTGGCGATCGTCGGCCCGAGCGGCTGCGGCAAGTCGACCCTGCTCAGGCTGCTGATCGGCTTCGACCGTCCGGTCTCCGGGAGTGTCCTGTACGACGGCCAGGACCTGGCCGCACTCGACCAGTCGGCGGTGCGGAGGCAGTGCGGTGTCGTGCTCCAGCACGCCCAGCCGTTCACCGGCTCCATCCTGGACGTCATCTGCGGGACCGAGCCCTACACGCCCGAGGAGGCGATGGCGGCGGCCGCGATGGCGGGGCTCGCGGAGGACATCCAGCGCATGCCCATGGGGCTGCACACCATCGTCTCGGGCAGCGGTGCCATCTCCGGCGGCCAGCGCCAACGGCTGATGATCGCCCAGGCGTTGATCCGACGGCCCCGCATCCTCTTCTTCGACGAGGCGACCAGCGCCCTGGACAACGACACCCAGCGCACGGTCATCGAGTCCACCAAGGCCCTCAACGCCACCCGGATCGTCATCGCCCACCGCCTGTCGACAGTCCTGGACGCCGACCGCGTGATCGTGATGGAGAACGGCAAGGTCGCCCAGCAGGGCCCGCCCGCGCAGCTCCTCGCGGACACCGGGGGCCGACTGCACGAACTGGTGCGGCGACAGATGGCGTGAGCCCGCCGGGCCCCGCGACAGGCGCCGGCCAGGCCGAACCCCGCCCGGCGACGGGTCCCGTGCGCGTCAGCCACCCCGCGACAGGTCGCGTAAAGGAGAGCCCCCGGGGTGGACCGGACCACCCGCCACAGATCCCGCAAGGGGCGCCATGGAGGCCCGGCGCTCCCCCTACGGATGGCGTTGCCTGCATCGGACCACCCCCGACGGCCGCCGCTGAGAATGGACGCTTCCCCGCCCATGAACGACAGGCAGCGCGAGAAACCGGACGACCCCACGGCAGGCAGCGCCACGACCCAGGCAACCCCACAGCAGGCAGCGCCGCGGAGGCCCGGCGCTCCCCCTACGGATGGCGTTGCCTACGTCGGACCACCCCCGGCGGCCGCCGCTGAGACTGGACGCTCCCCCGCCCATGAACGACAGGCAGCGCGAGAAACCGGACGACCCCACGGCAGGCAGCGCCACGACCCAGGCAACCCCACGGCCCGTGGCGCGAGGAACCGGACGCCCACACGGCAGGCGGAGTGAGGAATCGAGCAACCCCGAGCCCGCTGCCGTAGGGGTCGGTCCTCCCCCGTCGTATGGCGCGACGGGTTTCTCTCCGTCCCCCGCAACAGACGCCCCGGAGTCAGTCCGTTCCCGGAACCGGCGCTCCGGACGGGACGCCCGCGTCGACATACGCCCGGTAGAGCTCCTTCCAGGGCGCGGAGGCACCCGCGGCCTGCTCGCCGTGGGCCTTCGCGTCGAGGGCGGTCAGGCACACCTCCCAGCCGGCGCCGTTGCGGGCGGCGGTGTCGGCGGCGCTCAGGACGTTGGTGAGCGTGAAGCGGGTCCGCTTCTCGTCCAGTGGCTCCAGGTCGAAGTGCAGTTCGTCGCCGCCCCACTCGAAGGACAGGTGCCGGGGCTCGTCGACGGCGATGACCCGGCCGGTCGAGTCCGCCATGTGGGGGTCACCGCTGAACCTGATCGTGCCGCCGGGGCGCAGCTCGATCTCGGCGCGGGACGGGAACCAGTGGGCGAGTTCGTCGGCATCGGTCACGAACTGCCAGACGCGCTCGGCGGGATGGTCGTAGGTGCGGCTGAAGCGGACGGCCGGGCGCCCGTCGTCCAGGGTCAGATAGGTGCCGGTGAGATCTGCGGCCATGGTGGATCAGTCCTTCGGGGCGGTTTCCTCGCGGGTGTCGGGTGCTGTCTCGTCGAGGCGGCTGCCGAGCACGTCCAGGCTCGTGTTCCAGAGCTTCCGGTACGGGGTCAGCCAGGCGTCCAGTTCGGCGATCGGGGCCGGGTCCAGGGCGTAGACACGGCGTTGCGCGTCCTGTCGTACCCGGACCAGACCCGCCTCTCTGAGCACTTTCAGATGTTTCGAGGTGCTCGGCTGACTCAGTCCGCACGCCTCCACGATCTCCCCGACCGGCCGGGGCCGCTCCAGGAGCAGCGCGACGATGGCCCGCCGGTGGGGGTCGGCGAGGGCGGTCCAGAGCGCGGCATCGGACATGACCCCAATATGCCTCAACAGTTATATTCCAGTCAAGGAATAAGGCGTGGTCGCGGACGTCACGAGTGCCCATCCAAGCGAAACGTTGCCGTTTCGCTGAAAGTGTTCTAGCCTCAGCGTGTACGAAACGGTTTCGTTTACGAACTGGTAACGCCCGCCCTTTCCCTGGAGTGGTTTCCCATGTCACAGAAGACTCTGACCGAGAGCCGGGAGGACGCCGTCGAGGCGCAGCCCGACGCCTCGCCCAGGCGATGGTGGATACTCGCCGTCGTCGCGCTCGCGCAGCTGATGGTCGTCCTGGACGCCACCATCGTGAACATCGCGCTGCCCTCGGCCCAGGCCGACCTCGGCTTCTCCGACGGCAACCGCCAGTGGATCGTCACGGCCTACGCGCTGGCGTTCGCGTCCCTGTTGCTGCTCGGCGGCCGGATCGCGGACCTCTTCGGCCGCAAGACGGCCTTCCTGATCGGGGTCGCCGGCTTCGCCGCCGTCTCCGCGCTCGGTGGTGCCGCCACCAACTTCGAGATGCTGGTCACCGCCCGTGCCCTGCAGGGCGCGTTCGGCGCGCTCCTCGCACCCGCCGCGCTCTCGCTCCTGAACACGACCTTCACCGACGCCAAGGAACGCGCCAAGGCGTTCAGCGTCTACGGCGCCATCGCCGGTGCCGGTGGTGCGGTGGGCCTGCTGCTCGGCGGCATCCTGACGGACGCCCTGGACTGGCGCTGGACGCTCTACGTCAACGTCGTCATCGCCGTGGTCGCCTTCGCGGGCGGCTGGCTGCTGCTGCACAACCACCGTGACGCCGCGAACTCCAAGCTGGACGTGCCCGGCACCGTGCTGGTCGCTGCCGGTCTCTTCTCCCTGGTCTACGGCTTCTCCAACGCCGAGACGCACGACTGGAGCGCCCCCGAGACCTGGGGCTTCCTGATCGCGGGTGGTCTGCTTCTGGCCGCCTTCGCCTGGTGGCAGACCCGTGCCGCCCATCCGCTGCTGCCCCTGCGCATCCTGCTGGACCGCAACCGCGCCGCCTCCTTCGTCGCCGTGCTGATCTCCGGCGGCGGCATGTTCGGTGTGTTCCTCTTCCTCACCTACTACCTCCAGCTGATCCTCGGCTTCAGCCCGACGAAGACCGGTGTGGCCTTCCTGCCCATGGTCGCCGCGCTGATGGTGGCCGCCCAGGTGAGCACCACGAAGCTGGTCCCCGGGATCGGACCGAAGGTCGTCATCCCGCTGGGCTTCGCGGTGGCCGCGGTCGGCATGGCCTGGCTGACCGGGATCGGCGTCGGCTCCAGCTACGCCTCCCACGTGCTCCCGCAGCTGATCGTGACCGGCTTCGGCCTCGGTCTGGTCATGCCGCCCGCCATGCAGCTGGCCACCGGCGGGGTCGCCGCCGAGGACGCCGGTGTCGCCTCCGCGACCGTCAACGCCATGCAGCAGGTGGGCGGTTCGATCGGTACGGCGCTGCTGAGCACGCTGGCCGCGAGTGCCGCCACCGACTACCTGACCGGCAAGGACGCGACGAACAAGCTGGTCCAGGCCCAGGCGACGATCGAGAGCTACACCACCGCCTTCTGGTGGTCGGCGGGCCTGTTCGCCGTCGGCACGCTGATCACCTTCCTGCTTTTCCGGCGCGGGGTGCCGGAGCAGGACCCGGACGCCGCACCCGTCGTACACATGTAACCGCCACAACAGGAGCCGCACGGTCCGAAGGGCCGCCGTCAGCAGGGAGACGGCGGCCCTTCCCCTTTGCCCCGACGCGCTGCGACGGTGGTCGTATGCGCAGACCGACGGCGGCACTCGGCAGCACCCTCTTCCTCGCGCTCGCCCCCGGCACCGTGGCGCTGCTGCTGCCGTGGTGGCTGACCGGCTGGCATCCCGGCCACTGGTGGCTGCCGGTCCGGCTGCTCGGCCTGGTCCCGCTGGCAGCGGGCGTGCTCGCACTGCTCTGGTCGTTCGGGCGGTTCGTGGTCGAGGGACTCGGCACTCCCGCCCCGGTCGCGCCCACCGAGCACCTGGTGGTGGGCGGGCTCTACCGCTACGTACGCAATCCGATGTACGTCGCCGTCGTCGCGGCGATCGCCGGTCAGGGCCTGCTGCTCGCACGACCGGCGCTGTTCGGGTACGGGGTCGGCGCGGGACTGCTGATGGGGGCGTTCGCCCACTGGTACGAGGAGCCCGAGCTGGCGCGGACGTTCGGTGCCGAGTACGAGCGGTATCGACGGGCGGTGCCCGGGTGGTGGCCGAGAGCGACGCCCTGGCGCGACGGCTGACGTTGGAGCGGGCTCCCCGTGGGTACCCACACGGCCATGCGGATAAGCGTGGTGGATGTGGGTTCGAACACGGTGCGGCTGGTGGTCGCGGACGCCCAGGACGGGGTGCCGTTGCCGGTGCACACGGCGAAATGGCGGCTGAGACTCTCCGATCATGTGCGGCCGGGCGGACCGGTGCCCGAGGAGGCCGTGGAGCGGCTGGTGGAGGCGGTCGAAGGGGCGAAGCGCACTGCCGCGCGGTGGGGCGCGGCCGAACCGCTGGCCTTCGCGACCGCCGTCGTGCGTGCCGCGCCGAACCGCGTGGAGGTGCTGCGCACCGTCCGGACGCGCACCGGCGTCGATCTGCGCACCCTGCCGGGTGAGGTGGAGGCCGAACTGACGTTTCTCGGGGCGCGGCGGTGGATGGGCTGGCGGGCGGGGCCGCTCGCGCTGATGGACATCGGCGGCGGCTCGCTCGAAGTCGCCTTCGGACGTGGCCGGCTGCCGGACTTCGTGGCTTCGCTGCCGCTGGGCGCGGGCCGGTTGACCCATGAGTTCTTCGAGGGGCAGGACCCGCCGTCCCCCGAGGCGGTACGGGCGCTGCGCCGCAAGGTCCGCCACCAACTGCGGGACGTGGCCTCACGGATCCGCTGGGAGGGACCGCGCACCGCGGTGGCCACCTCGCGCACCTTCGAGCAGCTGGGACGGCTCTGCGGAACCCCGCCCGGGCGGCGCGGACCCTTCGTGGAGCGCCGGATGCGCCGCGCCGACCTGCGGGAGGCCATCGACTGTCTGGCGATGCTCCCGGCCGCCCGGCGGGCCGAACTGCCCGGTATCTCCGCCCCGCGCGCCGCGCAGAGCCTGGCGGGTGCGGTGGTGGGGCACACGGCGATGAAGCTCACCGGCATCAGGACGGTCACCATCTGCCCCTGGGCGATCCGCGAGGGCGTGCTGCTGCGGCACATCGAGGACGGCCCGTCCTGGTGGGCGGAGATCACCCGCCGCAACGAGGAGGCCGCCCTGCCGGACCCGGTGCCGCTGCGCATCGCGGCCGCCACCCGCTGAACCCTGGGAAACTGGGAAAGGAGACACCGTGCCCGACAAGAAGCAGGCGCCGGACACCGCCCTGGAGGAGGTTCTCCAGGAGTTCGAGGACGCCGAGAAGCACACCGAGGACTCCGGCGAGAAGCGCGGGCGCCGGGGCGAGGCCGGGGAGGCCATCACCCCCAACACCCGCGCCCAGGAGGAGTCCGAGGGCCAGTGAGCTACTCCGGCGGCGCGCCCAGCGGGCGCGCCGCCGGCGCGCTCGCCACGCCGTACAGATTGGCGGCCATGGCCCGGGCCGGGGCCCAGATGCCAAGACGTCCACGCCTGGCCCGGGAACGGTGTAGCCGATGTCGGCGAGCGCGCCCGAGATCTCGCTGATCACATGGTGCGTGCCGTCCTCGCTACCGGTGACGACCACGCCCGCGACCCGGTTGCAGGCGAGGGGCCTGCCCTCGTGGTCGCTCTCGGAGAACATCGCTTCCATCCGCTCCAGCACGTGCACGCCGTCCTTGCGGAGGTGTTCCACGACGACGTTCGCAAACGCCTCGCTGTTGGACGGATCGGGTGACCTGGCGCCGCCCGGGTACCCGGGGCGCATGGACCACGATCGTCAAGGGCCACCGCTGCCGGCGGCCCGGGGACCCGTCTCGGCGGCCGTCGAGGAGTATCTGCTCGGCGCCGGGCCGCTGCCGCGCCACGAGGACGTCGCGGCGGCGGCCGTGTACGGCGACGACTTCCAGCTCGCCCTGTACCTCTGCTACGAACTGCACTACCGCGGATTCGCCGCGGTCTCCCCCGACCACGAGTGGGACCCCGACCTGCTGCGCACCCGGGCGGCACTGGAACACCGCTTCCTGTCCGCCCTGCGCACGGACACCCAGATCCACGACAGCGTCGAGGACGCGCTCGCCGGGCTTCTGGTGGAACCGGTCGACGGCACCGGCCTCAGCCATTTCCTGAGCAAGGAGGGCGAGCTGTGGCAGGTGCGCGAGTACGCGGCCCAGCGCTCGCTCTACCACCTCAAGGAGGCCGACCCGCACGCGTGGGTGCTGCCCCGCCTGTGGGGCAGGGCCAAGGCGGGCATGGCGGCGGTGGAGTTCGACGAGTTCGGCGGTGGCCGCCCCGACCGCGTTCACGCCCGTCTCTTCGCGGAACTGATGACCGACCTGGGCCTGGACACGACGTACGGGCACTACCTGGAGGCGGCCTGCGCGGAGATGCTCGCCACGGTGAACCTCATGTCCCTGCTGGGCCTGCACCGCAGCCTGCGCGGGGCGCTCGTGGGCCACTTCGCGGCGGTCGAGATCACCTCCTCGCCCGGCTCCCGGCGACTCGCCGAGGCGATGCGCCGCACCGGCGCGGGACCGGCCGCCGAGCATTTCTACGACGAGCACGTCGAGGCCGACGCCGTCCACGAACAGGTCGTACGCCATGACGTCATCGGCGGACTGCTGGCCGAGGAGCCGCATCTCGCCACCGACGTCGCCTTCGGTATCGACGTCACCGGGCAGGTCGAGGACCGCCTCGCCGACCGCCTCCTGCACGACTGGCAGGCCGGACACTCGTCCCTGCATTCACTCCAGGCATCCGAAATACCCCATATTTCCTGAATATCGGGGTACTTGGCCGGGGTGAGATCACTGAACCCGCCCCTGGCTCTCCCCGGTGTCTACACCCCGCAGGAGGACACCGCGCTCCTGGCCGGGGCCCTCTCCGAAGAACCGTTGCCGCCGGGCGCGCACGTCCTGGACGTGGGCACCGGGACCGGCACGCTGGCACTTCAGGCGGCGCGCCGGGGCAGCCGGGTGACCGCGGTGGACGTGTCGTGGCGGGCGGTGTGCACGGCCCGGGCGAACGCCTGGCTGACCGGAGCGTCGGTCAGCGTCCGGCGCGGGAACCTGTTCACCCCTGTGCGGGATCAGTCCTTCGATCTCATCCTGGCCAATCCGCCGTATGTACCGGCACCGACAGACGTCCGGGCGCCGCGCGGGAGGGCGCGGGCCTGGGACGCCGGCCATGACGGGCGGTTCGTCCTGGACCGGGTCTGCCGGGAGGCGCCCGCGCTGCTGCGCCCCGGCGGAGTGCTGCTGATCGTGCACTCCGAGCTGAGCGACTCGGGGCGAACGGTCGCGCATCTGCGCGCGGCAGGCCTCAAGGCCGCCGTGACCCGCCGTCACCGGATCGCGTTCGGCCCGGTGTTGCGCACCCGGGAGGACTGGCTGCGTGAACGCGGGCTGCTGTCCGCCGTCGCCACAGCCGACGAGAAGGAAGAGCTGGTGGTCGTCCGTGCCGAACTCCCCGTCTGACCGACCGTGCCGCGTCCGCGTCCAGCAGCGCGGTCCGCTGCTTGTCGAGGGCCCCGTGGAAGTGGAGTTGGAGGACGGCAGCACGGTCGTCTCCGACCGCTTCCAAGTGGCCCTGTGCACCTGCCGACGCAGTCGCCGCTACCCCTGGTGCGACACCAGCCACCGGGAGCGGACCCGGGGAGCAGACTCACCTATGGACAAAAAGTCAATGTAATTGACAGAAATTCACTGGGTCGAGTGAACCAGATCTTGCGCACCTCGCTGGATGGATGTTCCGGGCCGCCGCGGGGTAACTACCGAGATCAATGCGTCCCTCGCCGAGGTGGAGCGGCCATGACGCCGGAGTCCGACGACCGCGCTCCCGAAACGCCCGCGGCGAACCCGTATGCCCGCACCCGGGTGGACGGTGGCTTCACCGTGGTGGAGGCCGTCGGCGAGATCGACCTCGCGACAGCGGGCTTCCTCGCGGAACATCTGGACGCGGCGACCGGCACCGCCCGGCCGGACGTGCTGGTCGACCTGCGGCTCGTCGAGTTCTTCGACTGCTCGGGCCTTCGGGTGCTGTGCCGCGCCGACTCCCGCGCCAGGGAACGCGGCGGACAGCTGCGCGTGGTCACCGACCGGCCGCGGCTGCACCGGCTGCTGCGCGCCGCGGGCCTGTGGGCCCGTTTCCCGCCCCTCCGGGAGATTCCCCGGCTTCCCGAGCAGCGGTGACCCGAGGGTCCGGCGGACGGCCCCACTCCGTCCGCCGGCCCTCGGTACGGGATCACGGGGATCCCTGAGAGGGGCGGCACTCCCCAGCTGCGGGCCCCTCGGACAGGTCACGGGAACCGCGCGATCCCGGTCCCTCAGAACGTGAAGACGCTCATCCCGGAGGAGTTCTTCACGCACTCGTTGGCGAAGGTGCGTTCATAGGAGACGCGCTTGCCGCGCCAGACGCCGTCGGCGGTGACCACAACCGGGTTGTACTCCCTGGTGCACAGCGCGTCGGATCTGTCCGCCAGGGCGCCGAAGTCACCTTGGACGGCGCGCAGTTCGGCACAGGCCGTACTCGCGGCCGGGTGGGTGCCCGAGGAGGTCGGGGCACAGGTCAGGGTCACGGCCCGTTCCGGCGTGACGGTGGCGGCGCTCTCGCCGTGGCCGAGGGTGAGCACGAGGGCCGACGGGGCGTAGAGGCCCATGGGAGCGGCGGCGGGTTCGGCGAGAGCGGCCCCGGTCAGGGGTCCGCAGACGGCGGTGGCCGTGAGGCCGAGGGTCGCTGCCCAGCGCGCGGTGTTCCGCATTGTGTGCATCCTTCCGCTGGATTCGAGGGTGTGCCCTCCGGCTCGGTCGGTGCCGGAGCGGCGAGCGCGAGTCTGCCGAGTCCTGGCCCGAACTTCACATCGACCCCGCGGCTTTCAGTAACCTTGCGTGTTGAATCAGTGGCGTGAAGTCACATCATCGGAACAGTCGGGCCCCTCAACCGGGCGGCTCTTGATCGCCCGGTCCGGCCGGATGGCCTGATTACCCCGCCTCGGCAATAGGCCTGAAACATTCCGCTTCAGCCGTCGGCGCACCTCTCCGCAACCCCTTGCGTTCATGAAGCAGGGGAGTAATCGTCATTACATGATTACTGACGAGCAACGAGAGAAGCTGCGTGGCTGGTTCACCGGCCGGTTGCCTGACGACCTCTTCGAGGCCCTGGTCGAGGTGGTCGTCGACCGCGAGGAGATCACCGTGATCGGCCGCATCCCCGGCCCCCGGCTCGCCGAGGACGTCTCGGCCGCCGAGCGGGAGGCGGCCGTACAGGGCCGGATCCAGGAGTTCCGGGAACGCACCCGCGAGGACCGCATCGAGGTCGCCGTCGAGGCCGAGCACAAGTTCCGCCGGAAGGTGTCCTGGGGCGTGGAGTGCGACGGCGAGCGCGCCCTGTTCACGCACGTGGCCGCCCCTGTCATGACCCGGCTGCGCCAGCCCGAGCGTCAGGTCCTGGACACCCTGATCGCCGGCGGGGTCGCCCGCAGCCGCAGCGACGCGCTCGCCTGGTGCGTCCGGCTGGTCCAGCGGCACACCGACGACTGGCTCGCCGAGCTGCGGGACTCCCTGGAACACGTCCAGCGGGTGCGGGAGCGCGGGCCGGACACCGAGGGGGTGGCCGATTCCTCCACCGGAGATCCGGAAGATGGATGAGAAGTCCACTGGCTGGGGTGCCCCGGCGGGCCGTACCGTCGGCACACCCCAGCAGGACGTCATCCTCAACCGCGGGCCGTGTACGGGCCGGAGGGGGCGCGACTGGCACACACCGTCGAGGTGCCGGTGCCGCCGATCACCGTGCCCCGGGGCGGTGTCGGTGCCGTCGGCTACGTTGCGGGCATGACCAACTTCGTACTGGTGGCGGGCGCGAGGCTCGGAGCGTCGGCGTGGGACGAGGTCGCGGCGGAGCTGCGCGCGGCCGGACACGAACCCCGTCCGCTGACGCTGTCGGGCCTCGCGGAGAAGCGGGGTGTCCCGGCGGGCCAGCAGACCCATGTGCGGGACATCGTCGACGAGGTGGAGCGGCTGGACCTGCGCGAGGTGGTGTTGGTCGGGCACAGCTACTCGGGCATACCCGTGGGGCAGGCTGCCGAGAGGATCGGCGACCGGCTCGCGAGGGTGGTCTTCGTGGACTCCAGCGTGCCCGTGGACGGGGAGTCGTTCCTGTCCGGCTGGCCGAGCGACCACGTGCGTGAGGAGATCGAGAAGAGCGACGGCTTCTGGCTGCCGGTGGGCCCCGAGCACTACGCCGGCCAGGGTCTGACGGACGAGCAGATCTCCCGGATCATCGACCGTTCCTCCCCGCACCCGGGCGCGACGCTCACCGAACCCGCCGTCCTCACCCGTCCCCTCGGTGAACTCCCCGCGACCTACATCAAGTGCCTCCTCGACGACGAGGAGCCGATGCCCGTCGTGGCCGAGCTGCTCAAGAACGACTCGTGGGAGCTGGTGACGATGGACACGGGTCACTGGCCGATGTTCTCGCAGCCGCGCGAACTGGCCGCGATCCTTCGGGGCGCAGCCGCCTGAGCCGATTCCCGTCGGCGGCCGCCGACCGACCGGATCGCCAGCGGCAGCCACCGACCCGTCCCGCATACCCACCGGTATGGTCGGCGTCGGCGCACGCTCGACGACGAGAGGCGGGACGGTCCGATGGCGAAGCACTGGGCGGACTTCCAGTACGAGATCTACCTGAACGGCATGTCCGGCGCGGTGCCCCGGCTGCCCACCGATCTGACCCGGCTGGAACAGCTCACCGAACAGCGGCTCGGGCCAGGCCCTGTGGGCTATGTGGCGGGCAGCTCGGGCGACGGCAGTACCGCGCGGGCGAACCGGGCGGCGCTGGAGCGGCGCCGGATCGTGCCGCGCATGCTGCGGGACGTCCACGAACGCGACCTGTCCGTCGAGGTGTTGGGGCGCTCGCTGCCCGCCCCGCTGGCGCTGGCTCCGGTCGGAGTCCTGTCGATCATGCACCCGGACGCGGAGCCGGCCGCCGCCCGGGCCGCCGCGGCGCAGGGCGTGCCGTACATCCTGTCGTCCGCCTCCAGCACTCCGATGGAGCAGGTCGCCGAGGCGATGGGGGACGCCGAGCGCTGGTTCCAGCTGTACTGGCCCAAGGACCCCGAGGTGGCCCTGAGCTTCCTGAACCGGGCGAAGTCGGCCGGATTCACCGCCCTGGTCGTCACCCTGGACACCCCGCTGCTGGCCTGGCGGCCCCGCGATCTCGACCAGGCGTATCTGCCGTTCCTGCACGGCGTGGGCACCGCCAACTACTTCTCCGACCCGGCCTTCCAGGCAGCCTTGGCCAAGCCGGTGCACGAGGACCCGAACGCTGCCGTGCTGCACTTCGTGGGCATGTTCGCGGACCCCGGCAAGACCTGGCCGGACCTCGCGTTCCTGCGGGAGCACTGGGACGGGCCGATCGTCCTCAAGGGCGTTCTGCACCCGGACGACGCCCGCCGCGCCGCCGACGCCGGGATGGACGGGGTCGTGGTGTCCAACCACGGCGGCCGCCAGGTGGCCGGGTCCGTCGGAGCGGCCGATGCGCTGCCGCAGGTCGTGGAGGCGGTCGGCGACCGACTGACGGTGCTCTTCGACAGCGGGATCCGCACCGGCGACGACGTGTTCAAGGCCCTCGCGCTCGGCGCCCGCGCGGTGCTCCTCGGCCGGCCGTACGTCTACGGCCTGGGCCTCGACGGACAGGCGGGCGTCGAGCATGTGATCCGTTGTCTGCTCGCCGAGTTGGACCTCACGCTCGCCCTCTCGGGCCACGCGAGCCCGGTTACGGTCGGCCCCGACGACCTCCTGGAGGCCCCCGCCTGAGGAGAGGCCTCCCTGGGGACCCCGACCGGGTCCCGTTCCTAGATCTGGTCAGCGAGCTCCGCGGGCTGCGCCTGCGGCGCCTCGCTCCCGGTGACCGACAGCGAGCCGGGGCTGGCGTTGGTGGTGGGGTCGGTCAGCCAGCGCTGCTGGTCCGAGTGGTCGCGGACCTTGACGACGATATCGGCGCCCGGGTCGTCGGTGGTGGTGGCGAGGGCGAGCTGCTCGTCCCAGCGAGGCAGTAACTCCCCCTGCACGGTGAGGTCGTAGCGCACGTCTGCGGCGCGCTTCGTCTTCTCGTCGGCGCACTTGCCGAGGATGACCACGCCCGCGTCCACGTGCGAGTCCAGGCACAGCGCCGGATCGGCCTCGCTGCGCAGCAGCCCGTCGGCCTCGTACGACCACTGCTGGGTCACGTCGGTCGAACAGGCGGCCAGTTCGGTGCCGGCGCCCTCCTTCACCGTGCCCCGGATGTCCAGGCAGAGGTCGGCGTCGGCGTTGCGCAGCCGGGTCACGGCCGGCGCCGTGGGCAGCTGGGCGGCTCCAGGGCTCCTGCTGACGGCGCCGGGAGCCGGGTCGTTGCCGGTGGCGCTGGTGGAGGCGGCCGGGTCGGCGCCGTCGTCGTGCGACCACATGCCCGCGGCGAGCATCGCGGCGAGGAGCCCCGCGGAGGTGAGCCCCACTCCGGTGAGCACTGTCCGCGAGGACCGCAGTCCCCCGCCCTCGCCTGGACCCCGACGGCCGGGGGTCGGGATGCGCGCGAGGATGCGGCGGCGGGCGGCGCCGTGCCGGCCGGTACCGCGGCCGCGTCCCGTCTCCTGGGGCGTACGCCCGGCGCGCAGTTCGAGATAGCGACGGGCACCCCAGCCCAGGACCGCCTCGGCGAGCAGGACGCCCAGGCCGCCCTCGAAATGGCTCAGTTGTTCCGCGGCGGAACGGCAGTAGCGGCACTCCGCGAGATGCTGCTGGACATCCGGAAGCAGGGCTCCGCCGCGCCGAATCGGAACGTCCAGGAGGCGGTTGTAGAAGCGGCAATCCTTGGTCGGCGCGAGTTCCCGATGGGCATGTACACATCCTTCCCGGAGTTTTTCACGCGCCTGTTCGAGTGCCGCCGACGCGGTGTCGACGTCCATGCCGAGGAGCGCGGCGGGGACGGCAATCGACTCCGCCTCCACCTCGGTGTGCCACAGCAGACAGCGGGCGAGTCCGGGAAGGGACTGGAATGACCGCTCGGCGAGCTTGCGATTTTCGGGTGTCATGGACTTGGCGGCTCGCATACCGCGACCACCGTTCGGTTTCATCAGGTCCGGCAGAACCCCGGTTATCCGCTCCTCGGCCACCCACTCCCTGACCGTGTCCCGCACGGCCACGAGGGCTCTGGGGCGCAGCGCGAGGGCCGGTTCGCCGAGTGCGAGCCGGTCCAGGACCTGGTGGAAGGCGGCCGCGGCCACCATGGAGGCGGTCTCGGACGGGGAGGCGAGACAGATGACCGCGTATTCGTGGGCGGGTTTCCAGTGGCGCGCCATGAGCAGCGCGACGGCCTGGGCGGCCTCACCGTCGGGTCGGCCCCTGAGCCGGGCGGCCAGATCCTCGTCGGATTCTCCGGAGGCGCCGCCGGCCGGCGGGTAAGGAGGGAGTGGCGGGTGGGGGGTTGGCACTGAGCGGATTCCTTCCCAGGGGCATGGGACTCACAGAAGAACTCGTTGCCGAAAAGGAGTGCCGAACGGCGCATCCCTTTTGGGCGTGGCGTGGGAAGCACGAATTCGCCGAAGCCCCTCCACCCCGGTTCCCCACGGGACGAATGCGACCCGGCCCTTGCCCCCCACTCAGGTGGTTCACCCTTGCACAAGTCACTCGTGACCAACAAGGCACCTGAGCAACATGCATGCCAATTGAAAGATAGTCACACGGCGTCGCAACTGCGTGCGCTCGCACCGGCTTTCGACATTTCATGCGCCCCGTGTGAAGCCCGCGCACGCGCCGGAGCGCCACGCACGCTCCCCCCACCCGGCGACCGGTAGTCCACTGGAACCGGCCCTTCTCGGAGGTCCCGCGCGGGACGGCGGCTCTCCCGTGCGAAACCCCGGCCGCCAACCCCGTTCCTCCCGCCCTCGGTCGGCGGCCCCGGGGGCGGGGCGGTCGGCGTCCGGCCGGGGACTCAGATCTGCCAGGAGCGCAGTCGGTCGGCGGCGCCGTACACGTCGGTCTTGCCGGAGATCAGGTCGCGGGCCAGGTCGACGAGGGCGCCGTAGGGCGGGTCGATGCCGACTCCGCTGACGAACATGTAGGCCACGGCGGTGGCGCAGGCGAAGCGGGCGTTGGCCGAAGGTAAGGGCTTCAGCAGGGCGAGGGTGTGCAGCAGGGCGGCGGCCCGCCAGGCCGGGTCGGAGTCGACCCCGAGGCGGGGCGGATCGACACGGTGCCGGGCGACGGCGGCGACGAGGGCCGAGAAGTCGTTGATCGTGGGCTGCTCGGGCAGGACCTCTTCGTGACGCTGGAGCAGCCAGGGCACGTCGATGTGAACGACGGAAGCCATCGGTCAGACGACCCGTCCCGCGCCCTTGACGGCCGGTTCGTCCTCCGGGAACGCGGCCGCGAACTCGTCGGCGTGGGCGGAGAAGAACCGCCGGAACGCCTCCGCGCCTTCCTGCAGGGCCCGGTGCCGGGCGATGTCGGCCGCGGCGGCCTCCCGTACGAGGGCCTTCATCGACGTACCTCGCTCCTTGGCGATCTGCCGCAGGTCCTCTAGCTCGCGGTCGCTGAACTCCACGTTGAGAGCTGGCATGTCACCACGGTACCGCGAGGGTACTCGGCCGTAAATATACGCAGGTCAAACAGGGTTCCTCGCGGTACCGCGAGGCCAGGAACACGGCGTCCGATTCCCGCCGGACGGGCAGCGCACGGCGTCCCACACTCGGAGGCGAGGAGGAAACGACATGACCGTCACCCCCGCCCTGGCCCGCACCCGCGTCGCCAGGACCGACTGGGCCGCACTCGCCGCCGAACTGGACACGCACGGCTGCGCCGCCACCGCCCCGCTGCTGACGCCCGCGGAGTGCCGGGACCTCGCGGCGCTGTACGAGAAGCCGGAGCTTTTCCGGACCACCGTGGACATGGCGCGGCACCGGTTCGGTTCGGGCGAGTACCGCTACTTCACCCACGATCTGCCCGCCCCGGTAACCGCCCTGCGCGCCGCGCTCTACCCGCGTCTGCTCCCCGTCGCCCGCGACTGGGCGGCCCGTCTCGGGCGCCCGGCACCGTGGCCGGACTCCCTTCAGGAGTGGCTGGAGCGCTGCCACGCGGCCGGGCAGGACCGCTCGGCGCAGATCCTGTTGCGCTACACGGAGGGCGACTGGAACGCGCTGCACCGGGACGTCTTCGGCGATCTGGTCTTCCCGCTCCAGGTGGTGATCGGTCTCGACGAGTACGGCACCGACTACACGGGCGGCGAGTTCCTGATGGTCGAGCAGCGCCCCCGGGCCCAGTCCCGGGGCTCGGCGACCGTGCTCCCCCAGGGCCACGGAGTGGTCTTCACGACCCGAGACCGGCCGGTGCGTACGCAGCGCGGCTGGTCGGCCGGGGCCATGCGGCACGGAGTGAGCGTCCTGCGCTCGGGACGCCGGCACGCGCTCGGGATCGTCTTCCATGACGCCTCCTAGATGAGGCGTGGGTCACATTCCGGCCGCTCGATGTCACATTCGGGGGCCTGGAGGCCTCGCAGTAGTGAGCGCGCTACTGGGAGGCCACGCGAGATGTCCGAGATACCCGTTCCCGACGCCGAGGACCCGACCGGGGTCTTCGTCGAGCACCGAGAGCTCATGTTCGGCGTCGTCTACAACATGCTGGGCAGTGTCGCCGACACCGAGGACGTGCTCCAGGACACCTGGTTGTCGTGGTCGCGCCGGGGCCCCGACGGGATCGACAACCCTCGTGCCTATCTGGTCCGGATCGCCGTCAACCATGCCCTGCAACGGCGGGCCGTGGTCAACCGCCGCCGCGAGACCTACGTCGGCCCGTGGCTGCCCGAGCCCCTGGTCGCCGACGAGACGAGCGCCGACGACGCGGCGCTGCGGACCGAGTCCGTGTCGCTCGCGATGCTGGTGGTTCTGGAGTCGCTGTCGCCGCTGGAACGCGCGGTGTTCGTGCTGCACGAGGTGTTCGGGTACCCCCACACCGAGATCGCGGAGATCATCGACCGCGCCCCGGCCGCCGTACGGCAGTTGGCGCACCGCGCGCGGACCCATGTGCATGCCCGCAGGCCGCTGTACGAGGCGCATCCCCGGGTGCGCCGGGAGGCGACCGAGCGGTTCGTGCGGGCCGCGGTCGGCGGGGACATCGCGGAGCTGATGGAGATCCTCGCGCCGGACGTGACCGTGTGGACGGACGGCGGCGGCATGCGCGGGCAGGCCCTGCGTCCGGTGCACGGCCGCGACAAGGCGGCCCGGTTGCTCAACGGGTACGCGAAGCGGGGCGGGGCCCACCTGGACCTGGAGCTGCGCTACCGGCGGGTCAACGGCGACGACGCGGCGGTGCTGTTCGAGCACGGCTCGCCGTACGCGGTGATCGTCCTGGACCTCACGCCGGAGGGCGACCGGGTCTCGGGCCTCTTCGTCGTCACCAACCCCGACAAGCTCACCCATGTCCCGAAGGAGGAGGCGTGACCGCCACGGAACGCCGGGCCGAACCGGCGAAGGGTGAGCGGCTGTCCGGCTGGCTCGACGGACGGCTCGGCACCCGCACGCTCGGCGCGAAGTACCTGCGCAAGGTCTTCCCGGACCACTGGTCCTTCCTGCTCGGCGAGATCTGCCTGTACAGCTTCGTCGTACTGATCCTGACCGGCGTGTGGCTGACGCTGTTCTTCCATCCCTCGATGAACGAGGTGACCTACCACGGCAGTTACACGCCCCTGAACGGGGTGCGCATGTCGGAGGCGTACGCCTCGACGCTCGACATCAGCTTCGATGTGCGCGGCGGACTGCTGATCCGGCAACTGCACCACTGGTCGGCGCTGATCTTCGTGGCCGCGATGCTCACGCACATGATGCGGCACTTCTTCACCGGCTCCTTCCGCAAGCCGCGTGAGGTCAACTGGCTGTTCGGCTGGTCCCTGCTGTTCCTCGGCCTGTTCGAGGGCCTCTTCGGCTACTCGCTGCCGGACGATCTGCTGTCGGGCACGGGCCTCAGGTTCGTCTACGGCGCCACCCTGTCCGTGCCGATCGTCGGGACGTACCTGGCGATGTTCCTGTTCGGCGGCGAGTTCCCCGGCCACGACATCGTGGCCCGCTTCTACTCGCTGCACATCCTGGTGATCCCCGGCATCATGGCGGCCCTCGTGGTGGCCCATCTGATCCTGGTCGTGTACCACAAGCACACCCAGTTCGCGGGCCCCGGAAAGACCGAACGCAACGTGGTCGGGACGCCGTTCTTCCCGGTGTACCTGGCGAAGGCGGGCGGGTTCTTCTTCCTGGTCTTCGGAGCGCTCACGCTCATCGCGGCCGTGGCGAGCATCAATCCGGTCTGGTCCTACGGCCCCTACCGCGCCGACCAGGTCTCCACGGGCGCCCAGCCGGACTGGTATCTGGGGTTCGCGGAGGGGCTGGTGCGGGTGATGCCGGGCTGGGAGATCACGCTGTGGGGCCACACGCTGATCCTGGGAGTGCTGATCCCGGTCGTGATCTTCCCGCTCCTGCTGGTGTTCATCGGCGTCTACCCGTTCCTGGAGGCCCGGTTCACCAAGGACAAGCGGGAGCACCATCTGCTGGACCGCCCGCGCAACCGTCCGGTCCGTACGGCGATCGGCGCTTCCTGGATCAGCCTGTACCTGATCCTGCTGGCGGGCGGTGGAAACGACATCGTGGCGACCCGGCTGCACCTGTCCATCAACACGGTGACGTGGGCCGTACGGATCGGGATGTTCGTCGTCCCGGTGATTGTCTTCGTCGCCACCCGGCGCATCTGCCTGGGTCTCCAACTCCGGGACCGGGAGCTGGTGTTGCACGGCCGGGAGACCGGCGTGATCAAGCGGCTGCCGCACGGGGAGTACGTCGAGGTGCACCAGCCGCTCGATCAGGCCCGGCTCCACACGCTCACCGCGCACGAACGGCCCGGTGAGCTGGTGGAGCATGCTCAGGTCAGCCTTGATCCGCCACGAAGGACGCCATCCGGGTCAGGGCCGAGTTCCAGTTGATCGTGTGCTCGTTGGTCGACCAGGACTGGATGTCGTCGATGTAGCAGAACTGACCGACACAGCCCTGGAGTCTGCTCTGCGCGTAGGGGTCCTGGATGGCGGAGTTCGGCCCGCCGGCCAGGGTCCCCTTCGGCGGGTTCGGCTGGCTCGGGTCGAGCTGGTGGGCGTACCAACGAGCGTGCTGGTTGCGGGAGTTGACCTCGCCGTATCCGGTCACGTACGAGATGTTCAGGGCGTTGCGGCCGAAGATGTAGTCGATGCCCTGGAGCGCGCCGTCCCGGTATTTGGTGGCCCCGGTGATGTCGTAGGCGGTGGCGATGACGATCCCGTTGTGCAGGATCTGGTGGTTGGAGCCCCAGTCGTAGAGGTTTCCCTCCGGGGCGTACGGCATGCCGTACGGGTGGGCCTTCAGCGTGGACAGGTAGCGGTCGGCGCCCTTGACCACCGACTGCCGGACCTTGTCACGGCCGGGCAGCTTGCTGGGCACGGTCGCCAGGTCCAGCCGGGCCGCCGCGGCCGTGCGGGCCCAGTCGTAGCCGACGGGGACGAAGATGTCGGCGGTGTGGACCGGCGAGGCGAGCACGTGGTCCTGGAACGCCTTCTCCCCGGTGCTGAGGTACAGCTCGGCCGCCGCCCAGTAGAACTCGTCGGTGACGTTGTTGTCGGCGTAGGTGCCGCCTCCGATGCCGTCGCTCTCCGAGGCATACAGGTCGGGGTGGGCGAGGGCAGCCGTCCAGGCCTTGCGGGCGGCCGCCAGGGCCTTCGCCGCGAACGCCTTGTCGTACGGCTGGTACAGGCGGGCGGCCTGCGCGGCCGTGGCGGCCAGGTTCAGGGTCGCCGCGGTGGACGCCGGATGCAGCTCACGCTTCTGCGGATCGTCGGCCGGCATCAGCGGCAGGCCGGTCCACTGCTCGTCGTGGATCTTGTGGTGGGCCATCCCGGCCAGCGGCTGCCCCTCCGGCACCTGCATCTTGAGCAGGAACTCCAGCTCCCAGCGGGCCTCGTCGAGGATGTCGGGCACCTTGTTGCCGCTCTCGGGGATGGCGAGGGTGCCGTCACCGAGCTTCCCGGGCTGGCCGGTGCGGGCCAGCAGCTCGCGTTCGTAGGTGCTCAGCACCTCCCAGGTGGAGATGCCGCCGTTGACGACGTACTTGCCGTGGTCGCCGGCGTCGTACCAGCCGCCGGTGACGTCGAGGGTGTAGTCGCAGACGCCCGGCTGGCAGGGCACGTCCTTGTCGCCCTGGTTGGGGGCCACGTTCACATGGCCTGCGGCGCGGCCGTAGCCCGGGCGCAGGTCGTCGCGGATCGCGGTGCCGCTGCGCTGGGTGTAGTAGTACTTCGCCGCGTCGAGACGGAGTTGCTCATAGGCGGCGGTGCCGATGTCGAAGGGTCGGCTGGTCTCACCGTCGGCGACCAGGGTGAGCCCCTCGCCGCGCTTCTTGTAGGCGCCGAAGTCGATCGAGTGGACGTTCTGCCCGGAGGAGACGTCGGTGCCGCGCGGCACGCTCCAGCCATGGGCGACGACGGCTCCGGAGGCGCTCTTCAGCTGCCAGGGCAGCTTCGCAGTGGCGTCGGTGACCAGGGTGGCGTTCTTCGGCCCGGCGGGCAGATAGGCGACCTGGTTGACTCGCACACGCGGTCCGGTGTCCGGCTCGTACACCTCGGGCGGGACCCCGCCCAGCAGGGACGCGTTGTCCATGCAGAAGCGGAACGGGTCGGCGCTGCCGCCGAGTTGGAAGCCGACCTGCCCCTGGGCGGTGTCGACGGGGGAGGTGAACGTGTACGAGTAGGAGTTCCCGGAGACGCTCAGCTGCGGGCTCACCTCGAAGTAGGTGTCGTAGGGCGCCACTTGCAGCCCCACGATCGCTCGCAGCACATGCCCTTCGGGCGAACCGTTCGCGGTGAAGGAGAACCTGTACGACTCCCCCTTCACCAGGGTGACGTCGTTCTGCCCGACGGCGGCGTCCCAGCGGTTGGCGGTCCCGCCGGGGATGTCCGCGCAGAGCTGTCCGTCGGACGGGCCGGCGGTGACGTTGCTGGTCGTCCACCAGGACTCGGTGGAGGTGTCGAAGGTGCCGTTCTCGAGCTGCTCGACCTCGTCGGCGACGGCTCCGGACGCCGGGAGGCCCACAAGTGCCGTACCCACGAGGGCCGTCAGGGCCAGCAGGGTGGTTCTATGTCGTTTCACGTCTGGGCTCCTCTGGAGAGGTGCGGGTGACGCTCGTGATGGGAGCGCTCCCAGATGCGGACGCACGCCATGCTGTTGCAGGCGTGACACTGCGTCAACTACCGGGGACCTCCAACTTGCCGATCCGCACCCCTCCGCGAGCCTCCCCCGGGTACGCGCTGGTCAGCGTGAGCCGGATCCGGGAGGCACGGACGGAGGCGAAGGTGATCACCGTCGGTTCGCCCGAAGCGGTGGCCCATTCGACGGATGCGCCCCGGACCGGGACATACGCCGAGCCGTCCCACACCGCCACCTCGACGGCGGAGGGCAGGCTGTGTGTGCTGCTCACGGTGAAGGACGCCTCCACCCGGTCGAAGGTCCTGGCCCGTCCGAAGTTCACGGAGACCCAGTCCTCGGCCCTTGCCCCACTGAAGGCGGGCAGCAGGGCGGTGGCCGCCTTGCTGAAGGCGTTGGACCAGCCGGTGGCGGGGTCGCCGTCGAGCATCGCGGCCGGCAGGGTGTCCGGGCGTCCGGAGTAACTGGCGTCGGCGTGGGGGTAGTTCGGGGGCAGGGGTGGGTCGGGGGTGAAGGGCGTCGGTTGGGTGACGGCGGCTGTCCGGGACGGGGTGGTGCGCACGTTCGCGGTGCCCGTCCGCAGGCCCTCCACGTTCGCCGTCACCTTCAGGACTCCCGGCTCGGTACCGGCGCGCACGATCGCGAGGGCCTTGCCGTGGAAGGCGGTCCGGGTGCCGGCCTGATAGCGCTCGGCGCTCTCCTCACGGCCGTTGTCGAGCCCGGCTAGGGAACCGCCCTTGACCGCGAAGGAGATCAGGTGCTCGGCGTCCGGCACCACCACACCCCGGGCGTCGACCACGTCCGCGGTGACGAAGACCAGCGAACGGCCGTCGGCGGCAACGGACTTGCGGTCGGCGGTGAGCCGTACGGCATGGGGTGCTCCGGCGGTGCGCAGCATGTCGATGGCGACGACCTTGCCGTTCCTTCGGGCGACGGCCTTCAACTCGCCCGGCGCGTACGGCACTTTCCACGCCAGGTGCAGCTTGCCCGCGCTGCCGTTCGGGCTGGTGTAGCTGCCGGGGTAGGGACCGTCGGTGAAGGTCTTGTCGTCGCCGGTCGCCTCGGTGGTCTCCAGGTACTCCCGGCCGTCGCTGGTCTTCTTGGTGTCGAAGGTCCGGGTGCCGAGGGATCTGCCGTTGAGGAACAGTTCGACGGTGGCGACGTTGGAGTAGGCCCACACCTCGACGGTGTCGCCCTTCTCGTGGTTCCAGGTCATCGGGAGCAGGTGGACCATGGGCTCGTCGATCCACTGGCTGCGGAAGAGGTGGTACATGTCCTTCGGGAAGCCGGCGGTGTCGACCGCGCCGAAGAAGGACGCCTTGACCGGGAAGACGTCGTACGGCGTGGGCTCCCCGATGTAGTCGATGCCGGACCACAGGAACTGCCCGGCGAACCACTTCCGGTCCCGGTCCTTCTTGTGCCCGTACTCGCCGCTCATGGTCCAGGAGGCGAGGTTGTTGTCGTACGACGAGGTGTCCCGTCTGCCGGGGGTGTGGTTCTCGCCGGTGTTGAGGTGCTCGGGCTCCTGGTAGGCCCCCCGGGTCGAGGTCTCCGAGGACGACTCGGACTCGAAGAGGAACAGGTGCGGGTAGGCGGCGTGCAGCTGGTCCACCGACTTGGCGGTGTTGTAGTTCAGGCCGAGGCCGTCCAGCTTCGCCAGCATCAGATCGGCCGCCGAGCCCTTGGCGGGCAGGCGGCGGTACTTGTCGGAGCCGATGATCAGCGGGCGGGTGTCGTCGACGGCCCTGATCGCGGCGATGATCCGGTCGGCCATGGCGAGCCCCGCGGTGGACGTGGAGTCGGGGATCTCGTTGCCGATCGACCACAGCAGCACGGCGGGCGAGTTGCGGGCCGCGAGGACCATCTCGGTCGCGTCCTTCTCGCACCACTCGTCGAAGAACCGGCCGTAGTCGTAACGGGTCTTGGGGGTCTTCCAGCAGTCGAAGGCCTCCACCAGCATCACGATGCCCAGCTCCTCGCAGACCTGGATCATCTCCGGGGAGGGCGGGTTGTGGGAGGTCCGGAAGGCGTTGACGCCCATCGACTTCATGATGGTCATCTGCCGGCGGGTCGCGTCGATGCTGACGGCCGCGCCGAGGGCGCCCAGGTCGTGGTGGAGGTCGACACCCCTGAGCTTGTGGTGGGTGCCGTTGAGGTGGAAGCCCTCGTCCGGGTCGAAGCGGAAGGTGCGGAAACCGAAGGGGGTGCGGTAGGTGTCCGTGGTCCGGCCGGCGACGCGCAGCTCGGTGTGCACGGTGTAGCGGTGGTCCGGTGTCGCGAAATCCCACAACTTCGGCTGCGCGACGGTGAGTTCGTGGGTCTCGGTGGCCTTCTCGGCGACGGCGACCGTGGAGGACGTACGGGCGACCGTGCGACCGCGGGGATCTGCGATCCGCGTGACGACCTCGACGTCGGTGCCGGCGCCGGACGCGTTCGCCACCGAGGTCGCCACCCGGACGAGACCTCGCTCCTCGGTGATCTCCGGTGTCGTGACATACGTGCCCCAGCGCTCCACATGCACCGGTTCGGTCACGACCAGGCGGGCCTCGCGGTAGATACCGCTGCCCGAGTACCAGCGGCTGCTGGGCAGCCGGTTCTGCACCCTGACCGCGATCACGTTCTCGGTGGTGCCGTCGGTGTGGAGCAGGCCGGTGAGGTCGAGGGCGAAGCCGGTGTAGCCGTAGGGGTGGCGGCCGACCTCGGTGCCGTTGCAGTGGACGTAGGAGTCCATGTAGACGCCGTCGAACTCCACCGAGATCCGCTTGCCGGCGAGGGCGGGCGGCAGGGTGAATGCGAGGCGGTACCAGCCCAGGCCGCCGGGGAAGAACCCGGTGCCGCTGGTGGTGCCGTTCTCGGTGGTCGGGGCGAGCTCGATGCTCCAGTCGTGCGGCACCGCGATCTCGCGCCAGCCCGAGTCGTCGTGTCCGGGGGACGCGGCGTCGGCGTACTCCCCCGTCGGATCGGTGATCCCGCCCGGGTTGACCAGCGCGAAGCGCCAGCCGTCGCGCAGCGCGACCGTACGGCGGCCGCGCGTGCTCCCGGCGGACTCGGCGGCCTGGGCCACCGGGGTGGCCAGAAGCGCTCCCGCGGCCGGGGCGGCCGTGGAAGCGAGCAGAACCGATCTGCGAGTGACCGTCATGGCGGCTCTCCCTCATCAGGACCCAGAAGTACTCACAACTGATCGTGAACAAACACAATCTGACGGTGAGCCACTTGCGGCCGTCAAGGGTGCGGTCAGCTGCTTCTGTCCCGCGTGTCACAGCGGCCCGATTTCCCCCTTGCCGGTGGTCCGGGTGGGCAGCGGGGTTCGGCGTTCGTGTGCGGAGGCGACGCACTAGGCTTGGCACCCAAGTGACCTGTTTGTTCACTGAGAGTGCGCGCAATGGAGTGGCGACGATGACCCTCGTGTACCCGTTCGACGACGCCGCGACGGCGCGTGCCGTCGTCGACGAGGACGGCACGCTGGTCGCGTGGAACGCCGGCGCGCAACGGCTGCTGGGCTGGTCGCCCGCCGAGGTCCTCGGCAGACCCGTCACGAACCTCCTGGTCGGCACGGACGGCGAGGTGCCGGACGGACCCGTCGGCGCCCGCTGGGACGGCGACCTCACGCTCTGCCACCGCGACGGCACGGCCGTGTCGGTGTGGCTGCTCGCCCATCACCGCGACTCCGCCGACGGCGGTCCCGGGCACTGGCTCGTGGTCACCCCGCTGGACACCAGCGGTCCCCGCTCCCCCGACGACCCGTTGCACACGGAAGCGCTGACCCAGTCGCCCTGTGCCGTCGCCGTGTACGACGACCAGCTGCGGCTGCGCCGGATCAACGACGCCATGGCCGAGGTGATCGGGCTGCCCGAGAAGCGCATCCAGGGCCTGAGGCTGTCCGAGATCGGTGGCAAGCAGCAGAGCGAGGAGCTTGAGGAGCACCTGCTGCACGTGCTCAGCACCGGCCGGGCGAAGGACGTCCAGACGTACATGCGGACCGGCGGCGAGTACAGCGCGCACGCCTGGCTGGCCCGGATGGCGCCGATCACCGACGCCGAGGGCCGGGTGCGGGGCGTGTGTCTGGCCGCCCACGACTTCACCGACAACTTTTTGGCCCGGGAGCGGCTCCAGCTGGTCAACGAGGCGAGCGTGCGCATCGGCACCACCCTCGACGTCAACCGGACGGCCCAGGAGCTGGCGGACGTCTGCATTCCGGCGCTCGCCGATTTCGTCAGCGTCGATCTGCTGGGCCCGCAGGAACACGGCGAGGGCCCGGTGTCGCTCGCCGCGCCGGTCGAGCTGTGCCGCGCCGCCCACCAGTCGGTGGACCGCGGCAATCCGCTGGCGGTGATGAAGCCGGGGCACACCGAGCTGTACCCGGCCACCTCGCCGCAGGCCGACTCGTTGGCCGCGGGCCGCACCATCGTCGCCACGGTCGCCTCGGGCCGCCTGGACCAGTGGCTCAACTGGAACAAGACCCGCGCAGAACGCGTCAAGGAGTTCGGCATCCACTCCACGATGTCGGTGCCGATCCAGGCCCGCGGCCAGACCCTCGGGGTCGCGGTCCTCACCCGGTACCGGCGGCCCGACCCCTTCACCCCGGACGACGTGCTGCTGGCCGAGGAGATCACCGCGCGGGCCGGGGTCTGCATCGACAACGCCCGCCGGTTCTCCCGCGAGCGCGAGACCGCCCTCGCCCTCCAGCGCAGTCTGCTGCCCCGGTCCCTGCCGCGCACGGCCGCCGTGGACGCGGCCTCGCGCTATCTTCCGGCCGCGCGAGCCGGGGTGGGCGGTGACTGGTTCGACGTGATCCCGCTGTCCGGGATGCGGGTCGCGATGGTCGTCGGGGACGTGGTCGGACACGGCATCCAGGCCTCGGCGACGATGGGCCGGCTGCGCACCGCCGTCCGCACCCTCGCCGACATCGACCTGGCCCCGGACGAGCTGCTCACCCACCTCGACGACCTCGTCGTACGCCTGTCCGCGGAGGCCGGCGGCGAGGGCAGTCCGGGCGAGGTCGGGGCGACCTGTCTGTACGCGGTCTACGACCCGGTGTCCCGGCGCTGCACGCTGGCCCGGGCCGGGCATCCGGCGCCCGTGATGCTGACGCCGGGCGGGGTGGCCCGCGAGGTGGACCTGCCCGCGGGGCCGCCCCTGGGCGTGGGCGGGCTGCCGTTCGAGTCGGCCGAGCTGGATCTGCCCGAGGGCACGCTGCTGTCCCTGTTCACGGACGGGCTGATCGAGTCCCGGGAGCGGGACGTGGAGGCCGGTCACACGCTGCTGGGCGAGTCCCTGGCCGTCTCCTCCGACTCGCTGGAGGAGGTCTGCGACCGGGTGCTGCACGCGCTCCTCCCGTCGGGCGGCGCTTCGGACGACGTGGCGCTGCTGCTGGCCCGCACCCTGGGGCTGCCCGCCTCGCAGGTGGCGACCTGGGACATCCCGGCCGATCCGGCCCTGGTGGCGCCCATCCGCAAGCAGGTCGTGGAACAGCTGGGCCGCTGGGACCTGAGCGAGGCGTCCTTCACCGCCGAACTGGTGACGAGCGAGCTGGTGACGAACGCGATCCGGTACGGCGCCCGCCCCATCCGGCTGCGGCTCATCCATGACGCGACCACGCTGATCTGCGAGGTCTCCGACACCAACCACACCGCCCCGCACCTGCGGCGCGCCAAGACCTGGGACGAGGGCGGCCGGGGGCTGCTCCTGGTCGCTCAGCTCACCCAGCGCTGGGGCAGCCGGCACACGGCCCAGGGCAAGACGATCTGGGCGGAGATCGGTCTCCTCGACGAGGAGTGAGCGGTCGGCTGTCCGGCGGGGTCGGCCGTGTCCTGAAATCCCTCCATGTCCGCGCGCGTGCGTGAGATCTCCGGGAGTGTGGAGACATGACGAACAGGTCCCTGGGTGTGCGGCGGGCGGCTCTGCTCGCGAGTTCGCTCGCGGTGCTCGGCCTGCTGACGGGCTGCGGCAGTGGCGACGACACGGCGAGCGCCCCGCGCACGGAATCCGGCACCACGCCGTCCGGCTCCGCCACAGAAGACGCGAGCAGCGCGCCGAGCGGCGTCCCGACCGACGCGGTGAGCAACTCCCTCACCCCGTCCCCGGCTTCCGGCACCCGCTGTCACACCTCCGAGCTGAGCGCCTCCGTGGGCCGCAACAACCCGGGCGCGGGCCAGGAGAACTTCCCGGTCGTGCTGACGAACAGGTCGAACCGCACCTGCACCCTGTACGGCTATCCGGGCACCGCCTTCGTCGACGCGTCCGGCAAGCAGCTGGGCCCGGACCCGAAGCGGTCCTCGGCCGATCCGGAGACCGTGTCACTGGCGCCCGGCCGGAGTGCCTGGGCGGGACTGTCCTTCGCGAACCCCGAAGTCAGTGGGGCGGGCACGGCCACCCCGGCCGCCCTCCTGGTGACCCCGCCCGACGAGGAGGACCCCCTGAAGGTGACATGGCGGGGCGGGGAGGTCCCGGTGTCCGGCACCGAGTCGTCGGTGCGGCTGATCCCGTTCAGTCCCGGCACGGGCGCCTGAAGATCACAGTCGGGGGTATGAGACGACTTCTTACCCCGGCCTGGTTTCATGACCGGGCACGATCTGCTCGCGTCCCGAAGGATTCGCCCTGAACACCCCGCTCGCCGAAGCCCTGTCCGTCACCCTGCTCGTCGCCGTACTCGTGTGGGCGGTGCTGCGCCCCTTCGGCTGGCCGGAAGCGGTGGTCGCGGTCCCGGCGGCGGGGCTCGCGGTGGTGACCGGGGCGATCTCCCCGGAGCACGCGTGGGCGGAGGCCGAGCGGCTCGGGCCGGTGGTCGGGTTCCTGGCGGCCGTACTGGTGCTCGCCCACTTCTGTGACGTCGAGGGGCTCTTCCAGGCCTGCGGGGCCTGGCTGGCCCGCCGCTCGGCGGGGTCCCCCGGGCGGCTGCTGACCGGGGTGTTCGGACTGGCGTCGGTGATCACTGCGGTGCTCAGCCTGGACGCCACCGTGGTGCTGCTGACCCCGGTGGTGCTGGTCACCGCCTCCCGGATGGGCGCCCGCGCCAAGCCGCACGTCTATGCGTGCGCCCACCTGTCGAACACGGCCTCGTTGCTGCTGCCGGTGTCCAACCTGACCAACCTGCTGGCCTTCGAGGCGAGCGGGGTGAGCTTCACCCGGTTCGCGCTGCTGATGGCGCTGCCCTGGCTGGTGGCGATCGGCGTCGAGTACGTGGTCTTCCTGCGCTTCTTCGAAGCCGACCTGACCGTCGTGGACCACTCCCCCGAGCCGTGCGAGGAGCCCGCACTGCCGCTGTTCGCGCTCGTCACCGTCGGCTGCACGCTGGCCGGGTTCGTGGTGGCCTCCGCGTTCGGCGTCGATCCCGCCTGGGTGGCGTGCGCGGGGGCGCTGGTGCTGGCGGGCCGCGCGCTCGTGCGCCGCAAGGCCACGCCGGTGGCGGTGGTGCGGGCGGCGGCACCGGCGTTCCTGGCGTTCGTGCTCGCCCTGGGCGTCGTGGTACGCGCGGTCGTCGACAACGGACTCGCCGACGCCCTGCGCCATGTGCTGCCCGACGGGGCCGGCATCGTCGCACTGCTGGGGATCGCCGCGCTGGCCGCCGTACTGGCGAACCTGATCAACAACCTGCCCGCGGTCCTGGTCCTGCTGCCGCTCACCGCCTCGGCCGGTCCCGGCGCGGTCCTCGCGGTGCTGCTCGGGGTGAACATCGGCCCGAACCTGACCTACGCCGGGTCCCTGGCCACGCTGCTGTGGCGGCGCATCCTCCACCGGCACGACCACGAGGTCGGGCTCGGGGAGTTCAGCCGGCTCGGTCTGCTGACCGTGCCGACCGCGCTCGCCGCCGCCGTGGTGGCGCTGTGGGGCTCGCTCCAGCTCGTCGGGGCCTGAGGCGGGTCAGCGCCCGCCGCCGTAGCCACCTGGGTAACCGCCCGGGTAACCGCCGCCGTAGCCGTAGCCCCCGCCATAGCCGTAGCCCCCGCCGTACGGGCCGCCCCACGAGCAGGCGTACGGGTTGGTGGCGCAGTTGCCGCTCGGGGTGGGGGCGGTCGACGGTATCGGCGGTGTGGGCTCCGGGGTGGCGGACGCCTTCGGGGTCGCCGTGGGCGTCTTCGAGGGTGCGGGGGCCGACTTCGGGGTTGGGGTCGGGCTCGGGCTGCTCTCGGCGTCCCAGTTGACCGCCTGCATCTGGGGGTCGGTCTTGGAGGTGTCGAAGACCCAGCGCTGGGCGGAGCCGTCGTCGCGGTTCTTCAGCACCAGCGCGCCGGACCCGTCGGTGGCGGCGGGGGCCAGGGCGAGGTCCTGGTCCCAGCGCGGTACCAGGGTGCCCTGCAGGGTGAAGTCGTAGCGGATGTCCTTGGCGTCGGCCTCGGTGGCGCCGGCGCAGGGCGCGAGCCGTACCGAGAAGCCGAGGTGGGAGTCGAGGCACAGATCGGGGTCGGCGGCGCTGCGCAGCAGGCCGTCGGTCTCGTACGTCCACTGCTGGCCCTTGGCCGCGGAGCATTCCGCGAGCTCGGTCTCGGCGCCCTGGGCGACCTTCTTGCCTGCGACGCCGACGCACAGCCCGGACTCGACGTTGTGCAGCCGTCCGCTCAGGTCGCCCTGGCGCGCCTCGTCGGCCCCGGCCCAGGACGGGTCGGTGGTCGAGGAGGCCGTGTCGGAGCCCGGTGCCTCGGTCGGGGCGGCGTCGGCGGGGCCGTTGCCGTCTCCGGAGCTGAACGAGGACCACAGGACCAGCGGCAGGACGACGAGCCCGCTGACGGTCAGGACGGCGGCGGTGAGGTTGCGCCGGGAGGTGCGCCGGGCGGCCTTGTGGGCGGAACGGCGGTTGGCCGAGCGGGCCCGCGAGCGGGGACCGGGGACGGCGGGCAGCGGTTCGGTGGGAACGGGAGCGGACGCGGGGGCGCCCGGGAACGCGGCGTCGAACGGCGCCGGGGCGCCGAAGGCCTCTGCCACGAACGGTCTGGCCGGGGCGTGTCGCGCGGCCTCGTGCCGGGCTCCGCTGTCGTCGACGCTCATCCGGGACGCCACGTAGGCGGCGGCTCCCCAGCCGAGCACGGCCTCGGCGAGTGCGGTGCCGAGGTCGCCGTTGAACTGGTGGAGCTGGTCCGCGGTGTGCATGCAGTGCCTGCACCGCTCCAGGTGCTCGCGCAGATCGGGATCGAGGTCGACGCCGCCGCGCCGGTAGGTCACGTCGAGCAGTCGCAGGTAGTGCCGGCACTCCTGCTCGGGGGCGAGTTCGCGGTGGACCTGGAGGCACTCCTCGCGGAGCCGGTCGCGGGCCCGGCGGAGTTCGACGCCGGCGTCCTCCTCGTCCAGTCCGAGGAGGGCGGCGGGGACACCGAGCGGTTCGGCCTCGACCTCGGTGTGCCACAGCAGGCAGCGGGCCGACTGGGGCAGGCGCTGGAAGGCGCCGGAGAGCAGACGCCGCTCCGAGGGCGGCAGCAGGCGGGCCGCGGCACGTTCGCCGCCCGCCTCGGTTCTCAGCGCGGGATGGAGCATCTCCCGACGGCCGTCGGAGTCCCACTCGGCCGCGATACGGCGGACGGTGACGAGCAGATGGGGACGCCACGCGGCGGTCGGCCCGGTCTGACGCAGCGACTCCCCGAAGAGGCGGGTGAACGCGGCCGTGGTGAGCATGCCGGCGGGACGGGGACCGTCGGTGCACAGCCGCGCGTAGGCGAAGGCGGCCTCCCAGTGCCGGTCGAGGAGTTCACCGACCGGTTGCAGCGCGGGCGTCGTACCGCTCCACTTCTTGAGCTCGGCGCTCAGTTGTTCGTCCGTCACGTCGTACGGACGAACCGGAGACGGGGAATTCGACAGGCCTGCGTCACTCACGGCGGCATTTCCTCCCGAGGGCATGCTGCGTTGCTTCAAGTCCATACCTATGGGTACGTCCGCCTTGGACAGCTCTTTTGAAGCATGGGGCGTACGGAGGGGGTCGAGAGCACACAGGTGGGAAATGTGCATTGACTGTGCGCCGACACACACACCTTTGCACAGGTCAGGGAGGCCTAACAAGAGATCTCGCGGTTTTGTGCATTGCGTTCGCCTCACGCTGATTTGACGAGACGTCAAGGTCGAGGCCCCGGAGATTGCCGTTCTCTCGATTTCACAATTGGAAACGGGATTCAGTCAACTCCGCGAGGAGATCCAGGAAACCATTGAACGTCCACTACACGGCGCGTCCGGGTGGCGCCGCGATGTCATGCCTCAACCATTGAACCGGCGGACCGGTAGGCCCCGGGCGGAGTCCCGTAGCGGGCTCTGAACACCCTGTTGAAGTGGAAGGGGCTGGCGAAACCGGAAGCGGCCGCGACGCGTTCCACAGACAGGTCCGTGCCCTCCAGCAGCCGGGCGGCATGCTGCAGACGTGCCTCGCGCAGCGCCCGCATCGGTGAGCGGCCCAGTTGCCGGGTGAAGAGATGGGCGAAGCGGGAGGGCGACAGCGACACCTGGGCGGCCAGCGACCGCACGGTGTGCGCGGCGCCGGGGTCGGCCACGATCAGCTCCTGGGCGCGGTGCACCCGGGGGTCCACACCGGCCCCGGTCCCGGCCCGGCGCGCGGCACCCGCGGCGAGCAGGACGGCCTCCTCCAGTGCGCACAGGGCGAGTTCACGGGCGGTGGCGCCATGGGCCACCGCGACGGTGACGCGGTCGTCGGGCGGGGTGGTCGGGGGCGGGGTGCCGGTGCCGGTCCAGCGGGCGTCGCCGAGCATCCGTCGGAAGGCCGCCTCGATCCTGACGTGCGGGCTGCGTGCGGAGCGGTCTCGCGGGACGCCGTGTCGGTCACCGTCGGATGGATCCGTACGGACGCGATGCGGGCCGCCGCCCGGGGAATCCGCGCGCATGCCGTCCGGGCCGCCGCCCGAGGAGCACGTGCGCATGCCGTCCGGGCCGCCGCCCGAAAAACCCGCGCTGACGCCAGCCCGGCCGCCCGGGAAACCCGCCCGGACACCATCCGCGTCACCGCCCGAGGAACCCGCACTGACGCCAGCCCGGCCGCCCCGGAAACCCGCCCGGACACCATCCGCGTCACCGCCCGAAGAACCCGCACGCACGCCCTCCGGACCGCCGCCCGAGGAACCCGCGCTGACGACGTACATGCCGTCGCCGACGGCGTGTGGTTGCAGCCAAGTGGTCCAGGAGGGGCGGGCCGTGCAGTGGGCCCACCAGAACTCCCAGTGGGGGGCGCCTTGTTCGACGGTGTAGCGGTGCGGGGTGCCGGGAGCGAGCACCACCAGGTCCCCGGCGCCCGCGCCGGTCTCGGCGCGGCCCTGGCGCAGGGTGCCCCGGCCGCCCACCGTCCACGTGAACAGCCAGCTGTCGGCGCCGTGCGGTCGTTGGACGGCGTAGCCCGGAAGTTCGTCGTAGTGGCCGACGACCACGAGGCCCGGTGGCGGGGCGGGGTCGCCGGGCGCAGCAGTCTCGGGCAATCCGTCGGCGGTCACGGTCATCCTCCTCCGGTCGGCGGCGGCCTAGCGTGACGAGTGGAACACATCTCACCGAGGAGTGGACGCATGACAGTGACGGGCATCGAGACGGGGGTCCGGCAGTTCCAGGAGGACGGCTTCATGGTCGTCCGCGGGCTGTTCGCAGGCGACGAGATCGACCGGTTGTGCGGCGAGTTCGGGGCGCTGCACGCCGGCGGGCCCGTGCCGGGGCACTTCGAGCCGAGCGAGTCGACGGACCCGCTGCGGAGGTTTCCGCGGGTGATGCAGCCGCACGAGATCAACGACCTGGCGCTGCGGGTGCTGTTGGACGCCCGGCTCCGGGAGGTGCTGGAGACGCTGCTCGGTGAGGAGGTGCTCGCCGCGCAGAGCATGTTCTACTTCAAGCCGCCGGGGGCGCGGGGCCAGGCGCTGCACCAGGACAACTTCTATCTGCGGGTGGAGCCGGGCACGTGTGTCGCGGCCTGGGTCGCCTGCGATGTGATCGACCGGGACAACGGAGGGCTGGAAGTCGTCCCGGGAACGCATCGGATGGACCTGTTCTGTCCCGAACTGGCGGACTCCGAGGTGTCGTTCGCGCGGGAGTACGTCGCCCCGCCGCCGGGGCTCGCCGCGGTTCCGGTCGACATGTCGCCGGGGGACGTCCTGTTCTTCAACGGCAGCCTGGTGCACGGCTCGCAACCGAACCGTACGGCGGACCGGTTCCGTCGGTCGTTCATCGGCCACTACGTCGGTGCCTCGACCGAGCGGATCGGGCACTACTACCGGACCCTGTCGATGAGCGGCGCGCGGGTGCCGTTGCCGGAGAGCGAGGGGGCGGGTCCGTGCGGCACGGAGTTCGCACCGCACGGACCCCATTAGTCGGCCGCGGCCGAAGTCAGCTGTGACCGACTATGGGGCGGGCCGTGTACGGCCCCTCCAGCTCCTCGATCTCCTTGTCGCTGAGCTCCAGTTCCACGGCCGCCACGGCGTCCTCGATGTGGTGCGGCCTGCCCGCGCCGACGATCGGGGCCGCCACCGTGTCCTGGGCCAGCAGCCAGGCCAGGGCCACCTGGGCGCGCGGGACGCCCCGGTCGCCGGCGATGCGGGTGACCGTCTCGACGATGGCGCGGTCGCCCTCCTGGTAGAGGCGGCTGCCGAAGTCGTCGGTGGAGCTGCGGTCGGTGACCGTGCCCCAGTCCCGGGTCAGCCGGCCGCGGGCCAGCGGGCTCCACGGCAGCACGCTGACGCCCTGGTCGGCGCAGAGCGGCAGCATCTCGCGCTCCTCCTCGCGGTAGAGGAGGTTGTAGTGGTTCTGCATGGACACGAACCTGGTCCAGCCGTGCCGCTCCGCCGTGTACTGCATCTTGGAGAACTGCCAGGCGTACATCGAACTCGCCCCGATGTAGCGGACCTTGCCCGCCTTCACGAGGTCGTGCAGCGCCTCCATCGTCTCCTCGACCGGGGTGTGGGGGTCGAAGCGGTGGATCTGGTAGAGGTCGACGTAGTCGGTGCCGAGGCGCCTCAGGCTGTGGTCGATCTCCGTCATGATCGCCTTGCGGGACAGCCCGGAGGCGTTCTGCCCCGACCGCATCCGGCCGTGCACCTTGGTCGCGAGGACGATCTCGTCACGGTTGGCGAAGTCCGCGAGGGCCTTGCCGACGATCTCCTCGCTGGTGCCGTCGGAGTAGACGTTCGCGGTGTCGAAGAAGTTGATGCCCGCGTCCAGGGCCTGCCGGATCAGTGGCCGTGACGCCTCCTCGTCGAGGGTCCACTCGTGCACGCCTCGGTCCGGAAGTCCGTAGGACATGCAGCCCAGACAGATCCGCGAGACGTCCAGGCCGGTCGAACCGAGCTTCACGTACTGCATCGTTGCTGCTCCTGCCTTGGAGAGGGGTCCGAAGGGGAGCGTACGACTTGGAGTGCACCTCGCGGTCCACGGCGACGCGCCGAACCCCGCTCCCGTCGACAAAGCCGGGTACTGCCGCTGAACCGAATGCCTGCGTCCGCCGTGTCCGGTAATGGTTGAATGAGGCATCTTCACAAGAACCGCATAGAACCGTTCGGATCCGGACCTTCTCGAAAGGCGTTGGTGTGATCCTCAAGGGGCGGACCGGGGAACGGACACGGCTCGACGGCCTGGTGGCGGCCCTGCGTGACGGGCTGAGCGGGGTGGTGGTGTTCCGGGGCGACGCGGGTATCGGCAAGACGGCGCTGCTGGACCACGCGGTCGTCCAGGCCGCGGATCTGCGGGTGCTCGGGGTGGCGGGGGTGGAGGCGGAGTCGGGTTTCCCGTTCGCGGCCCTGCACCGGCTGCTGGTGCCGCTCCTGGACGACCTCAAGCGGCCCGGGATGCTGCCGCCGGCCCAGCACGACGCCCTGCGGGTGGCCTGCGGGCTGGCCGACGGTCCGCCCGCGGACCGGTTCCTGGTGGGGCTGGCGACGCTGAGCCTGCTCGCCGAGACCGCGAAGGGGCGGCCGGTGCTGGTCTGCGTCGACGACGCCCAGTGGGTCGACGAGGAGTCCCTCGGGGTGTTCGCCTTCGTGGCCCGCCGGGTGCACGCGGAGGGCGTCGGTCTGCTGCTGGCCGCACGGACCGGGTTCGAGGTCCCCGCCGGCCTCCCGGTGACCGAAGTCGGTGCCCTGGAGGAGGAGTTCGCCCTGGAGCTGCTGCGGGAGGCCGTGGACCACCCCGTGGACGTCCGGGTCGGCGCCCGCATCGTGGCCGCCACCGCCGGGAACCCGCTCGCGCTGGCCGACCTCGGCCGGGAGCTCTCCGCCGACCAGCTCTCCGGGTCCCTCGCGCTGCCCGAACCACTGCCAGTGGGAAGCCGGTTGGAGGCGCACTACCTGGAGCAGGTGCGTGCGCTGCCCGGCCCGACCCGTACCTGGTTGCTGCTGGCTGCGGCCGAGCCCGGCGGGAACCTCGCCTACGTGACGGCCGCGGCCCGTCGGCTCGGAGCCGGACCCGAGGACTCCGAACCCGCCGAGGCGGCGCGGCTCGTCACCCTGCGCCAGAGTGTCGTGTTCCGGCATCCGCTGGTGCGGTCCGCGGTGTACGGGGGCGCCACCAGCGTGGAACGGCGGCGCGCGCACCGGGCGTTGGCCGAGGTGACCGACCGCCCCGCGGACACCGACCGGCGGGCCTGGCACCGGGCCGCGGCGACGATCGGACCGGACGAGTCCGTCGCCGCGGGCCTGGAGGACGCCGCCGACCGGGCGGGGGCGCGCGGCGGTCACGCGGCCCGCGCCACGTTCCTGACCCGGGCCGCCGAGATGACGCCGGACGATGCCGTGCGCACCGGCCGGCTGCTCGCCGCGGCGGAGGCCGCGCTGACCGCCGGGGCCCCGCTCCAGGCCGAGTCGCTGCTCGACGCGCTGGACGTCGGGCTGCTGGGTGACGTGGGCCGGGGCCGGGCGCTGCTGGTGCGCGCGAACGCGGTGGCCTTCCTGGGCGACGCCGGTTCCTTCGCGCCGGCGGCCGCCCTGTGTCTGCGAGCCGCCCGGGCCCTCGCGGACGGGGCGCCGGAGCTCGCCCGGGAGGCCCTCCTGAGAGCGGTGGACCGTGCCATCACCGCGGAACACCTGATCCGGGACACGACGGTGGCCGAGATAGCCCGGGCCGTCGACGACCTGCTCCCCCGCACCCGCCCCGCGACCGGCGTGGACCTGGTGCTGCGTGCCTTCGCGGTCCTCGTGACCGACGGGTACGAACGCGCGGTGCCCGACATGCGGCGGGCCCATGCGATGCTGCTCGACCCGCGGACCTCCGACGCGGACGTGCTGCAGGCGTTTCTGCCCACGGTCACGCTCTCGATGATGCTGTGGGACGAGGACGCCCAGAGCGCGGTCGTGGAACGGGCCGCGGACGTCGCCCGCGCGACGGGTGCGCTTCAGCAGCTGGACATGGCCCTGTACTGCGCGGTGATGCACGAGACGATCCTCGGCCATCTCTCGCTCGCGGACGACCTGAACGCCCAGGGCCGCCAGATCCGGTCGGCGATCGGTGCGAGCGACGAGATGTGGGAGCTGTACCGGCACCCGGAACTGCTCGCCTGGCACGCCGACTCCGAGAACCTGGAGGTGGTGCTGCGCGGCTCGATGGAGGCCGGCACCTGGCTGGGCAACGGCGCCGTGGAGTCCATCGCGCGGATCGGCACGGTGATCCTCGCCCTCGGCGGCGGCGACTACGCGCGGGCCCGCTCCTTCACCCACGAGCTGATGGAGCAGGACCTGCTCGGGGTGCACTCCCGTCTGCTGCCCCCGCTGATCGAGGCCGCCGTCCGCTGCGGCGACCGCGTCCTGGCCACGGCCGCCCTGGGTACGCTCGCCTCCCGGGCGGGGGCCACCGCGACCCCTTGGGCGCTGGGCCTGCTGGCCCGCTGCCGGGCCCTGCTGGCCCCGGTGGGCGACGCCGAGGACCTGTACCGGGAGGCGATCGCCCTGCTGTCCGGGACCCGGGCGCGGTCCGACCTGGCGATGTCCCATCTCCTGTTCGGCGAGTGGCTGCGCCGCCGCAAGCGCCGCAAGGACGCCCGGCAGCACCTGCGCGCCGCCCTCACGACGTTCGACGAGATGCGGGCCACGGCGTACGCGTCCCGCGCCGCGACGGAACCGGCCAACCCCCTGCGCGACCCAGCCGGTGACGCGGAGTACGTCGGCAGCGTCGTCGACACGATTCCGGGCCCGGTGATCCTGGTCGGCCACTCCTACGGCGGCGAGGTCATCACCAACGCGGGGCGCGGCCGCGCCAACGTCAAGGCCCTTGTGTATGTAGCCGCGTTCGCACCGGACGAGGGTGAGACCGCGCTCCAGCTGGCCGGACAGTTCCCGGGCAGCCGGCTGCCCAGTGCACTGCTGATCCGCCCGTACCCGGTACCGGGCAGCCCCACCCCGGGCATCGACGGCTACGTCGACCCGGCGAAGTTCCATGACGTCTTCGCCCAGGACCTGCCGCGGTCGCTCACCCGGGTGCTGGCGGTGGCCCAACGCCCGGGCAGCCTGCTCGGGTTGGACTCCGCCAGTGGTGTACCGGCGTGGAGGTCCCTGCCGTCCTGGTACGTCGTAGCTACCGCCGACCGGGTCATCCCGCCCGCCGCTCAGCGCTTCATGGCGAAGCGGGCGAAGAGCCGGGTCGTCGAGGTCGAGGGCGCCTCGCACGTCGTGATGATGTCCCGCCCGGACGCCGTCGTCCGGCAGATCGAGGCCGCCCACCGCGCCACTCGCTGACACCCCCGAGGAGGGGCCATGAGCGCTCCGGACACCATCGTCCTGATCCACGGCTTCTGGGTCACCCCGAGGAGCTGGGAACACTGGATCGCCCACTACGAGAAGCGCGGCTACCGCGTCCTCGCGCCCGCCTACCCGGGCTTCGAGGTCGAGGTCGAATCCCTGAACGCCGATCCGACACCGGTGGAGAAGGTCACCGTCCCACAGATCGTCGAGAGCCTGGAGAGCGTGGTCGGCGGCCTGGACAAGCCCCCGGTTTTGATCGGCCACTCCGCCGGGGGCGTGTTCGTGCAGCTTCTGCTGGACCGCGGGTACGGGGCGGCGGGCGTCGCCCTCAACTCGGCGCCGACGGAAGGCGTCGCGGTGGTGCCGCTGACCCAGGTCAAGGCGGCTTTCCCGGTTTTGAGGAACCCGGCGAACCGGCATCGGGCGGTTGCCCTCAACTTCGAGCAGTGGCACTACGCGTTCACGAACACGTTCTCCGAGGAGGACTCCCGGGCGCTGTACGAGCGCTACGCCGTCCCGGCCTCGGGCAGCATCTTCTTCGACAGCGCCCTTGCCACCCTGCGCCCCGGCCACCAGAGCACCTACGTCGACTACGCCAACGACAACCGGGCTCCCCTGCTGTTCGTCGCGGGTGAGCACGATCATCTGATGCCGCCGAAGGTGCAGCAGTCCAACGCCCGGCACTACAAGTCGAACACGATCACCGAGATCGAGGAGTACGCGGGCAGGCCGCATCTCCTGCCCGCCGCACCTGGCTGGGAGGAGATCGCCGACCACGTCCTCGACTGGGCTCTGTCGCACGCCAAGTAGTCGGTGGGTCCGGGGCGGACCACCACCGCCCCGGGCTTCCGGAAGGGACCTGCCCGTGACCGAGGCGCGCATCACCCACATCGGCGGGCCGACCACGCTCATCGAGGCGGCGGGCTGGCGGCTGCTGACCGACCCGACGTTCGACCCGCCCGGCCGGCGCTACTCGTTCGGCTGGGGCACCTCGTCCCGCAAGACGGCGGGGCCGGCCCTCAAGGCCGCCGAACTCCCGCGGCTGGACGCGGTGTTGCTGACGCACGACCACCACGCCGACAACCTGGACACGGCCGGTCGGGCCCTGCTGCCCACCGCGGACACCGTCCTGACCACACCGCCCGGGGCAGGCCGGCTCGGCGGCAACGCCCGCGGTCTCGCCGCCTGGACCACCTGGCGCCTGGAGTCACCTGGCCGCCCCGCCGTCGAGGTCACGGCCACCCCCGCCCGGCACGGCCCGCCCCTGTCCCACCCGTTGGTCGGGGACGTCACCGGCTTCGCGCTGCGCTGGGAGGGCCAGCGGCACGGCGCCCTGTGGATCACCGGCGACACGGTCCTGTACGCGGGAGTGCGCGAGGTGCCCCGACGGATCGACGTGGGCACGGTGTTGCTCCACCTGGGCGGGGTGCGCTTCCCCCTGAGCGGCCCGGTCCGCTACACGATGACCGCGGCCCCGGCGCTCGAACTGTGCGGCCTGCTGCGCCCGCACACCGTGCTGCCCGTGCACTACGAGGGCTGGTCGCACTTCCAGGAGGGCCGCGAAGCCGTCGAGGCCGAACTCGGCCACGCCCCCGCCGGCCTCCGCACCCGCTTCCGCTGGCTGACACCCGGCACCCCGCTGGGGGTCGAGGTCTGACTCACTCCACCAGGTCCAGCGCCCGCTCCCACCCGAACTCCTCGCCTTCGGCGCCCTGGTAGGGGTACCCGAACCGCACGCCCATCCCCCGCAGCCGTATCAGACTGTCCTGGTAGGCGGGGTGACCGGCGAGGTGGTCGGAGACACAGGTCAGGACGCCGATCGGGACGCCCTGGCCGGCCACCTCGCACAGAGTGCCCACGGCGAGGGTGTCGGCGATCCCGGCGGCCCACTTGTTGATCGTGTTGAAGGTGGCCGGGGCCACCACGACCGCGTCGGGCTCGGGGAAGGGCCGAGGCTCACCCGGGCGACGCCAGGCCGAGCGGATCGGATAGCCGGTCTGCGCCTCGACGGCCGCCGTGTCGAAGAAGCCGTTCATGGCGGTCGGCGTCGCGATGACCCCGACGTGCCACTCCCGCTCCTGCGCGGCGGTGATCAGCTTGCCGACCTCGGCGGCGATGCCCGCGGCGCAGACGACGACGTAGAGAAAGGGCGGTGTCTCGTCCTGTTCGGTCACGGCGGAACCCTACTCAAGCGGGAAGGACAGCCCCCGCTCGGCCTCGGGCCGGGGTCCGCGGATCCGGCGCTCCTTCTCCTCGATCGGCACGTCGTTGATGCTGGCCTCGCGCCGGGTCATCAGCCCGTGCTCGTCGAACTCCCACAGCTCGTTGCCGTACGACCGCCACCACTGTCCTTCGGAGTCCTGGCACTCGTACTGGAAACGGACCGCGATGCGGTTGCCGTCGTACGCCCACAGGTCCTTGCGCAGCGCGTACTCGCGCTCGCGCGCCCACTTCGCGGTGAGGAGATCGACGATCCCGGCACGGCCGGTGACGAAGGTGCCGCGGTTGCGCCACACGGAGTCCTCCGAGTAGGCGAGCGCCACCCGCTGCGGGTCACGGGTGTTCCAGGCGTCCTCGGCGGCCTGCACCTTCCGGGCGGCGGTCTCGCGGGTGAAGGGCGGCAGGGGCGGGCGGGCGGTCATGTCATCCTCCGGCACAGCCATGGGAGAACGTGCGTTCTCCGGATGCCTGCTAACGTAGGAGAACGAACGTTCTCACGTCAAGGAGTGGTCGTCCATGGACAGCGCAGCGGCCCGCGAACGGGCGCTGGACGCCGCCGAGGAGCTGTTCTACGGGCGGGGCATCCAGTCCGTCGGCATGGACGACATCCGCGGCGCGTCCGGTGTCTCCCTCAAGCGGCTCTACCAGCTGTTCCCGGCGAAGGAGCAGCTGGTGGAGGCCTATCTGGAGCGACGGGACGGGCGCTGGCGGACGCGGCTCGCCGCGTTCGTGGAACTCCTCCCGACCCCTGAGGAGCGGATCCTGGCCGTCTTCGACTGGCTGGAGCAGTGGTTCGGCGAGGAGGGGTTCCGCGGGTGCGCGTGGATCAACTCGTACGGCGAACTGGGCGCGACCTCGGACCGGGTTGCGGCCCAAGTCCGGGCGCACAAGGGGGCGTTCGCGGACTACCTCGCCGCACTCGTGGCCGACGCGGGACGGCCCGCCACGCTCGCCGGGCCGCTGTTCCTGCTCACGGAGGGCGCGATGGTGACGGCGGGCATCACACGGAGCACGCACCCGGCGACGGAGGCGCGCGAGGCGGCCCGGCTGTTGCTGGAGTCCCGCTGAGGTCAGGCGGTGGCGAGTGCGGTCAGCTCCGCGCGGGCCCTGGTGAGCGAGTCGGTGGCCAGGTCCTCCAGGTGCGCCAGATGCGGCAGCAGAGCGGCGAGGGTGAGTTCGGCGGCCACGAAATGCAGCTGCCGTACGCCGAGTTCGCCGAAGTAGGACCTGAGGTAGGGCGTCTGGAAGTCGTACGACTCCCGCGGTGTGCCAGGGCCGTAGCCGCCGCCCCGCGCCATGACCACGACCACACGGGTGTCCCGCAGCAGGCTCTCGCCGGTGTCGGGGTCGGCGTACGCGCCGGGGAAGGTCACGCGGTCGATCCAGGCCTTCAGGGACGCGGGGATCGAGAAGTTGTACATCGGGACACCGAGCAACACCGTGTCCGCGGCGCGCAGTTCGGTGATGAGGGGCCGGGTGAGATCCCACTCGCGTTCCTCGGCAGCGTTCTCGATCAGCGCCGGCACCTTTTCCGGCGGGGCGAAGCCCTCGCGTTCCACGCGGCGGCCGAGAGAGGTGTACGCCGGGCCGAGCGCGGGGACCGGGTCTGCGCACAGATCCAGGTGGCGGTAGGGGCCCGCGCCGTTGCGGGCCCGCCAGGTTCTCGCGAACAGGCCGGTCAGGTACCTGCTGACGGAGTCGTCGGCCGTGTCGGCGCTGGAGTCGATGTGCAGGAGGGGCATGTCGGTCACCTCGGTGCTCCGGGAATCGTCAGTGGAGTGACGGGGCACGACGGAGAAAGGTGACCGATGGACGGGCACGACGGTCCTGCGTGGCGGTTCGAGGGTGAGCGGGGGCGGCTGCGGACGCTGGCGCACCGCATGCTGGGCTCGCCCGACGAGGCGGAGGACGCCGTTCAGGAGGCCTGGCTGCGGCTGGAGCGGACCGGTGGCGACGGCATCGACAACCTGGGGGGCTGGCTGACGACCGTGGTCTCGCGGATCTGCCTGGACATGCTGCGCTCGCGGGCGACCCGGCGGGAGGAGCCGTACGGCGTGGAGGTGCCGGACAGGACCGGTTCGGACTCCCCCGAGGACGCGGCCGTGCTGGCCGACGCGGTGGGCGTCGCCCTGCTGGTGGTGCTCGCCCGGCTGGCACCCGCCGAGCGGGTCGCGTTCGTGCTGCACGACCTGTTCGGGGTGCCGTTCGACCGCATCGCCCGGATTCTGGACCGCTCCCTGCCCGCCGCGAAGAAGCTCGCCAGCCGGGCTCGGCGCAAGGTCCGGGGCACTCCCGCGGTCCCGGAGGCCGAGCTCGACCGGCATCGACGGCTGGTGGAAGCGTTCCTCGCTGCCGCGCGGGGCGGTGATCTGGGCGGGCTGCTGGAGGTGCTGGCACCCGACGTGGTGCGCCGTGCCGATCCGGCCGCGTTGCCGCCCGGAGTCCCGGTGGAGCTGCGGGGCGCCAGGGCGGTGGCCGAGGGGACCGTGGCGCTGCGCGAGCGGTCCCGGTTCGCGGCCCTCGCCCTGGTCGACGGAGACGTCGGCCTCGTCGTCGCCCCGCACGGGCGGCTGCTGTTCGCGCTCACGGTCACCGTCGAGGGCGGGCGGATCACGGCGTACGACGTCGTCGCCGAGCCGGAGCGGCTGCGGCGGGTGGAACTGGGGGTACTCGACCCGCCTGCGCCCACCCGACCAACTCGGCCGTCCTGACGCCCCGCCCCCAGCGTGCCGGCCTGGGCGCCGACCGCCCCGCAGATGGGAATTCCGGTTGCGGCCGTCCGCCCGCCGCCCGCACTATCTGGCCATGTCGATGACCGAAGCCTTCCTGCCGCCGACCGCCACCGCCGTCCTTCCGGTGCGCGGCCAGCAGCAGCCCGGCCGACCGTGGGGCCCACGCTTCCGCGCTCGTGACCGCCGCGCTCGTCGCGGGGCTGCTCGCGGGCTACGGCATCGCCGTTCCCGTCGGCGCGGTCGCGACCTACCTCGTCTCCCTCACCGCCCGCACGTCCCTGCGCACCGGTGGGTGCGCCGCGCTCGGCGTGGCGACCGCCGACGGGCTCTACGCCCTGGTGGCCACGGTCGGCGGTTCCGCCGTCGCCGCACTGCTGCGGCCGGTCCTCGGACCGCTGCGCTGGGCGGCCGCCCTGGTCCTGGTGGTGCTCGTGGCCCGCGGCGCGGTCACCGCCGTACGCCAGTACCGCGACCACCGCCTCGCCACCCGCTCGACACCGCCTCCCCCGAGCCCCGCCCGGGCGTATCTGTCCCTGCTCGGCATCACGCTCCTGAACCCCACGACGGTGATCTATTTCGCGGCCCTGGTCCTCGGCACCCACGCCGAAAACGCCGTACGCCCCCTGGAACAGGGCGTGTTCGTCCTCGCGGCGTTCGCCGCGTCCGCGAGCTGGCAGCTCCTGCTGGCCGGCGGCGGCGCCCTGCTGGGGCGGGCGCTGACGGGTCACCGGGGGCGGTTGGCCACGGCTCTGGTGTCGAGTGCGGTGATCACGCTACTGGCCGTGCGGATGGTCCTGTCGTGACCTGGATCGGTCGCCGGAGATCGGGTAGGGATGAATCTCAGGCGCGGCGGCGTTGAAATCCCGTGCGTGACCCCCGTAGCAGACGACGAGGAGACGGAAACCATGCCTCTTGAGGGCGAGTACCAGCCCAGCCCGACGCAATGGGTGCGTGACCAGGTGGAGTTGTACGAGAGCTCCGGCGGCACCAAGGGCACCACGCTCATGGACACGGGGCTGCCGGTCATCGTGCTGACGACCCGGGGCGCGAAGAGCGGTGTCATCCGCAAGACGCCGCTGATGCGGGTCGAGCACGAAGGGCGTTACGCGGCGGTCGCCTCGCTGGGCGGCGCGCCCAAGCACCCGGTCTGGTACCACAACGTCAAGGCCGATCCGCACGTCGAACTGCAGGACGGGCCGGTGAAGCGGGACTTCACAGCCCGTGAGGTGACCGGCGCCGAGAAGGACGAGTGGTGGGAGCGGGCCGTCGCCGCGTACCCGTCCTACGCCGACTACCAGAAGAACACGGACCGGGTGATACCGGTCTTCGTCCTGGAGCCCGTCGACGGCGACTGACCGGCTCGGAAAAAATCTTCAACAGGGTGCGCATGAACCGGATGTCGCCGGGCACCCGAGCCTCAGGCCCCGCCGCGTTCCCCCGTCGCGGCGGGGCTTTCTCGTGCCTCCTCGGCCGGCCGGTCGGTGACGTCGAGGAAGATCTGGTCCGCCTCGGCCACGGTCCGCCCGACGGACCGCTTGATGCGTACGGCGACCTCCTCGACCCGCTCACTGTCCAGGCCCGGCACCAGATCGACGCGGGCGGCCACCAGGACCGAGTCCAGCCCCATCTTCATGGTGAACAGCGCCTCCACGCTGTCGATCTCGGGCTGCGCGTCCAGCAGTGCCCGGATCCGTGCGCTGGCCTCGGGGTCCGCGGCCTCGCCGATCAGCTGTCCCTTGGCCTCGCGCCCTAGCCGGTAGGCGACGTACACGAGCAGCGCGCCGATGGCCAGTGAGGCGGACGCCTCCCACACCACCTGCCCGGTGACCATGTGCAGCGCCATGCCCACCATGGCCAGGGTCACACCGAGCACCGCCGTGCCGTCCTCGGCGACGACGGTGCGCAGGGCCGGGTCGCGCATGCCCTTGGCGGCTCCGCCCTGCTTGTGCACCTGGTGCAGCGCCCGCATGAGGGAGACCCCCTCGGCGAGCAAGGCCACCCCGAGCACGACCAGGCCGGCCACATAGCCGCTGAGCTTCTCCTCGGCGCCGTTGTGGAGCGCCTCGATACCCTGGAAGAAGGAGAAGCAGCCGCCCATCACGAAGATCCCGACGGCCGCGATCAGCGACCAGAAGAACCGCTCCTTGCCGTAGCCGAAGGGATGGCGCCGGTCGGCGGGGCGGCGGCTGCGGCGCAGCGCCGCCAGCAGGAAGACCTCGTTGAGGCTGTCCGCCACGGAGTGCGCCGCCTCCGACAGCAGCGCCGGCGAGCCCGCGAGGAGGCCGCCGACGGCCTTGGCGACCGCGATCACGAGGTTCGCCGCGAGCGCCACGAGGACGGTCACACGTGTTTTCCGGTCCGCTGAGTTGTTCGTAGATGTCCCGCTCACCTCCGCCGACTGCCCGGGTCCCCGGCACTCACACCGTGCCGACTCCCGAAAACGGGGAACGCGTCCACCAGGACAGGTGTACTCAGGGAGGAAGCATGGGCAGCGCCGACGGCGGGAACAGCGCGTACGGCCGGAAGGCGTTCAAGCGGTCCAAGAGCCACTTCGCGGACCGGGTCACCACCGACGGGCGGGACGGCTGGCCGGTGGAGGCCGGCCGCTACCGCCTGGTGGTCAGCCGTGCGTGTCCCTGGGCGAGCCGGGCGGTGATCTCGCGGCGGCTGCTCGGTCTGGAGGCCGCCCTGTCGATGGGGATCGCCGATCCGATCCAGGACGACCGCAGCTGGCGTTTCACCCTGGACCCGGACGGCCGCGACCCGGTTCTCGGCATCCGCTACCTCAGCGAGGCGTACGACCGCCGGGAGAGCGACTATCCGGGCGGGGTGAGCGTGCCCGCGCTCGTGGACGTGCCCAGCGGGAAGCTCGTCACCAACGACTACCAGCAGCTCACCCTCGACCTGGCCACCGAGTGGACGGCCCTGCACCGGGAGGGGGCGCCCGACCTGTACCCGCGGGCGCTGCGCGACGAGATCGACACGGTGATGGCGGACGTCTACGAGGACGTCAACAACGGTGTGTACCGGGCGGGTTTCGCCACCGGGCAGGAGGAGTACGAGGAGGCGTGCGCGGGAGTGTTCCGTCGGCTCGACCTGCTCACCCCGCGCCTTGCCCGGCAGCGCTATCTCGTCGGGGACACCATCACCGAGGCGGACATCCGGCTGTTCACCACGCTGGTCCGTTTCGACGCCGTCTACCACGGCCACTTCAAGTGCAACCGCTGGAAGCTGGCGGAGAACGAGGTGCTGTGGGCGTACGTCCGCGACCTCTACCAGACGCCGGGCTTCGGTGACACGGTCGACTTCGACCACATCAAGCGGCACTACTACCAGGTGCACACCGGCATCAACCCGACCGGCATCGTCCCGCTCGGGCCGGACCTGGCGGGCTGGCTGACCCCACACCACCGTGCGGAGCTCGGCGGCCGTCCGTTCGGCGAGGGGACCCCGCCGGGGCCGCCGCTCCCGGCGGAGCGGGTGGCGGACACCGGACGTCCTTGATCAACTGGATCAACTGATCGCACAACGGCTCACACAACCAAGGAGACCCACATGGCCAAGAAGAAGAAGATGAAGCTGCCCCTCGCCTACCAGCCCCTGGGGTTCGCGCTCGGCTGGTCGAGCGGCTGGCTGGCGGGGCTCGCCTTCCGCAAGACCTGGATGGCGCTACGGCACGAGGAGGACGCGCCCGACGCCCTGGACCGGGACCGCGGCTGGGGGGAGATCCTCCTGGCGGCCGCGATCCAGGGCGCCATCTTCGCCGCGGTGCGCAGTGCCGTGGACCGCACGGGCGCCAAGGCCATCGAGCGGTCCACCGGCGTCTGGCCGGCCTCCGAGAAGGGCGGCCGGGACTGAACCGACAGGGACAGGATCAGCCCTGCTTGGGCGCGGTCGGTGTGACCATGCGCAGGGTGAAGGAGTGGCCGGCGGGGTCCGCGTACCCGCGTTCCTCGTACGGCCCCGATGCGTCCTTCGTCTCCAGGGGGCGTCCGCCGAGCTCCACCACCTTGCGCTCGACCGCGTCGAGGTCGTCCACCACGAAGTCGAGGTGGGCCTGGAGGGAGTTCTCGGGGCGTGGCCAGCTCGGCGGGGTCGCCTTCACATCACGGCGGAACCCCAGCCGGATCCCGTCGGCGCCCCTGATCTCCACGCGGTTGGCGGTCGCGTCCGTCTCCTCGGCGTCCAGCAGTTCCTTGTAGAACACGGCGAGCTTCTCGGGCTCGGCACAGTCGAGCACGACGACCCCCGCTTTCACCAGTGCCATGTCTCCTCCGAAGGATCCGGCCGCGGCGTCGACGCCGCGGCCCTCTACCTTGCGGTTATCCCGGCACGGCCGATTCAGTCGGCGACCAGCCACTCCCCGTCCCGCATCAGCTCACGCCCGGTGAGCTCATTGGCCTCCCGCCAGGCCTGCACCCGCTGCGGCCGGACCCGGAAGTACAGGTAGGGCGTGGTGAGTTGCCGGGGATCGAAGCCGGTGCGGGCGGCGAACCGGTCGCCCTCGTCCTGGCTCAGCCGGTCCTGGGGGACGGTGTCGACGGTGCCCTCGATCATCACCACGTCCCGGGTGGGTCCGATGCCGAGGCGGGTTCGGCCGGTCGCCTTCAGGTTCCGGCCGGTGGGGCTGGTGGCCGGGGTGGCCAGCAGGATGGTGGAGCCGTCCCAGAGGAACGAGAGCGGGACGAGGAAGGGCACACCCGAGTCGTCGGCCGGGGCGGTGGCGACCCATACGTCCTCGTCGTGCTCCAGTCGGTACAGGGTGTCCTGCTTGCGCTGCTTGGCGGGGCGTGCGGGCTGCGCCGGCATGAGGTGGGCGTCCTCCTGGAGATGTCAACTGACGGTTCCAGTCTGGCTGTTCGGCCCGGTCTGCACCTCCGCCTTTCGGCCTAGGACCCCAGGAGACTTCCTGGACGGATGTCCATCTATAGTGGACACACGTCCAAGAAGTGGGAGAAGTGCTCATGGCGATCCTGGCGAACGTGCTGGTCGGCCTGGTGGCGGCGCTGCACCTGTACATCCTCGTGATGGAGATGTTCCTGTGGCAGAAGAAGCCGGGGATGTCCTTCCACGGGTTCGACCAGGACATGGCCCGGGCCACGGCGGCCATGGCGGCGAACCAGGGCCTGTACAACGGCTTCCTCGCGGCGGGCCTGGTCTGGGGCCTCGTCGCCGCTGATCCGACCGGCTTCCGGGCACAGGTGTTCTTCCTGGTGTGCGTGATCGTCGCCGGTGTGTACGGAGCCGTGACCGCCAACGTCCGGATCCTCGCCGCGCAGGCGCTGCCCGGCGCCCTCGCCCTGGCCGCCGTCCTCGTCGCCCGGTGACCCGCGCGGCGCCCGAGGACCCGCGGGCGGCCCGCACCCGGGCCCGGCTGCGGGAGGCGCTGCTCGCGGAGTGCGCCGAGCGGCCGTTGGAGGAGGTCGGCGTGGCCGCGCTGGTGCGCCGGGCCGGGGTGGGGCGGGCCACCTTCTACGTGCACTACGACGGCCTGGAGGCGCTCGCCGTCGACGCCTGCGCGGATGTCGTACGGGACGCCGTGGAGGCGCTGCACGCCTGGCGGGGGCGGCCCGACCCGGTGCACGCGCCGCCCGCGCTCGCGGAGTTCTTCGCCTCGCTCGCCCCGCACACCGCCCTGTACCGGTCCCTGCTCGCACCCGGTGGCGGCGGCCCGCTGGGCCGGGTCCTGCACCGGGACCTGCGCGCCTACAGCCTGCGGGAACGCTCACTCGCGGGCGCGGCGGACGCCCCGCTGGTGGCCTCCGCGGTCGCGGCGACCTTCGCGGGCGTGCTGGGCGACTGGCTGCACGGCCTGCTGGAGGCCGACCCGGGCGAAATCGCCGACCAGGTCTGGCAGTTGCTGGTCGCGTTGCACGCGAGCCGATGAACGCTCCTATTTGCAGGCCACGTTCGCCTTGAGCCGGGGCCAGGCCTCCACGCCGTCAGGGGTGCGGACGTACGCCGTCCGCCGGTCGTCCGTCAGCCACAACCGCCAGTCCTGGTAGCGGTATCCGGTGTCCTGCGCGGTGGCCGGCATCTCGGCCGCGCCGTTGTAGGCGGCCGTGAGCATGCCGGGTTCGAGCAGGGCCTCGGGGTCGCGGGCGTACGTCCGGTCTCCCAGGTGGAGGAAGTGCACCTTCTGCCAGTCGCAGTGATCGTCCCCGGCCCCACTGCGCACCCGCGTGGTCGAAACCCGGTCGCCTCCGCGGTCCGTCCAGATCTCGACGCCCTGGGAGTCGGTGTACGAGGCCGGGAGCTCCGACGGGTCGCAGGACGCGCTGGTCTCCGGGCCCCAACCGGGCCTGCCCTGCTGGTCCTTGGCGACCACGACGGCCACCTTGGTGCGGCCGTCGACGTCGTAGGAGTAGAGCACGCGGTCCGTCTCCCGGCGCTCCACGCGGTAGCCGGCGCGGGGCACACCCGGGTCGAACAGGTCGAAGTAGAGCCTCAGACCATCCTGCGGACCCTCCCCTCCGTCGCCCTCGCTCCAGCCCTCGGGCCCGTTGCCCACATGGATCTCCCCCGCGCACTCCAACGCCCGTCCCGCCGCCCCGGAGGCCAGGCGGGTGGCCCGCGGGGTGTACTCGTCCAGCTCCTTGGTGGGGATGTTCAGCGGACCGTCGTAGGGCGTCGCGGCGGGTGTGCCCTCGACGACCAGGTCCTCCCCCGGACCGCACCCCACCGCCGCCATCGCGACCAGGAGCACCCAGAGCACTCCACGTATCCCCGCACGTTCGTTCATGATCCTCCGACGCCGTGGGGGCCCGGAACGTTCAGCCCGGAATTCTCAGTGGGCCGCCGCCTGGAACGTCCGCCGGTACACCTGCGGCGACACCCCGATCGCCGCGTGCAGGTGCTGCCGCAGGGACGCGCCGGTCGCGAAGCCGACATGGCCGGCGATCTGGTCGACCGACAGCTCGCTGGACTCCAGGAGGTGCCGGGCGCGGGCAACACGCTGCTGGATCAGCCAGCGGCCCGGGCTGAGGCCGACCTCGTCGTTGAAGCGGCGGGCGAAGGTGCGCAGGCTCATCCGGGCGTGTGCGGCGAGATCGGCCAGGGTCAGCGGCTCGTCGAGGCGTTCCAGGGCCCAGGCCCGGGTCCCCGCCGTGCTCGTGGCGCCCTGTTCCGGGACCGGCTGCTCGATGTACTGGGCCTGCCCGCCGTCCCGGAACGGCGGGACCACGCAGCGGCGGGCGACCGTGTTGGCGAGTTCGCTGCCGTGGTCCTTGCGGACGAGGTGCAGGCAGATGTCCACACCGGAGGCGGCTCCGGCCGAGGTGAGGATGCGGTCGTCGTCGACGAAGAGCACGTCGGGATCGAGGTCGATGTGGGGGAACATGCGCCGGAACTGGCCGGCGAGCTGCCAGTGGGTGGTGGCCCGGCGGCCGTCCAGGAGACCGGCCATGGCGAGGACGAAGGCGCCGGTGCAGATGGAGACGATGCGGGCGTCGGGGCGGATGTACGCGAGGGCCCGGCGCACGTCCTCCGGGAGCTCGGCGGGCATCCGCTCCGGCGAGACGGGGGTGATCACGACGGTGTCGGCCGTGGCGAGGATCTCCGGTCCGTGCTCGACGCCGATGGTGAAGTCGGCGTTGCTGCGCACCGGTTGGCCGTCGACCGAGCAGGTCAGCACCTCGTACCGGCCGTCGGCGGCGCCGAGGATCCGGCTGGGGATGCCCAGCTCGAAGGGGTACACACCGTCCAGGGCCAGCACCACGACCCGCTCCGTACGACTCATGGCACGATCCTATCGAAGGTTGGCAATCATGCCATTTTCTGAGCGGGCGGTCCCGGGCAGGCTTGCTGACCATGAGCACTGAGAACACGATGCGAGCCATCAGCCAGGACACCCTCGGCGGTCCCGAGGTCCTCAAGGAGATCGAGGTCGAGCGTCCCACGCCGTGGGCCAACCAGGTGCTGGTCCGGGTACGGGCCGCCGGACTGAACCCGACCGACTGGAAGCACCGCGCCACCGGCGGCTTCCTCGGGCAGCCGCCGTTCGTCCTGGGCTGGGACGTCTCCGGTGTGGTCGAGGCGGTCGGCATCGGGGTGGCGGCCTTCAAGCCCGGTGACGAGGTGTTCGGCCTGCTGCCGTACCCCTACGGGCACGGTTCGCACGCCGAGTACGTCCTCGCGCCGGTGCGGGCCCTCACGCACAAGCCGGCCTCGATCGACCACATCCAGGCGGGTGCGCTGCCGCTGGTCTCGCTGACCGCGTGGCAGGCCCTGGTCGAGAACGCGGACCTCCGGCCGGGGCAGCGGGTGCTGATCCACGCGGCGGCCGGCGGGGTGGGTCATGTGGCCGTGCAGATCGCCAAGGCACGGGGCGCGTACGTGATCGGTACCGCGAGCGCCGGTAAGCACGACTTCCTGCGCGAGCTGGGCGCGGACGAGGTGATCGACTACCGGGAGACCGACTTCACCGAGGCCGTGAAGGACGTCGACGTGGTGCTGGACACGCTCGGTGAGGAGACGTCCGTGCGCTCGCTGCGGGTGCTGCGGCCGGGCGGAGTCGTGGTGTCGATCCTGCCGGTCGGCTCGGACGAGTTCGACAAGGAGGCCGAGCGGCTCGGCGTACGGGCCGTGCGCATGCTCGTGGACGCCGACCGGGCGGGGATGGAGGCGATCGCGGAGCTGGTGGACGCGGGGAAGCTGCGCCCTGCGATCGCCGGCACCTTCCCGCTGGCCGGTGCCGCCGAGGCTCACGAGCTCGGCGACACCGGCCGTACGACCGGGAAGCTGGTCCTGGTGGTCGACTGACCGCTCAGAATGTCAGCACGGGCTTGATCGCCTTGCCCGCGCCCATGTCCCGCACCGCCTGGTCGATGTCCGCGAACGGATAGGTGCTGATCAGGCGGTGCAGCGGGAGTCGTCCCTCCTTCACCAGACGGACCAGGGCGGGGATGAAGCTCTGCGTCTCGGCGTCACCGAGGGTCAGGCCGACGACGCGCTTGCCGCCGAGCAGCCCGTTGACGTCGAGGGAGACCTCGGTGCCGAACGGCGGGGCGCCGACGACGACCACGGTGCCGCGGGCGCCGAGCGCGTCGACGCCCTGGCGCAGGACGCCCACGTTGCCGGTGGTCTCCACGATGCCGTCCGCGCCCTGCCCGCCGGTGATGGCGGCGAGCGCCTCGCCGAGGTCCTGCTCGCCGGCGTTGACGGTGTGGGTGGCGCCCAGTTCCTTCGCCAGTTCGAGGCGTTCGCCGACCCGGTCGACGGCGACGATCGCCGTGGCCGGGGTGAGGGCGGCGGCCATGACCGCGGAGAGGCCCACGGCTCCGGCGCCGAGGACGACGATCGTCGACCCGGTGACGGGCTTCAGTACGTTCCACACGGCGCCGACGCCGGTCTGGACTCCGCAGCCCAGCGGGGCGATGGACTCCAGCGGGACGTCCTGGTCGACCTTGACGAGGCTGCGCTCGTCGACCAGGGCGCGCTCGGCGAAGGAGGACTGGCCGAAGAAGTGCCCGCCGAGCGGCTCGCCGTCCCGGCTGATGGTGCTGGTGCCGTCGGCGCGGCGGCCGCCGAGGAGGTTCAGCGGCAGCCATGTGGCGCAGTAGGCCGGGTGACCGCCGTCGCAGTTGCGGCAGTCGCCGCAGGACGTGAAGGACAGGACGACGTGGTCACCGGGGGCGACTCCGGTGACGGCCGAACCGACCGCCTCGACGACTCCCGCGCCCTCGTGGCCCAGGACTCCGGGCAGCGGGAAGGGAAGACCGCCGCTCGCCACGCCGAGGTCCGTGTGACACAGACCCGTCGCGACCATGCGGACGAGCGCCTCGCGGGGTCCCGGCTCGTCGAGGGTGACGTCGGAGAGGGTGAAGGGTGCGCCACCGGACTCGACGACCGCGGCACGGGTGGTGATGGACATCGCAGGAACTCCTTGGAAGGTGCTCAGTCGAGCGAGACGACGACGGACTTGACCTTGGTGTAGGCGTCGAGCGCCTCGGGGCCGTACTCGCGGCCGTAGCCGGAGTCCTTGACCCCGCCGAAGGGCATCGCGGGGTCGAGCATCGCCCAGTCGTTGACCCAGACCACGCCCGCCTGGAGACGGTCCGCGACCCGGTGAGCACGGGCCAGGTTCGAGGTCTGGACGCCAGAGGCCAGGCCGTAGGGCGTGGAGTTGGCGAGGGCGACGGCCTCGTCCTCGGAGTCGAAGGGCTGCACCGTCAGGACCGGTCCGAAGACCTCCTCCTGTACGACCCGGGAGTCGTTGGAGAGGTCGGCGATCACCGTGGGCTTGTAGTAGAAGCCGCCGTCGAGGTCCAGGCGCTCACCGCCGCAGACGATCCGGCCGCCCTCCTTGCGGGCGAGGTCGACGTACTCCTCGACCTTCTTGAGGTGCTTCTCCCCCGCCATCGGCCCGACCACGGTCTCCGGGTTGCGCGGGTCGCCCAGCGGCACACCGGGGACGGCGTCGGCGAGGATGCCGAGCAGGGTGCTGAGGACGGGACGGGCCACGAGCAGGCGCGGGCCGCCCATGCAGAACTGGCCGGTGTTGAAGACGAACGCCTTGATGATCGCGCCGACCGCCTTCTCCAGGTCGGCGTCCTCGAAGACGATGTTGGCGGCATTGCCGCCGAGTTCCATGTTGACGGGCTTGAGGGCCTCGCCGGCGGTGGCGGCCACGTGCCGGCCGATCGCGGTGGAGCCGGTGAAGGCGACCTTGTCGATCCCGCGGTGGCGCAGCAGGGCGTCACCGGCGACCGGGCCGGTGCCGGTGACGACGTTGACCACGCCGTCCGGCACGCCTGCCTTCTGGAGGAGTGCGGCCATGTAGAGGGCGCTGAGCGGGGTCTCGTCGGCCGGCTTGTGAACGACCGTGTTGCCTGCGGCGAGCGCCGGGGCGATCTTGGTGCCGGCGAGGACCAGAGGGAAGTTGAAGGGGGTGATCGCGGCGACCACCCCGAGCGGGCCGCGCTTGGTGTAGGCGAGGGCGTTCATCGGGGTGTCGCGGACCGCGCCGTCGATCTGGTGGGCGAGGGCGGCGAAGTGCTCGTAGTCGTTGGCCGTGTTGGTCACGTCCACGGCGTGGCACAGGGAGATCGGCTTGCCGACGTCCAGGCTCTCCAGCTGGGCGAGTTCGTCGGCGTTCTCCCGGATCAGCTCGGCGACCCGGTGCAGGACGCGCCCCCGCTCCCGGCCGCTCAGGCCCGACCAGGCGCCGTCGTCGAAGGCCTCCCGGGCGGAGCGCACGGCCGCGTCCACGTCGGCGGCGCCGGCCTCCGCGACGGTGGTGACGACCGCACCCCGGGACGGGTCGACCACCTCCATGCGGGCGCCGTCGGCGGCCTCGCGCCACTGGCCGCCTATGAACAGCCGTCCGGGTTGGATCTCGGTGGGGGACATCACCGCTCCTCAGCATCGTCGCCAAGATTTCAATCAACAGGATTCCTGTTGGTTCGCAGTCTCTTTACAGACAGGTTTCCTGTCAATGCTCTAGCCTGAACCCATGCTCGACACACAGGCGACCAAGGCGCCCCCGTCTCTCCTCTACATGGTGAAGCAGGTGGAGCTCGTTGTCCGCTCACACCTGGACGAGCTGGTCAGGCCGTCCGGGATCACCGCCCTGCAGTACACGGCCCTCACGGTCCTGGAGCGGCACGACGGGCTGTCGGCCGCCCAGCTGGCCCGGGACTCCTTCGTCACCGCCCAGTCGATCGCCGATCTGGTGCGCTCCCTGGAGACGCGCAGGTTGGTGCGCCGGGAGCGCAACCCGAAGAACCGCCGCGAGCTGCTGATCCTGCTGACCGAGGAGGGCCGCGCGCTGCTCGCGCGGCACGAAGGTCCCGTGCGGGAGCTGGAGGAGCGGATGGTGCGGGACCTCACCGCTCATCAGACCGAGCAGTTCCGGCAGGCACTGACCAGGGCCTGGCACGCCCTGTCGTGAGCCGGGCGCGAGCCCCGCGTGAACACGTCGCGAACCGCCGGTCGCAATTCGAAGACATATGTCAATCGAACATGCTCAAATTCACTCGATCGAGGGTAACTTGCAGGGCGGGGAACGGATTTGAACATCCTCGGGGCCCGGTCACGCGTCTACGCTCGCAGGACGTCGTCACCCCGGCCCCAGGTGACCTGGCCCCCTTGCCGCTGAGGAGCCGGATGGAGGCGATTGTCGTCGTGCAGCAGGAACCTGCGCCGCCGACCCGGCATCTGCGCATCCACCAGGAGCGCGGTCACACCGTGCTGGAGTTCCACGGGGACATCGACATCGCCGCGGCCACGGAGATCCTGCCGCATCTGGACCGGGTCACGGCGCAGCCCGACGTACGCGTGGTGATCGACCTGAGCCCCGTCGAGTTCCTGGACTGCTCCGGGCTGCGGCTGCTCTACCGCGCCCGGTCCCGGGTCCTCGACCGGGACGGCCGGCTGCTCCTGGTCTGCACGCACCCGCTCACCCTGAGGATCATGCGGGTGACCGGCCTGACCCGGCTGCTTCCGCCGCTGCCGTCACTGGACGCGGCCCTGGGGCAGTCCGAGGCCACGTCCGGCTCGTTATGACGGCGGGTCACTTCACGATCTTGGTGACCTGACCCGCTCCGACCGTCCGCCCGCCCTCACGGATGGCGAACTTCAGCCCTTCCTCCATCGCGATGGGCTGGATCAGTTCCACATGCATGGTCGTGTTGTCGCCCGGCATGACCATGTCGGTGCCCTTGGGCAGGGTGACCACGCCCGTCACGTCGGTGGTGCGGAAGTAGAACTGCGGGCGGTAGTTGTGGAAGAACGGCGTGTGCCGGCCGCCCTCGTCCTTGGACAGGATGTACGCGCGGGCCTCGAACTCCGTGTGCGGGGTGACCGATCCGGGCCGGATGACGACCTGTCCGCGCTCGACCTCCTCCCGCTTCACGCCCCTCAGCAGCAGCCCGACGTTCTCCCCGGCCCGCCCCTCGTCGAGGAGCTTGCGGAACATCTCCACGCCGGTGACGGTCGTCCTGGTCTTCTGCGGGTGGATGCCGATGATCTCGACCTCGCTGTTGACCTTCAGCGTGCCGCGTTCGATCCGGCCGGTGACGACGGTGCCGCGTCCGGTGATGGTGAAGACGTCCTCGATCGGCATGAGGAACGGCCGGTCCACGTCACGCTGCGGTTCCGGGATCGTCGAGTCCACCGCGTCCAGCAGGTCGAGGACCGACCGCGTCCAGCCAGGGTCGCCCTCCAGGGCCCTGAGCGCGGAGACCTTGACGACCGGGACCTCGTCGCCCGGGAACTCGTACTCGGTGAGCAGCTCGCGTACCTCCAGCTCCACCAGCTCCAGGATCTCCTCGTCGTCCACCATGTCCGTCTTGTTGAGCGCGACGACGATGTACGGCACGCCCACCTGCCGGGCCAGCAGCACGTGTTCCTTGGTCTGCGGCATCGGCCCGTCGGTGGCCGCGACGACGAGGATCGCCCCGTCCATCTGGGCCGCGCCGGTGATCATGTTCTTGATGTAGTCCGCGTGTCCGGGACAGTCGACGTGCGCGTAGTGCCGTCGTTCGGTCTGGTACTCGACATGGGCGATCGAGATCGTGATCCCGCGCTGCCGTTCCTCGGGCGCCTTGTCGATCTGGTCGAACGGCGTGTACGGGTTGAGGTCGGGGAACTTCTCGTGCAGCACCCTCGTGATGGCCGCCGTGAGCGTCGTCTTGCCGTGGTCGATATGACCGATGGTGCCGATGTTCACGTGCGGCTTGGTCCGCTCGAACTTCGCCTTCGCCACTGCGGGGCCCTCCTGGTCACCTGGATGATGCCGGGGTCGCCTTGCACTCCTTCCTGTCTATTCGCTCCGCGGCGCGTCGAACAGGGCGCTGACGGACTCACCGTTGTGAATGCGCCGTACGGCCTCTGCGAGCGCGGGGGCGATGGACAGGATCCGCAGCTTGTCGGTGCGTTCCTCGTCGGGGACCGGGACGGTGTTGGTGCAGACGATCTCCAGGACGTCGGGCTGCTCGCCGATGCGCTTGAGGGCGCCGTCCGCGAACAGGCCGTGGGTGCACGCCACCCGGATCGACCGCGGTCCCAACTCGCGCAGCCTGCCCAGGAGTTCGAGAACTGTCGAGCCCTTGGCGATCTCGTCGTCAAGCACGATGACGTCCCGGCCCGCGACCTCTCCGATGACATCGCTGATGCTCACCCGGTCGTCGGCGAACCGCTGCTTGGCGCCGGCGGCCACCTGGGCGCCGATCAGCCGGGCGAAGGCGGCCGCCTCCTTGGCGTTGCCGAGGTCCGGGGAGACGACGGTGGTCCGCGAGAGGTCGTACTGCCGGAAGTGCGCGGCCAGTTCACGCAGGGCGTGCAGATGGTCGACGGGCACCGAGAAGAAGCCGTGCACCTGCGGGGAGTGCAGGGTCATGGCGAGGACGCGGCTCGCGCCCGCCGAGACCATGAGGTCGGCGACGAGGCGGCCCCCCAGCGAGATCCGGGGCGCGTCCTTCTTGTCCGAGCGCGCGTAGGAGTAGTGCGGCATGACGACGCTGATCCGGCGCGCCGAGGCACCGCGTGCCGCGTCGCACATCAGCAGCAGCTCCACCAGGTGCTCCTGGACGGGCTTGACCAGCGGCTGGATGAGGAAGACGTCCCGTTCCCGGCAGTTGGCCTGAAGCTGCACCTCGAGGCAGTCGTTGGCGAACCGGCTGACCCGGGTGGGGCTGAGCGGCACACCGAGATGCGCGCAGACCTCCGCCGCCAGCTCGGGGTGGGCGCTACCGCTGAACACGGCGATGTCTCGCACGGGCCTGCTCCTCGGATGATCATCTCGGGCTGCCGGGCTCATGCTACTGGCCACCGAAATCCGGTTGCGGTGCCCCGGTCGACGGACGCCATCATGGCCACGTCCGTCTCCCTCACGTCAGGATCCCTCGCATGCGCCGACTCCTCGAAGTCACCCAGTGCCCCCTTCGGCCCACGGCTTTCGAGGACTCGACCCCGTATGCACACCCTGAACATCGGCATTCTGGCCCACGTCGACGCCGGTAAGACCAGCCTCACCGAGCGCCTGCTGTTCGACCACGGCGCGATCGACCGGCTCGGCAGCGTCGACACCGGTGACACCCGCACGGACGATGGCGCGATCGAGCGGCAGCGCGGCATCACCATCCGCTCCGCGGTCGCCTCCTTCACCGTCGGCGACACCCGGATCAACCTCATCGACACCCCGGGCCACTCCGACTTCATCGCCGAGGTCGAGCGTGCCCTGGAGGTCCTCGACGGCGCGGTCCTGCTGCTGTCCGCGGTCGAGGGCGTACAGGCGCAGACCCGGGTCCTGATGCGGACCCTGCGGGAGCTGCGGCTGCCCACGCTGGTCTTCGTCAACAAGATCGACCGGGCGGGCGCGCGCGCCGACGGCCTGCTCTCGGACATCCGGCGCAGGCTGACGCCGTACGTCGCCCCGCTGACGGAAGTGACGGGTATCGGCACGTCCGAAGCCCGCGTGACGGTCCGCCCCGAAGGCGATCTGGCCGAGGCGCTCGCCGAGGTGGACCCCGACATCCTGAGGGCGCTCGTCGACGGCCCCGAGCCCACCCCGGACGACCTCCGCCAGGCCCTCGCCGCCCGCACCGCCGACGGCTCCTTCCACCCGGTGTTCTTCGGCTCCGCCCTCGGCGGCCAGGGCGTCCCCGACCTGGTCGAGGGCATCATCCGGCTGATCCCACCCACTCCCGTCACCCCCACGGACGACCCGCGCGGGACGGTGTTCGCGGTACGGCCCGGACCCGGCGGGGAGCGCAACGTGCATCTGCGGCTCTACGGCGGTGAGGTGACGGAGCGTCAGCGACTCACGTTCCTCAGGCGTGAGGCCGACGGCGCGACCAGTCGGGTCTCCGGGCGGGTCACGCGTCTCAGCGGGCCCCTCACCGCGGGGAACATCGCCGCGCTGACGTTCTCCTCCGGCCTGCGCGTGGGCGACCGGCTCGGCGAACTCACCGACCGCGCACCGCAGTTCGCGCCCCCGACCCTGGAGACCCTGGTCACCGCCCGCCACCCCGAACTAGCGGCTCGGCTCCGCTCGGCGCTGCTCACCCTCGCCGACCAGGATCCCCTGATCCACGCCCGCCCCACGCACTCCGGCGCCACCACGCTGCTCCTCTACGGCGAGGTCCAGATGGAGGTGCTCGCGGCGACCCTCGTCCAGGACTTCGGCGTCGAGGCGGAGTTCGAGCCGGCCCGGGTCAGGTATCTGGAGCGTCCGTGCGGTACGGGGGAAGCGGGCGAGGAGAATCCCTGGCATCTCGGGACCCGCTACTGGGCGACGATCGGGCTGCGGGTCGAGCCGGGCGATCGTGACTCCGGCGGCGTGTTCGCGTACGAGACGGAACTCGGGGCGCTTCCCCGGGCGTTCCACCAGGCCATTGAGGAGAGCGTCCACGCGAGCATGCGGTCCGGGCTTACGGGGGCCGTCGTCACGGACTACCGGGTCACCCTGGTCCGCTCCGGCTTCGTCGCACCGGTCAGCACGGCCGCGGACTTCCGCGGACTCACGCCGATTGTGCTGCGGCGGGCGCTGGAGCGGGCGAGGACGCGGGTGTTCGAGCCGTATCACGCGTTCGAGGTGGAGGTGCCGTTGGATGCGCTCGCTCCCGTCACCGCTCAACTCGCTTCGGCAGGAGCGGAGTTCACGGGTACGTCGGGTGGGGAGACGGCGTGGGTGATCACCGGAAGGCTTCCGGCACGGCGGGTGCGTGGGATTGAGCTGCGGTTGCCGGGACTGACGCATGGCGAAGGGGTGTGGTGGTCTCGGTTGGCGGGTGACCGGCCGGTGGGGGCTGGTCGCGCAGTTCCCCGCGCCCCTGAAGGAGCGCTCTAGCCCCCTCTTACCAAGACACCGGTAGCCTCCTTGGCCCCCGCGTGATCTGGCCCTCCCGCCACTCGATCGTCTCCGTCGTGAACTCGGCCCGCAGGCCCGGGAACCGGACCGCCAGGCGGTGCAGGGCCAGGCCCAGCTCCAAGCGGGCCAGCCAGGCCCCCAGGCAGTGGTGGGGGCCCGCGCCGAAGACCACGCTGGGGGTGGTCAACGGTGCGAACAGGTCCGTTTCCCCGGGCTGCGGAAACACATCCGGGTCCCTGTTCGCCGCGTTGGTCTGCACCGCGACCACCGCCCCCGCCGGGATCGTCACCCCGCCGACCTCGGCCTCCTCGACGGCCCGCCGGATCAGCCCGGGCAGCACCCGGCCCTCGCTCAACGGAATCGTGCGCAGGAGCTGCTCGACCGCGGTCTCCGCCGCCTCCTGGCTCTCGGCGAGGCCCGGCCAGGCCGGCTGCCCGTCGGTGAGGAGGTGGACGACGATGTTACCGAGGGCCGTCATGGTCGTCTCGTGCCCCGCGACGACCAGGCCAAGGACCAGGATGACCAGGCGTGACTCCTCGATGCCGAGGCCGTCGCCCGCGGCGACCAGCGCGCTGACCAGGTCGTCGCCCGGCTCCTTGCGCCGCTCGGCGACCAGCTCCGCGCAGAACAGGCCGAACTCCCTCATGGCCGCGCCGACTTCCTCGGCGGTGTGCGCGCCGCCGGACAGGGCGTGGTCGGCCCAGTCGCGGATGCGCTCCCAGTCGGCGTGCTCCAGGCCCATCAGCCGGGAGATCACCGACACCGGAAGGCGGCGGGTGAACCCCTCGACGATGTCGGCGGGTCGGGGCTGCGCGGCGAGGTCGTCGAGGAGGGACTCCACCACGGAGGCGGTCCAGGGCCGCCAGCGGGCGATCGCGCGCGGGGTGAAGGCCCGCTGGACCGTGCCGCGCAGCAGTTGGTGGGGCGGGCCGTCCTGGTTGAGGAGGCCGTCCGGGGAGTCCAGCAGGTTCGGTACGACGAGCAGCGGCGGGGCGTCGGCGTCCTTGAGGGACTTGCGGTTGAAGCGCGGGTCCATGAGCACCTGGCGCACATCGGCGTAGCGGGTCACGAGCCACACGGGGGTGCCGGTGGCCAGGGCGGTGAGCCGGGGCGGCCCGGACTCGGGCAGGGGGATGCGGTGCATGGGACGATGGGTCCGGGACGTGCTGTCCGTGCTCATGAGGGTCTCCAGACACGCCTGCAGGCGGAGTTCTCCACGCTAGTGCTCCCCGGTGTGTACCGGCAGTGTCCCAATCAGCCAACAAGACGGTCCGGCAGGGGCTTTTGGGGGTCATCCCTGGGCATCCGTGCCAGTAGGAAGGAGGGCCGTCGCATGACGACTCCCATCAGGCGCGTGTCCAGGCGCATGCCCGGCTGGGCGAAGATACTGACCGCCGTAGTGGTGGTGCTCGTGGTGTTCTTCGCCGGGATCCGGTTCAGCGTGCTCCCTGGCCTCAAGGACCTGTTCGGCACGGAGACCCATGACCGTTCGGGTCCCGCACTTCTGGAGTCCATCCAGGACATCAGCCGTTACGACGCCGCCTCCGGCAATTTCCAGGTCGTCGTGGACCTGGAGAAGGACACCAAGTTCCTGCCCGACGCGATCCGCGGCTCCCGCACCCTGTATGTCGGGGCGGGCGCCGTCGACGCCTACGTCGACCTCGGCAAGGTGGCCAAGAACGACGTGACGGTCAACGGGGACCGCACGGCCGCCACCCTTCATCTGCCGCACGCCCAGCTCGGCAAGGCCACGCTGGACGCCGACCGCTCCTACGCGGTCTCCAAGCAGCGTGGTCTGCTCGACCGGCTCGGCGACTTCTTCTCCGACAACCCCAACAGCGAACAGGCCGTGCAGAAGCTCGCGGTGAAGCACATCACCGAGGCGGCGAAGGAGAGCGAGCTGACCAAGCGGGCCGAGACCAACACCACCAACATGCTCAAGGGGCTGCTGGGTTCGCTCGGCTTCAAGAAGGTCGAGGTCACCTACGGCACCTGATCAGCCGCCGATCATGCCCGCAGGGTGAGGGCACCGAGCACCGTGGTGCCGACCAGTACCCACGCCACGTAGTCGCCGACGTGCCCGGACTGCAGGCGCCGTAGCGGCAGCGCCCGGTCCGGTGCGGCGAACCGCTTCGGGCGGGTCACGGAGAAGGGCGAGGCCGCCGGCGAGCAGGGTCGACAGCAGACCCAGCAGGACTCCGGTCGACGTCCAGTGGGCGGAGGCGGGCACCCCCGCCGATCCGGTCTCGTTCACGGAACGGGCCACCACCTCCGCGAAGCCGGGGGCCACGCCGACGGCGAGGGCCCCGGCGAGCAGCACGGCGGGCACCGCCGTCATGGTGTCCGGGATCCGGCCGATCCGGTGCCGGGTCTCCGGCCGCTCGCCGGAGCCGGTCGTCTCGTATCCGGCCCCGGCCTCGGGCTTGGGACCGAGGCCCAGGAAGACCCGGGCGGCGACCCGCAGGACCGCCGCCGCGGTCACCGCGCTCGCCGCCACGTACAGCACGGTCAGCGGACCTCCTACGGCCTCTTCCGCGACGGACTTGCCGAGTGCCGTGCCGAGGGGCGGCAGCCCCGCGAGGCCGAGGGCGCCCAGGGTGAACAGCACGGCGACGCCCTTCAGTTCGCGTGCCTTCCCGTGCAGCGCGGGCTCGTCGACGCTGCCGTACCGGTCGAGGAGGATCCCGGCGCAGGCGAACAGGGCCGCCTTCACTCCGGCGTGGCCGAGGACGTACAGGGCGATGCCGTCGTCGGCCTCGGGTTTAAGGACGCCGATGCCGATGAGGAAGAGCCCGGTGTGGGCGGTCGAGTAGGCCAGCAGTCGTTTGATGTGCCGCTGGTACCAGCACATCACCGCGCCGATCACGGCCGTCGCGGCACCCAGCGCCACCAGGGCGCGCTGGAACTCCGGGGCCGGAACGCCCCCCGGTCCGGCGAAGACGGTGCCGTACACGCGCCAGACGCCGAAGGTGCCGAGTTCGACCATCACCCCTGACAGCAGCATGCACACCGGGGTGGGGGCGACGGCGTGCGCGTCCGGCAGCCAGAAGTGGAAGGGGACGGCGGCCGCCTTGACCAGCAGCCCGGTCATGACCAGGACGAACGCGGCCAGGACCAGGGCGTCGGGCGGCCCGTGCGCGTCGAGCCCCCGCCCGATCCGGTGCATGCCCAACTCGCCGGTGCGCGCGTACAGCAGCCCGATGCCCATGAGCATGGCGTAGGCGCCGAGCGAGGTGACGACCCCGGAGGTCAGCGCGCCCTGCACCGCCCTGGCCGCCTCGACACGGTGGCCGGTGAGGGCGTACGCCACGACGCTCATCAGCTCGAACCACACGAACGCGTTGAACAGGTCGCCCGCGATCGCGAACCCGCACATGCCGCCCTGGAAGAGCAGCAGGAGCGCGGGGAACGACCCTGCGTGGCCGTGCGGCGGTTCGTCGAAGTAGTGCCAGGAGTACGCCAGCGCCGCCAGGGTGAGCAGGGAGGCGAGTGCGGCCATGCCGAGCCCTGGCCCGTCCCCGATCAGGACGATGCCGACGCTGCGGCCGTCCACGGGCGTCCAGCCGCCGGCCCACTCCAGGAAGGGCGGGGAGGAGTGCAGCAGGAGGACGAGCGCGAGGGCGGCCGTGCCCGCGGAGACCAGGCAGCCGACGGTCTCGGCGACGGGCCGGGGCACCAGGCGGCCGCCGGCGACCAGCAGGGCGGCGCCGAGCAGCGGTACGGCCACCAGCAGGGGCAGCAGTGCGTCCATCAGCCGCGCAGCTCGGAGAGTTCGTCGGGGTCGACCGTGCCGTGCCGTTTGGAGATCTGCACGACGAGGGCGAGCAACAGGGCGGTGACCGTGGCACCTACGACGACATCGGTCAGGGTCAGGGCCGGCGTGCGGTGGCGACGCGCGCGGTTCTCAGCCCGGAGTGCCCCGACCGTACGAAGAGAAACCGGGGCCGGTTGGGGCGCGGCGGCATTGTCGGGCCGTTGAGGGGTAATCGCCTTACGACAGAGGGAAGTTGAAGAGTGGAAGAGTGGAGAACCCAATGGCCTGGGCGCCGTCACGTTCGCGAGCGGGGTCGGACACCGCCACCGCGAAGACCGAGCGCGCGGCGAAGCCCGCCCGCCCTCGGCGCAATCCGCTCTCCCTCGTCGTCCGTTTCGTGGCGATGGTGTTCGCGTTCGCGTTCATGGTGGCGTTCGCCGTGGTGCTGGCCCGGCTGACCCTGGAGCCCTCGCCCGCGTCGGTGGACCTGACCCACACCAACCTGCATCCCGGCGCCTCCCTCAGGGCCTATCTGGACCAGCCCGAGATGCGGGACGCGGTCAAGCAGATCGGCGGGAACATCCTGCTGGGCGTCCCGTTCGGCATCCTGGTTCCGATCATCGCCCCGAAGACCCGCGGGCTGCTGAGGATCCTGCTGCTGACGGCCGTGGTGATGCTGCTGGTCGAGTTCGCGCAGGGTGCGCTGGTGGAGGGGCGGGCCTTCGACATCGACGACGTCATCCTCAACACGTCCGGTGCTCTGATCGGCTATCTGCTGCTGGGGCGGCGGCTCAGCCGGGCCGTGCACAAGCCGGCGAAGAAGTCGTAGGGAATCCCAGGTGCCTGGGCGTGACCGGCGGCAGCTCGGCCGCCGGCACCGGGCCGCAGCGGTGGACCTGCACGGGTGCCGTCAACCCGAAGTGGACGGTCGGCTGAGTCGGTGGGTCAGTGCCGGGTCCAGGTGAACTTGTCGCCGCCCACCCAGCGGACCACGTCCGGGTCGTCGAGGTCGTGGACCGTGATGCCGAAGGCGGCGGCCGCCTCCAGGACGTCGGTGACTGTCCTCGCCTCGCCGACCATCTCCCCGTCGATCTCCACGATCCGGAAGGGCGGTGTGGTCGGCTGGACCCCGAGTACCAGGATCCGCGGGCTCGCGATGTGTGGGCTCCCGATTTCGGTCATGCATAGAGCGTAGAACGCAATGTGCGGGAGGGAGAGCCGTACGTCACCCGCCACCCAGGGCGAGGACCGCGGCCGCGACCGCGCCCTGGGTGCCCGGACGCCCGAAGTCCCCGTGTTCGCCCGGCCGGGTGAGCGCGGGGACGACCGGTCGTCCTCAGCGGTGACCGCGAGGGCGACTGCGGCCAGGACCGTGGCGCGCCAGGTCCGGCAGTCCTCGGCGATGGGGGTCCCCGGGTCGAGCGAAGCCGAGAGCTGGGGGAGTCCGTGCCGGACAGCCTGCCCAGCGCCTCGTTCAGGCACAAACCGCTCTCCCGTCGTGCGGGCCCCGCCGCCCTGGTGAACCCTGGAAGCGGAGGTGGCGATGGATCCCGTCGAAGCCCTGGACCGGATCGCCTTCCTGCTGGAGCGGTCCCTGGCGCCGACGTACCGCGTCCGCGCCTTCCGTACGGCGGCCCGCGTGCTGACCGGGCTCCCCGCGGACGAGGTGCGCGAGCGGGCGGAGGCCGGGTCGCTGGCGTCGCTCAAGGGCCTCGGCCCGAAGACGGCCCAGGTGGTGCGCGAGGCACTGGCCGGAGGCGTGCCCGGCTACCTGGAGAAACTGGAGGGCGAGGCGAGCGCGGAGCGAGCCCGCGACAGCGATAAGGGCGGCGAGAAGCTGCGGGCGCTGCTGCGGGGCGACTGCCATCTGCACTCCGACTGGTCGGACGGCGGCAGCCCGATCGAGGAGATGGGCCGGACCGCCGCGGAACTCGGCCACGAGTGGGCGGTGCTGACCGACCACTCCCCCCGCCTGACGGTCGCCCGGGGCCTCTCCCCGGACCGGCTGCGACAGCAACTGGACGTGGTGGCGGAGCTGAACGAGACCTGGGCGCCCTTCCGCCTGCTGACCGGCATCGAGTGCGACATCCTCGACGACGGCTCCCTCGACCAGGAACGGGAACTCCTCGAGCGTCTGGACGTCGTGGTGGTGTCCGTGCACTCCAAGCTGCGCATGGACGCCCGCTCGATGACCCGGCGCATGGTGACCGCCGTACGGAATCCGCGCGCGAACATCCTCGGGCACTGCACGGGACGCCTGGTGACCGTGCGGGGGCGGCCCGAGTCGGAGTTCGACGCGGACGAGGTGTTCGCCGCGTGCGCCGAGTCGGGCACGGCGGTGGAGATCAACAGCCGTCCGGAGCGGCTGGACCCGCCGCGCCGGCTGCTGCGCGCGGCCGTGGAGGCGGGCGTGCTGTTCTCCGTCGACACCGACGCGCACGCGCCCGGCCAGCTCGACTGGCAGATCCTCGGGTGCGCGCGGGCGGAGGAGTGCGGCGTCCCGGCCGAGCGGATCGTGACCACCTGGGGTCTGGAGGAGCTGCTGGCCTGGTCCCGGGAGGGCCGGGTGCCGTCCCGAGTGGCGGACGTCTGACGTGGTACCCGGGCGGCACGACAGGAAAGGGGCGGTACATGGAACGGGCGGCAGTGTTCGACGTCGACGGCACTCTGGTGGACACCAACCACCTGCATGTGACGACCTGGTGGGAGGCGCTGCGGCAGGCGGGGCACCGGGTGCCGATGCACGCCGTGCACCGGGCCATCGGGCTCGGCTCCGACGACCTCGTCGCCCATCTGCTCGGTGAGGACCGCGACAAGGACCAGGACGACGAGCTGAGCGCCGCCCACAAGGCGCTGTACGGGCAGTACTTCGACCGGCTGCCCGCGCTCCAGGACGCCGGCCGGCTGCTGCGCCGACTGGACCGGGACGGCTGGCGGGTGGTGCTCGCCACCTCGGCGGGCGGGGCGGAACTGTCCGCGCTGCGCCGGGCGATCGACGCGGACGACGCCATCACGGCCACCGCGAGCGCCGACGACGTCGAGGAGGGCAAGCCCGCCCCGGAGCCCGTCGAGCACGCCCTTGAGCTGGCCGGGGTGCCCGCCGAGCGGGCGGTGTTCGTCGGCGACACCGTCTGGGACATGCAGGCCGGCACCCGCGCCGGCGTGCGCTGTGTCGGCGTCCTGTGCGGCGGTATCCCCCGCGCCGATCTGGAGGAGGCGGGCGCGCAGGCGATCTACGCCGATCCGGCCCGGCTGTTGGCGTCCTTGGCGGACAGTCCTTTGGCTTGACGGGCCGGGACCCGGGGATGACTCGTGTGATCGAAGCTGCACGGCCACGGTCCCGGCCGACGCATGCCCTACGGAACGAAGCCCAGGCCGTGCGCCGCGCCGCCCGGGCCGCCTGGCACGGGCCCGGGCGCGAGCGCGATCTGCTCGTGCAGTCGCTCAAGGCCTCGGCCGCCGCGATCCTCGCCTGGCTCGTGGCGGGCGTGTGGATGGGTGATCCGATGGCCCTGATGGCGCCCTGGGTCGCGGTGGTACTCGTGCAAGCCACTGTGTACAGCTCGCTGATGCAGGCGGCGCGGCAGTTCGCGGCGATCTGTTGCGGGGCCCTGCTGGCGTCAATGGCGCTGGCCCTCACCGGGAACACGCTGGGCGCAGTAGCGCTTTCGGTACCCCTGCTCATGCTCCTCGCGAACTGGCCGCGCTTCGGCGACCAGGGGATCTACGGCGCCACCACCGCGCTGTTCACCCTCGCCACCGGCGCCGCCGGGGCCGCCTCCGTGGGCCACCGGGTGGGACAGGCAGCGCTCGGCGCCGTCATCGGGCTCGCGGTGAACGCGTTCGTGCTGCCGCCGATCCATCTGCGGGACGTCCGGGAGAACCTCGCGGCGCTGGCCCGGGAGGCGGGTGACGTCCTGCATTCCGTAGCCGGTGACCTGCGGGACGGCGAGTGGGACACACAGGACTGGTCACATGCCTCGGCCCGGCTTGAGCACCGGTTGGAGGCGCTGCGCTCGGCACGCGGCTGGAGCCGGGAGAGCCTGCGGCTGACCGCGGCCCCGCTGCGTGCCGTACGGCGGCCTCCCGCGCCGGCCCCACCGGAGCGGGACGACGAGCGCTGGAGCCGCGTCACCGGGCACATCCGCGCGCTCACCCGGACCCTGGCCGTCGCGGCCGACGACGACCGCGCCCCGATCGCGCCCGCCGGACCGGTGCTCGACTCGTACGCCCGCCTCCTGGAACTGATCGGCGACGCCTGCCACGCGGAGAGCGACCGGCTGCTGGCGTCAGGAGGAGACGGGCGCCCGGACGACCGGACCGAGACGGCGATGCGGGAACTGCGCGAGCGGCTCCAGGACGGGCTGCGGGAGCACGCGGGGCAGGGGGCCGACGGCACCACGGTCCTCGGGACCCTGTTGCTCCAGGCCGAGAACCTGTGGAGTGAGACCGTTCCGACCGGCCGGAAGGGGTGACGCGGATCACCCCGCATCGTCTGCTGCGGAGGAACACGAAAGGGTGGTTGCCCGTTGAACAGACCGTGGGCATGTGGAGCCTTTCGCCTAAGGGCGACCGCCATCCATGCCCCACCACTTGACCGCCCCGACCGTGATTCCCCCGTCCGGTCGGGGCTTCCTCATGGTGGTCCACAGCGCGACTTGACTTCGAGAGCACTTCAATTCGTAGCGTTCCCGGCATGACCACTGCACAGCACAAGATCGGTTCGGGGTTCGGCGCCCACAGCACCGCCGACGACGTCCTCGCGGGTGTCGACCTGTCCGGCAAGCTCGCGATCGTCACCGGCGGCTACTCCGGGCTGGGTCTGGAGACCACCAAGGCACTCACGAAGGCCGGCGCCCGGGTCGTCGTGCCCGCCCGGCGTCCCGACACCGCGAAGGAGGCCCTCGCCGGTCTCGACGGTGTCGAGCTGGACACACTCGACCTCGGCGACCTGGACAGCGTGCGCGCCTTCGCCGAGCGCTTCCTCGCCTCCGGCCGCACGGTCGACCTCGTCATCGACAACGCCGGGATCATGGCCTGCCCGGAGACCCGGGTCGGGCCCGGCTGGGAGGCGCAGTTCGCGACCAACCACCTCGGTCACTTCGCCCTCGTCAACCGGCTGTGGCCGGCCATCGAGCCGGGCGGCGCCCGCGTGGTGTCCGTGTCCTCGCGGGCCCACCACTTCTCCGGCATGCGCTGGGACGACGTCCACTGGCAGAGCGGCTACGACAAGTGGCAGGCGTACGGCCAGGCGAAGACGGCCAACGTCCTGTTCGCCGTCCACCTCGACAAGCTCGGCGCCGAGCGCGGGGTACGGGCCTTCTCGCTCCACCCGGGCGGCATCCTCACCCCGCTGCAGCGCCACCTCGCCAAGGCGGAGATGGTGGAGCGCGGCTGGATCGACGAGCAGGGCAACCCACTCAACCCCACTGGCTTCAAGAGCCCGGAGCAGGGCGCGGCCACGCAGGTGTGGGCGGCGGCCTCGCCCCAGCTCGCGGGGATGGGCGGGGTCTACCTGGAGGACTGCGACATCGCCGAGCCCGCCGTGGACGGCGACGAGAGCAGCGGCGTCCGGGCCTGGGCAACCGACCCGGAGCAGGCGGAGCGCCTGTGGACACTGTCGGCGGAGCTCACGGGCGTGAACGCGTTCGCCTGAGCCGGCGGCGCCAGGGTCTCCGACGGTTCATGCCGGAGTGACGGGGGCCGCCACGCACTCCCCCAGAGCCCGCGTTGTCGTCACTCGCCGACTCCTCCAGTCGGCCCCGGTCGGTCGGCACCGCTTCCGCAGCCGACCGCACCGAGGCCGCTGGAGGGCCGGCGGCCGGTATCCCTCGACGAAATGAGACGCAGCCCGTCCGGCAGCACGGCCTGCGTCGCGAGCAGGTGGTCGCGGAAGTCCACGAGGAGTTTTCCCGTGATCACCTCGTGGCCGGAGTCGGTGCCGTGCACCGCGTGTATCGCCGAGGGCCGGGTACTCGGACGGTTCCCCGCCCCAGCGGTGCGAAGGAGCCGAAGGTGAGCACTTCAAGCGGCAGCAGGATCGTGGTCACGGGCGCCACCGGCAACGTGGGAACGAGCGTGGTGCGCCTTCTCTCCCAGGATCCGGAGGTGGGCTCCGTACGGGGCCTGGCCCGGCGGATCCCGGACTGGTCGCCCGCCCGGACTGAGTGGTCCGCGGTCGACCTCGCCTCGGAACGTACCGATCTGGCCGAGGAGTTCGCGGACGCCGACGCGGTGATCCATCTGGCGTGGGCGTTCCAGCCGACGCACGACCCGGCGACGACCTGGCGCACCAACGTCCTCGGGTCGATCCGCGTGTTCGAGGCGGTCGCCGCGGCCAAGGTGCCGGCGTTGGTGCACGCCTCGTCCGTCGGCGCCTACTCTCCGGGGCCGAAGGAGCACGCGGTGGACGAGTCGTGGCCGACGCACGGCTGGCCGGACGCCGCGTACTGCCGGGAGAAGGCGTACCTGGAGCGCGCCCTGGACACCTTCGAGCGCGACCACCCGGCCGTCCGAGTCGTACGGATGCGTCCCGCGTTCCTCTTCAAGCGGGAGTCGGCGAGCGAGCAGCGACGCATCTTCGGCGGCCGTTTCCTGCCCGGTCAGCTGGCCCGGCCCGAGCTGCTGCCGTTCCTCCCCGACATCCCCGGCCTGCGCGTCCAGGCCCTGCACACCGACGACGCCGCCCGGGCCTATGCGCTGGCGGTGCACTCGGACGTCCGGGGCGCCTTCAACCTGGCGGGCGAGCCGCCCGTCGACGCGGAGATGCTGGGCGGGATGCTCGACGCCCGTCCCGTACGGCTGCCACGCACCGCGGCCCGGTCGGCGATCGCGGCCGCGTGGGGCCTGCATCTGCTGCCCGCGTCCCCGCACCTGTTCGACGCGGTCCTGCGGCTGCCCCTGATGGACTGCACGCGCGCGCGTACGGAACTCGGCTGGCACCCCGAGCACACAGCTGCTGAGGTGCTCGAGGAGTTCCTGCAGGGGATGCAGCAGGGGGTCGGGGCGCGGACGGAGCCGATGAAGGGCCGCCAGGTCGGCTGAGGCCCGGCCGCCCCCACGGATCAGCCGGAGGACTCCTGGGCTCCCGGGTGCTCCGGGTGCTCCGGGTGCTCCGGGTGCTCCGGGTGCACGGTGTCCGATCGGGCGCCCCCTCGCGGCTGGTGCCCGGCCGCCCCACGGATCAGCCGGAGGACTCCTGGGCTCCCGGGTGCTCCGGGTGCACGGTGTCCGATCGGGGCGCCCCCTGCCGGCTGGTGCCCGCCTCGTCGGTGTCCGGCACGTCGTCGGACGGGCCGGTCTCCTCGGGGCCGGGCTCCCCCTCCCCCGGCACGTCGGCGACCTCCCAGGGGTCCTCGCCCTCGCCCGCCTGCTGGTCCGGCAGATCCCGCGGGACGGGATCACCGTTCTCGCCGGGTCCTTCGAGTCGGTGGTCCACGGCGTCCTCCCTTCACGTTCTCGGCGGGAGCGCGAGTACCTTGGCGCAGGTCGGCGAAACGTCAGCGCGGACCGCGTTCCCCCAGGGCCGCCGTCCGCCCGGCCGGCCGCGCCGACGGTGACGTTGATCAGGTCGGACAGGCCTGTGCCCAGGTACTCGGAGGGTCAGGGCAGTCAGGCTCCCGCGATCCGGGCGAGGGCCTCGATCTCGTCCAGGGCTGCGACGAGTTCCGGTGCCACCGCCGCCTGGACCCAGCGTTCGTGGTCCTGGTCCACCGCCCGTGGGACCGTTTCCGTGAGCATGATCAGATAGAGGTAGGAGCGGTAGAGGGCAAGGCGCAGACGGGCGGGGACATCGAACTCGGCCCGGCCGCCCGCCTCTCGGTACCCCGCGAGGAATGCCTGGTCGTCCTTGATGTCCCCGAGCAGCGCGAGGGAGACGAAGTCCGCGAGGGGATCGCCCCAGAACATCCGCTCCCCGTCGATGAGTCCGCCGATGCGCGGCTCGCCGCCCGCGGGGCGGTCCAGCAGGATGTTCCCGTCCCACAGATCGAAGTGGACCAGTGCGGGGGCGGTGACCTCGTCGAGGGCGGGAAAGCCGGCCCGGAGGGCGTCCGCCACCTGGTCGACGGAGCGCGGCAGCCGGGCCCCGTAGTCCAGGGCGTCGTCCAGGACGGCCTCGATCATGCTCGTGAACGCGGTCCGCCAGTCGGGGGCGAGCGGGCCGAGGGCACCGGAGGGGTAGCCGAAGCCCGGCCCGGTCACCGTGTGCAGCCGGGCCACCTGGCGGCCCAACTCCCCGCGCAGCGGGGTCCGTTCGGCGTCGGTGACCGACGCGTCCCAGGGCTCGCCCGGACACGCCGTCATCAGCAGATGCGGTACGGCGGTGCCGTCGCCGACGGCCACGACGTGCGGCGCCGCGACCTCGGCGGTGGCGGCCGCGCGGTAGAACTCCGCCTCGGAGACGAGGAGTTCACGCTCGTAGCGCAGACCGGGGACGGTGGACGCGGGCGGGACCTTGAGGACGTACCGGATGCCGTCGGTGAGGCGTATCTCCTCGACGGTGTTGTAGGTGCCGCCGCTCAACGGCCGGAGGCCGGCGAGCCGGTCGGGGTCGAGGCCCGCGCCCTCCAGCACACGCCGAGCCCATTCCCAGGAGTCCACCAAGGTTCCGCCCCTTCCGTCACCCGGCGGCGTACACGTCCTCCACGTACCGCCCGTCCCGCACCGGTCCGTCCGGCCACCGCTGGTCCCGGAACAGGGTACGGAACGCGTCCCGGACGCCGGGGGCCCATCGTGATCCCTCGCCTACCCGCTCGGAGTACTGGCCACCGGACTTCGACCGACCGCGGTCTCCCCCGAGCAGGCCGTCCCCGCCCCCTCCGGCGCCCCGAAGCGGGCGAGCGTGTGCCACACCATCTTCAGGTCCTGGAGTTCGTGACGACCCGTCCGGGCCGCGTCACCGATGATCCGCGGGTCGACCAGTCCGTCCTCGGCGATGCCCGCGCCCAGCTCCGCGTACTGCGGTCCGCGGTAGTCGGCGTGCCGGAACAGTTCGGCGACGGTGATCCGGTAGCCGGGATGCCACTCGACGGGGACGGGCAGCAGGTGTGCCGCCGCCTCGACGGGGGTGTTCCGGTAGCTCGCGTCCAGGACGAGCGCCTCCACATCGCGGGCCAGGTCGATCCCGCCGTGCACCTGGACCTCGATGTAGTCGTTGAGGGCGTCCTGTTCGTCGGCCTCCGCGAGGGCGATCAGGGACATGCCGGTGGCGACGCCGAAGTGGACCGGCTCGGCGGCGCTGTCGGGATAGCAGAAGGTGGCGCGGGCGAGGGGCTCGCCGGTCAGCCGGAAGTGCGAGGACCCGAACCGCGGGGCGGCGCCCACCACTTGACGGCGGAAGTTCAGCGCGCCGTACACCGGCCGCTCGTGCGCGTCCGCGTCGTCGTAGGCGCCGCCGAAGATCCGGCTCTCCCAGCGCCAGCGGTCGCCGCCGGGATGCGCGGTCAGTCCGCCGTTGCTCGTGCCGGTGACGAACTGCGAGTGGTAGACGCCGTCCTGGGCGAGCGCCTGGAGGAGGGGCAGGCCGCGTGTCAGGCGGTCCGGGTGGAAGTTCAGCGTGACACGCAGGTCCGGTGCGACGGCCGGCCCCTCCGAGACGGCCGCCACATGACTCAGCGCGGCCCGCGCTCGTGCTGATCCGACGGGACTCACCGGCGCCTCCTACCCACGACTCACCGGATGATCACCCATCGACAAGGCCGCCCGCATCCGATTTGACGAGTCACTGGCCGACAGCGAGCACGATCTTGCCCCGGTTGTCGCGCCGCGCCAGCCGCTCATGGGCGGCCCGCGCCTCTTCCAGGGGTACGACGGTCTCGATCGGCACGCGGTAGGCGCCGGCGGCGACCCGCTCGGCCAGTTCCCGCAGGTCGGGACGCGGGTCGTAGCCGTGGATCTGCAGGTTGGTGAGCTGGAAGCCGAGGATCGAGGCGTTCTTGGGATAGAAGTCGCGGGTGTCGACGGTGCTCGGTTCCAGGGCGACGTTGGCGAGAGCGACGACCCGGCCGCCGTAGGCCACTTCACGCAGGCTGCGCCCGAACGCCTGTCCGCCGACGGTGTCGAGGACGACCTCGGCGCCGCGCCCGTCGGTGAGCCGCAGCACCTCCTCGACCTCGGCCTCGTCGGGGTGGGCGGAGGTGTCGACGGTGACGTCGGCGCCGAACTCCCCCGCCCACGCGGCCTTCTCGGCCGAGCCCGCGAGGGCGATGACCCGCGCCCCGGCCTCGGCGGCGATCTGCACGGCCGCGGTGCCGACGCCGCTCGCGGCCGCCTTCACCACCACCGTGTCGTCCTTGGAGACGCGGGCGAGACGGCGCACGCAGTACCAGGCGCTGAGCCAGGCGATCGGCAGGGTGGCCGCCCGGGTCAGGTCCAGGCCGTCCGGGAGCTCGACCACGTTGTCGGCGGACACCGTGGCCAACTCGGCGTAGAAGCCGGACGACCTGCCGCCGTCCAGGGCCATCACCCGCTGCCCGGGGGCGAACCCGGTCACCCCCTCCCCCACCTCGACGACGACACCCGCCGCTTCGCCGCCCGGGATCAGCGGTGGGCGCCCGGCCCGGTGGTAGCGGCCGGCGCGGAGCAGGGCGTCCACCCGGTTCACCCCGGCGGCGGCGACCCGCACCAGTACCTCCCCGGCGCCCGGCACCGGGTCGGGCACCTCGACCGGCACCAGTACCTCCGGTCCGCCGAACTCATCGATCCGTACCGCGCGCATCCCGCACCCGCTCTCTGCCACAGCCGCCCGAGCGACCGACACCGGTTGAAGTGGTGTCACCATCCGACACCTCCTCAACCGGTGTCAAGAGGGTGGGCACACCGGTCCGACACCCCATGAACCGGTGTACGCTCGACGCATGACCGGCAGCTCCTCCCCCGCCGACCCGGCCCTCGCGTTCCCGTTCATCGGGGGTCGCCCCTGTCTCGACTTCGCGGCCACCCTCGGCAAACGGCACACCACACCGCTGGAGCGGATCCCCGACCCCGCTGCCCTCGCCCGCTGGTTCTCGGAGGCGGAGCTGGCCGTCGGCGAGGGCCCGGTGCGGGTCACCGCGCGCGACCTGACGGACGCCCGGCAACTGCGCGAGGCCGTGTACGGCCTGGTCCGCACCGCGATGGCCGGACAGGAGCCGGCCCCGGCCGACGTCGAGCGGGTCAACGCGGCCGCCGCGCAGCCCGACCTCGCGCCCCAACTGGGCCCGGCCCGCTGGACGGCCCGCAGTCCGGCCCGCGCAGCCCTGGCGACGGTGGCGCGGGACGCCGTACTCCTGGTGCGGGGTCCGCTCCTGGAGCGGGTCAAGGAGTGTGAGAACCCGGCCTGTTCACTGCTGTTCCTGGACGACTCCCAGGCCCGGCGCCGCCGTTGGTGCTCGATGGACCGCTGCGGCAACCTCGCGAAGATCGCCGGTTACCGCTCCCGCAGCCGGGCCGCCGCCACGCGGTGAACCAGCGGTGTCCGCCGTCACTGCCCTCTCCTCTTGCCGCCGACCGGCCCCACCCCACAAGGTGGGCACGCTCGCGGACGGATACGGTCCGCAATGAGTGCACCGGACGCTTCTGTGGGAAGAGGAACACACTGAGGATGCGAGATGTACGGGAGTGGACGGCGTCCCTGGTGCGGTTTGTGAAACGGCGCCGGGACCCCGTGGTCGTGCAGACGTTGCGGTCGGCGGCCGCGGCGACGATCGCGTACGTCATCGCGCTGCGGCTCAGCCCCGAGGCCGCGCCGCTCACCGCACCCCTGACCGCGCTGCTGGTCGTCCAGGTCACCCTCTACTCCACGCTCACCACCGGTATCCGCCGGGTGAACTCGGTGGTGACCGGCGTTCTCGTCGCCATCGCCTTCAGCCTGCTGGTGGGTCTGACCTGGTGGAGTCTTGCCCTGCTGATCGTGGCTTCGCTGGTGGTCGGGCGGCTGGTGCGGGTCGAGGAGTTCGTGCCCGAGGTGGCGATCAGCGCGATGCTGGTCCTCGGGGTGACAACCGTCGGCGACACCGCCTGGGCCCGGGTGGTGGAGACGCTGATCGGCGCGGTCGTCGGGCTCGCCTGCAATCTGCTGCTCGCTCCCCCGGTGTGGGTGGACGAGGCGGGCGAGTCGATCGAGGGCCTGGCCCGCCGGCTGCGCAGGCTGATGCTGCGGATGGGCGAGGAAGCCGCGGGCCGGACGCCCGTGGAGCTCGCGACGGCCCGGCTGTACGAGGCGCGCGAACTCGACCACGACATCGTCGAGGTGGACGCGGCCCTCAAACAGGCCGAGGACAGCCTCAAGCTCAACCCCAGGGTGAAGGAGGGCCTGCTGCACCGAGTGGTGCTGCGCACCGGCCTGGACACGCTGGAGATCTGCACGGTCGTGCTGCGGGTCCTCGCCCGCACCCTCACCGACCTCGCGAAGGAACGCGACCCCTTCGCGGAGGAACCGGACCTGGCCGACGAGGGGCAGGCCCCCGAGCCGCTGTTCGGTCCTGAGACCGGCCGCGCGGTGGAGCGGCTGCTGTCGGAGATCGGTGACGCGGTGGTCAGCTTCGCCGTGCTGGTCACCACCCATGCCAGCGAGAGCGCCGAGTCCGCGGAGGCCCGGCTCACCGCCGAGCTGCGCCAGGCCTCGGCGACCCGGGACAAGCTGGCCCAGCTGCTCCTTGAGGAGATCCAGCGCGACTCCCGGCACTGGCAGCTGCACGGCGCGGTCCTCACCGAGGTCAACCGCATCCTCGACGAACTGGACACCGAGCACCGCTCGCGCCGCCTCCTGGAGGAGCTGGACCGGGCCGCCCGCGAGCAGCGCGAGCGGATGCCTCATCTGACCCGGCTCCAGGAGCAGTGGCGCAGGAACCGACAGGCGCTCGCCCGTCGTTCTGGGTGAGGTAGGCACAGCGAGCAAGGGGGCAGGCCGATGAGCGACACGAGCGTGCGGATCGACGGGAACACACTGCGACTGCCGGGCGGTGCGGCGGTGCGGTTCATCCGTACCCTGCGGCTGCCCGAGACGGGCACGCATCCGCTGCCGCCTGGGCTCGGCGAGTTCCCGGTGCGCCGGGTCTCCGACTACCCGGACACCGTGCCGGAGCAGTGGCGGGCCCGCGGCGGGGTGATGCTGCCGGTGTATCTGCGCGAGGCGATGTGGCTCAGCTTCGGAAGCACCACGGAGCCCGCCGCCCTCCAGGTCGGGGTGGGCAAGGTGTGCGCGGTCTCCGGCAGGCCCTGGAGCAACCGCCTGGCCCGGGACCCGCAGAACTACGTGGTGCTGCCCCGCCAGCCCTGGCTGGACGGCATCAACTCCGGCAAGGGCACGGTCCGCCAGTTCGTGGCGGTACCGCTCGGGCTGGGTGCGACCGTCGAGGGGCAGGTCACCGGCGAGGAGGTGTGGGGCGGCGTACAGCTGCAGTCGTTCGCGCTGACCGAGGAACGGCTGGCCGGATGGCGGGAGGCGCAGCGGCGGCTGCGGTCGGCGAGCGGGCCCGCCATGGGGTACGGAGCGGCCATGCCCATGGCGGTGGCCGCGCCCGCGCCGGCGGCGGCACCCCGCAGCGCTCCCGCGATGGGGCTCGGCGTCGGCGGTTCGATGCGCCAGGAGGTCTACCGGGACGAGCGTCCCCTGTCCGACTGGGCCGACACCCCGGCCGGACGCGTCTTCGTGCACCTGGTGACACCGCCCGAGTGGCGCCGCATCACCGGCGAGGCTCCCCCGCCGTCCCCCGTGGACCGGGCCGCCTACACCAGCGCGGGGCTGCCCTGGTACGACTACTACGACCAGGACGCCGAGGATCTCGCCGCGACGGACGTTCTGGAGGGCGTGAAACCGGTCGGCGACTGGCTCGGGGACGATCACGAGCCCTGGCAGGAGCCCACATCAGACCAGGTCAAGCCGTTGGGTGACGCGCCGGGCAAGCCGGTGGCGGACGGCGACTGGTAGCGGGCGCGCGGCGCCCCGGGTTGCATGGGGCGAGCGATCCGGGTGAAGGTGGCTGTTCACGACCGAGACGAACGATCACTTGGGGTGCGCAGGCATGGGCCATGCGAACGGCGGCTGGAGCAGGCGCCGCTTCGTCGGCGTTCTCGCGGGAGTGGCCTCGGCCGCGGGCTGCTCGTCCTCGCCGGGGTCGTCGTCCGAGTCGGCGGCCCAGGAGGCTTCCGGGAGCGCGCCCGGCAGTCCCTCGCCGGGCCCGTCGAAAGCACCCTCCAGCCCGGCCCCGACCGGCCCCCGCCCCCTCTACCTCGGCACCTACACCTCCGTCGAGGGCGGCGGCACCGGCATCGGCCTGGCCACCTACGACGCCGAAAGCGGCCGTATCAAAGGCACCGGAACGCTCACCGGCGTCACCAACCCGTCGTACCTCGCAGTGCACCCCGACGGCCGCACGCTGTACGCGGTCGCCGAGCAGGACGCCGGTGCGGTGACCGCTGTCCGCCTGTCCGACCGCAAGGTCCTCGGAAGCCGGAGCACCGGCGGGGCGGGGCCGTGTCATCTGTCGGTGCATCCGGGCGGGCGCTGGCTGCTCAGCGCGAACTACGGCTCCGGGAGTGTGGCCGTGCACCCGATCGACTCCTCGGGAGCGCTCGGCGAACGCAGGGAGACGGTCACGCACTCCAGTCCGGCGCCCGGTCCCGGCCAGGACGGCCCGCACGCCCACCAGTTCCTCACCAGTCCCGACGGCGGCCATGTGCTCGCCGTGGACCTGGGCACGGACACGATCTACAGCTACCGCCTGAACGAACGGACCGGGGCGCTCACGGAGGTCTCGCGGGCACACACCCGGGCCGGTGCCGGGCCGCGCCACCTCACCTTCCATCCCGGGGGCCGGTACGCGTACCTGGCCAACGAGGTCGACAACACGGTGGCGGTCTGCGCCTACGACCGGAAGACCGGCCGCCTCTCCGTCGGGGCGGCGCAGTCCACGGGCACGGGCTCGGGCACCAGCTACCCGGCGCAGCTCCTGGTCACCGCGAACGGCTCCTATGCCTATCTCGCCAACCGCGGCCACAACAGCCTCACGCGTTACGCGGTGGAGGCGGACGGCGCCCGGCTCCGGCTGCTCGACACCGTCCCGGTGGCCGGTGACTTCCCGCGGCAGATCGCCTTCTCGCCGGACGGAACGCTGCTCTTCGCGGCGAACCAGAAGTCCAGCACCGTCAGCGTCTTCCACGTGAACCGGGCGAGCGGTGAACTGCGGCCGACCGGCGAGCCGTTCGCGTCACCCGTCGCCGTCTGTGCGCTGCCGCTGTAGGGCACGCGGGCAGGACGCGGCGCTCGCCCGGGTCAGCAGGACGTGCATGCGCTCGGTGAGCCGCGCGACGTCGTCGGCGGGCGCGTGGAAGGACAGGCGTACGTCCCCGTGGGCGCGCGTGCGTTCGATGCGCAGCGTCAGTCCGTGCCGGTCGACCGCGAGGGGCTGGACCCGGACGGCGCCGTGCAGGCTGCCGGAGTCGACGAGCCGGGTGAGCCGCTCGATCGCGTCGGGGTGGCAGTCGGCGAGGTGGGTGAGCAGCCGGGCCTCGGCGGTGGCGAGCGGGTCCGGCTCGGCCGCGGCGAACTCGTCGAGGTCGACGACGACGGCACCGGAGGGGCGGCGCAGCACCACGCGCGTGGCCTTGAACTCCAGCCGCCGCTCGCCGTCCCCGGGGACGAACCAGCCGGCGATCCACAGTCGGGCGCGGATACGGTTGCGCAGGGGGACGGGTGCCACGTCGGCGAACTCCAGGACGGCGGACGGCTCGCCGCGGGGCGCGCAGATCGCGGCCGTGAGCAGGGTGCTGTCCTCGGGCACGTCCAGCGTCACCCGCCCGTCCTCGGCCACGCTGTGCGCGCCGACGAACTCCTCGCGGCCGCCCTCGGCGGTCACCGCGCAGGACCACGAGGCGGCGAGCACCGACCGGGCGTGTTCCGCCGCGGAAGGCGCGGCCGTCCAGGTTTGGCTGTCACCCATCCATTGCCTCCTTAGGTAAGCCTTGCCTAACCTATCGAAGATCGGCGGCGAAGCCAAGCCTGGGACGGGCGACGGACATGCGACTTGCGGTCAGGGCTTGAGAACACCCAGGAGTGCCCGGGCGCACAGCTCCCGCACCTGCTCCCGGGAGAGGTCCGAGCCCCGCAGCCACTCCAGACAGACCGCGGTGGTGAAGGCGAGCCAGCCGCGGACGGCGAGCTGGAGATCGGGGCGCTCCCCCGCAGACGGCCCGAACTCCGGGTCCGCGACCAGCGCCGCCAGGATCTGCCGCTCCTGCACGGCCAGCGCCCGCTGGTAGACCCGGCGCACGGCCTGGTCCCCTGCGGCGTCGGCGCGATGGAAGGCGCGGAAGCCGTGCGCGTGGGCGTGGACGTACTCCAGATACGTGTCCAGCCCGGCGGTGAGCTGCTCGCGGACCGGGATGCCGGGCACCGCCGCGGTCATGGCCAGCATCCGCTCGCTCTCGCGCTCGACGACCGCCGCGAAGAAGTCCCGCTTCGTCGGGAAGTAGTGATAGAGCAGCCCGCGCGAGACCCCGGCGATCTCGGCGACCTGCTCGATCCACACCTCGTCGTACGGACTCTCCGAGAACAGCCTCGCCCCCACCGACAGGAGCTGCTCCCTGCGCTCCTCGGTGCTGAGCCTGCGGCGCGTGCGCTCGCCCTGCTTCCCGGCCATGCCCGCACTTTACTTGACGTCGGTTCAACAACGGGATCAGACTGAGGCGCGTTATTGAACCCACGTACAACGCGCTCAACTGCCGCTGGACCAAGGGAGATCTCGTCATGGCGGAGACGACGACAAGGGCCGCGCAGCCGAGGGGTTTCCGCAGTGCCGAGCTGGGCTGGCCGGAGCTGCACCGCATTCCGCATCCGCCACGCAGACTCCCGCTGCTCGGTGACGTGCTGGGCGCCAACCGGGCGACTCCGCTCCAGGACTCCCTGCGCTTCGCCCGCCAGTTGGGGCCGATCTACCGGCGCAAGGTCTTCAACCGGGAGTTCGTGTTCACCTGGGGCGCCGACCTGGTGGCGGATCTGGCGGACGAGTCACGGTTCGCCAAGCATGTGGGTCTCGGGGTCGCGAACCTGCGGCCGGTCGCCGGGGACGGGCTGTTCACGGCGTACAACCACGAACCGAACTGGCAGCTGGCGCATGACGTGCTGGCCCCGGGCTTCAGCCGGGAGGCGATGGCGGCCTACCACCCGATGATGCTGGCCGTGGCCGGGCGGCTGACGGACGCCTGGGACCGTGAGCTGGCGGCGGGCCGCTCGGTGGACGTCCCCGGGGACATGACCAAGCTGACCCTGGAGACCATCGCGCGGACGGGGTTCGGCCATGACTTCGGTTCCTTCGAGCGGGAGCAGCCGCACCCTTTCGTGACCGCGATGGTGGGCACCCTGACCTACGCGCAGCGGCTCAACTCCGTTCCGTTTCCCGCTCTTCTACGGCGGGCCGCGGAGCGCAACGCGGCCGACATCGCCTACCTCAACCGCATGGTCGACGACCTGGTCCGGGCCCGGCGCGCCGAGAGCGGGGACGGCGACCTGCTGGACCGGATGCTGGAGACGGCCCACCCGGAGACCGGTGCGCGGCTGTCTCCGGAGAACGTCCGCCGGCAGGTCATCACCTTCCTGGTGGCGGGCCACGAGACCACCTCGGGCGCGCTCTCCTTCGCCCTGCACCACCTCTCCCGCCACCCCGAGGTCGCGGCACGCGCGCGTGCGGAGGTGGACCGGGTGTGGGGTTCCGCCGCCACGCCCGGCTACGACCAGGTGGCGAAGCTGCGCTATGTGCGCCGGGTCCTCGACGAGTCGCTGCGGCTGTGGCCGACGGCGCCCGCGTTCGCCCGGGAGGCCGTCCAGGACACGGTGCTGGCCGGGAGGCATCCGATGCGCCGCGGTGCGTGGACGCTGGTGCTGACGCCGATGCTCCAGCGTGATCCCGAGGTGTGGGGCGCCGACGCCGAGCGGTTCGACCCGGACCGCTTCGACCCCAAGGCCGTACGGTCGCGTCCCCCGCATGTCTTCAAGCCCTTCGGCACCGGGGCGCGGGCCTGCATCGGGCGCCAGTTCGCGCTCCACGAGGCGACACTGGTGCTCGGTCTGCTGCTGCGCCGCTACGAGCTGCGGGCCGACCCGGACTACCGGCTCACGGTGACCGAGCGGCTGACGCTGATGCCGGAGGGGCTGCGACTGCACCTGGAGCGGCGGAAGGGCGTTAGCGCCACGGCTGCCCCGGTGACGGAACCCGACGAGGCTCCGGCCTCGGAGTCACGCTGTCCAGTGCACCGGGCGGGTGACTGAGTCCGGCAGCCTGGTGCCGGCGCTGCCCTTGGCCGCGTTCAGCTGGGGCTGGGTGAGGAAGAACGCGCCGGTCAGGTCCGCGTCCGTGAGATCGGCGTCGCGCAGGTCGGCGCCGATCAGATCCGCGCCGCGCAGGTCGGCGCCGGTGAGGTCGGCCGCGATGAGGTAGGCCCCGCGGAGAGTGGCCCCGCGCAGGTCGGCGCCCTTGAGGCGGGCGCCCATCAGGTCGGCGTTCCTGCGGTCCTTCTTCCTGCCCTTGGTGCCGGCCCGGACCAGGTCGCTGGTCCGGAGCAGGAGGACGTTGACCTCCTGCCGGTGCGCGGGCACGTCCAGTGCGGTGAGCTCCTCGGCGGTCTCCCGGGTGAGCGCCTCGGTCCGTTCCAGCAGGCGGCGCAGGTCGTCGTGGACCGGGCGGGCCGCGGGCAGGGTGAGCGCCTCGGTGAGGTACCAGAGCAGTTCGTGGAGCTGGCGCACGACCGGGAAGACCTCGGACATGCGGCGAGCGTCGTCCCGGGGTCCGGTGCGCCAGTCACGGCCGCCGAAGGTGACCTGCGAGACCTTCTGGCCGGCGCCGAAGCAGTCGTAGACCGTGCATCCGGTGAAGCCCTCGGTCCGCAGTCTCGCGTGGATGCCGCACCGGTGGTCGTCCCGGAGGTTCCTGCAGGGGGTGCCGGCCGGCTTGTCGAGGGCGAAGTCCGCGGAGGCGGCGAAGGGCAGGGCGACACAGCACAGTCCGAAACACTGTTCGCAGTCGCCACGCAGTTCGATCATCTGTTCTTGCATCACCGCCCAGCCTAACGGCCCGCCGCACCGGGTGGCCTGACACGAACTCACCGATGAGTTCTCTGCGGTGTGGGGGTCTCCACACACAACGGAAAACAAGCTCGGCTACCACAGAGACATCGGCCGAACGAGGCAGGAGCCGAACGCATCGAGGAGACGTCATGTGCAGCCACCAGCCCCCGTGCCCCACCGTCGAAAGCCCCGACCACCACACCGCGGTGATCGTCTCGGCCCACCCCGAACAGGGCTGGAGCCTGCTGTGCAACGGCGTCGTCGTCTTCGACGACACCGGTGAGCTGCTGCCCGACGGGCGGGTCGTCGGCCCGCACCGCACGCTGGGCACCCTGGCCGTGGCGGCCTGAGTCAGTGGGCGGTGCCCGGCAGCCGGAGCCGGGCGAGCCGCTCGGGGTCGGCCAGGATGTGCAGGGCCACGATCCTGCCCTCGGCGACGGTGACGCCTACGACCGAGAGGGGGCGCCCCTCGGGCAGGTTGACGATCCCGACCTCGCCGTTGACGAGCGCGAGGCGGGCGCAGTTGGCGAACTGACGGAATTCCAAGGCCTGTTGTTCGGCCACGGCCCGCGCACCGCGGACCCTTCTGGAGTCCCGCGGCCCGGAGTCGGTGCAGAGCACCACATCGGGGTGCAGCACGGCGACCAGGTCCTCCACGTCCCCCGCCTTGGCGGCCGCCAGAAACGCTTCGAGCACCTCGCGCTGCCTGCCCGAGTCGGGTTCCGCGGCGGGGGCGGCCTCCCGCACCCGTCGCCTGGCGCGACTCGCGAGCTGTCTCGTCGCGGCCGGGGTGCGCTCCAGGATCGGTGCGATGTCGGTGAAAGGGACGGCGAACATGTCGTGCAGGACGACCGCGAGGCGCTGCGCGGGCTCCAGGTTCTCCAGCGCCAGCAGGACCGCGAGTCCGGCCGCGTCGGCGTACAGGGCCTCTTGTTCCGGGTCGGTCGGGGACAGGGGCCCGATCACGGGGTCCGGGACGAAGGTGTCCGCGCGGCGCGCGGTGCGCGAGCGCAGCCGGTCGAGGCAGATCCGGCCGATGAGCGTGGTGAAACCGCCGTCCGGGCCGCGCATCCCGTCCGGGTCGCCGCTGCTCAGCCGGAGCCAGGTCTCCTGGACCGCGTCCTCGGCCCCGCTCAGGGAGCCGAGCATGCGATAGGCCACTGCTCTCAACTGCCCACGGTGTGCCTGGAAGCGCTCCGCGAGCAGATCCGTTCCGTTCACGCCACCCCCGTGTCGTCCGTGAAAGCGAGACGATCACATCATGCACGGCGAAGGTCAATAGCGTTGTGCCTTCGCCAGCTTGGGGGTCAGCACCGGCTCGGCGGGCTTCCGGCTGACGGCGACGGGCTGGACCTTCTCCCCCGGCTCGAGGTCCTCGGCGCCGACGTAGCGCGTCTCGACGGCCTTGCCCGAGGAGTCGAGGAAGTCGACCTGGACGGCGTACGAGGCCGTCTCGTCGGTCTTGTTGGTGATGGTGACGACGACGGCGAGCAGGCCGCCGGTCCCGGAGCGCGGTTTGCCGGTCATGGTGACGTCGGACAGCGCGTTGCCCCGCCCGTCGACCTTGGCGAGCTCGGTCTCGGCGGCCTTGTTCGCGCGTTCCAGCTCGGCGGAGACAGAGGCCTCGAAGGAGGAGGCGGCAGCCGAGGCGGAGGCGGCCCGTTCGGAGGCCTCGGCGCGCACCGAGGCCTCCGCGGACGCGAGCGCGGAGGCGGCGTTGCCGGAGAAGGACGCCGTGTCCGGGGCGGTGGGGGTCGCCGAGGAGGTCGACGAACCACCGGAGTCGTCGTCGCACGCGACCAGCGTGAGCGTGCTCGCGGCGGCCAGGGCCACGGCGAGGGCAGCGATCCGGGACCGTCCGTGGGGTGACGGTGTGCTCATCGGTGACGTCCTCTCGGCTCCGGCGTCGACACCCGACCGAAATGAACCCTATGCCGGATTCAGGAGCAGGGCATGTCGTCGATCACCCACCGCCCGGGCCGTCGTCGTCAGACCTCGTCGCGGGCCAGGGCGAGCAGCCGGTCCAGCACGCGGGGGCCGCCCGCACGGACGCCGTCGTGCTCGAACTCGTCCGTCACCCAGGTGCGCAGTCCGCGGATCGAGCGGGCCGCCCGCAGGGAGTGGGCCGTGTCGACGTACATGTCGTCGTGGTAGACGGCCGCGGCGACCGGAACCTCGTTGGCGGCGAGGCGGGCCGGGTCGTACAGGGGCTGCCAGTCGGTGCGGGCGGCGAGGAGTTCGGCGGTCTCGCGCAGCGGCCGCAGGGCCGGGTCGACGTCGAACGTCCAGGGGTGGACGGACTCCCCCGTGAACAGCAGCGGCTCGTCGCCGGCGAGGGTCTTGGCCGCGTCGAACTGCGGGAACTCGGCCCGCACGCGCTCGGCCGACCAGGCGGTGGGCCGCTCGTCCTGGCCGTAGATGGCCTCGTGGACGAGGGCGTAGAGCGGGTGGGCCGCATACGACAGGAGGCCCTGGACCTCTTCCTGGAAGGCGTCGGAGAGTTCCGGGCCCTGCGGGGTGCGGACGAAGGCATGTTCCAGGAGGAAGTGCAGGCGGTGGCTGCCCTCGCCGCCGCCGAGGAGGATGCCGAGGGACTGGAAGGCCTCGACGGTCAGGTGGTAGCCGTTGGGCAGCGTCACCTCGTGGGTGAGCAGGTGGTCGGCGATACGGCGGGCCCGCTCGACGTCCTGCGGATAGCGGGCGTAGTGCGCGGTGACCTTGCGCTCCACGCGCGGGTATGCGGCCCGGTAGACGTCGTCGGCGTGGGCGTCCAGGGAGGGCAGACCGCCGGTGATGAGGGCTCCGGCGAGGCCCTCGGGGGCGAGGGAGAGGTAGGTCGTCGCACAGAAGCCGCCGAAGCTCTGGCCGAGGAGGGTCCAGGGGACGCCGCCGGTGACCTCGGGGCGGATCGCCTCGCAGTCCCGGACGATCGAGTCGGCGCGGAAGTGGGCCAGATAGTCGGCCTGTTCGGCGGGGCCGCCGCGCAGCGGGAGCGTCTGACGGTTGGCGGGTGTGGAGTGGCCGGTGCCGCGCTGGTCGAGGAGGAGGACGCGGTACTCCTTGAGAGCCCGGCCGAACCAGGCTCCCTTGCCGACGAACCGGTTCGCCCCGAAACCCGGGCCGCCCTGGAGATAGACCAGCCACGGCAGGTTCTGGCCCGCCTTGTCGCTCGCGACGGCCTCGCGGGCGTAGAGCTCGATCGTCTCCCCGGCCGGGTCGGCGTGGTCGAGGGGGACGGTGAAGCGGCGGTCGGTGAGGACCAGGCCGGGCTGGCGGTAGGTCGCGGTCAACAGGGCTCCCGGGACGGACGGATTTTTCAGGGCGCGTCCCACTTCAGCACATGTTCGTCCGCCGCCGGGCCCCTTCGATCATGAAAACGTACTGAATCGCGGATCAGCGGGCCCCGAGGCTGGAGCGGCGCACCACCAGTTCGGGCTGGAGCACCACGCGTCGGTGCTCGTGCCGCTTGCCGGTGGTCTCGGCCTCCGTCTCCTCCAGGAGCAGTTCCGCGGCCAGGGCGCCCATGGTGACGGCGGGCTGGCGGACCGAGGTGAGCGGGACGGCCGCGGCGGCCGCGAACTCGATGTCGTCGTAGCCCACGATGGCGAGGTCGTCGGGGACCGTGACCCCCGCCGCGTACATGGCCTGCAGGACGCCGAGGGCGAGAAGGTCGTTGGCGCAGAACACGGCGGTCGGGCGGTTGGCGAGGCCGAGAAGGCGGGCGCCGGCGTCCCGGCCCGCGGCCACGTCGAGCCGTTCGGTGGGCAGCTCGCGCAGGCGCTCAGGGTCCAGGCCCGCCTCGGCGAGCGCGTTCATGGCGCCGGTGCGCCGGTCGCGGACCTGGTTGAGGCCGGGTGGGCCGCTGACGTACGCGATGGAGCGGTGCCCGGCGTCCACCAGGTGGCGTACCGCCAGGGCGCCGCCCGCGACGTCGTCGACGGAGACCGAACACTCGGTGGTCCCCTCGGCGACCCGGTCGACGAGGACGAAGGGGATGCCGTGACGGCGGAAGGAGTCGATGTTGCGGCCGGAGGCGTCGGTCGGGGTGAGCAGGACGCCACGGACCCGCTGCTCGGCGAAGAGGGAGAGGTACTCGGCCTCCTCGCTCGCGCTCTGGGCGCTGTTGCAGACCATCACACCGAGTCCGTCCTCGCGGGCGGCCCGCTCGGCGCCGCGCGCGACGTCGACGAAGAAGGGGTTGCCCATGTCGAGGACGAGCAGGCCCATGATCCTGCTGCGGCCCGCTCGAAGCTGGCGCGCGGACTCGCTGCGGACATAGCCGAGCCGGTCTATCGCGGACAGGACGCGCGCCCGGGTCTCGGTCGCGACGGAGTCCGGGCGGTTGATGACGTTCGAGACCGTGCCGACGGAGACTCCGGCGGCGCGGGCGACGTCCTTGATACCCACCGACTGGGCCATCGGGCAGGGACCTCCAGGGGGACGAGGGGGGCGGCAGGACGACCTTCACATTATCGTCGAGTCGGCCCCCCACACCGATCACGGTCAGGCGGGCAGTGCGAAGTCGACGACGTGGAGCGGCGAGGGCGTCGTACCGCTCGACTTCTCCTGGTACATGAACGACAGCACGTTGTCCTGGGCGACCCGCATCTCGTCGATCACGACCTCGCCGAAGGCGTTGAGGCCGCTGCCGTCGAAGAGGATCTTCCAGTCGGTGTGGCCGGACGCCTTGGACGCCCCGGCGATCCGGCCGAACGGGAAGATCGCGTAGGCGTTGTCGTACTTGTCCAGGACCAGCTTGGTGCGTTGGCTGGAGCCGAGCACGACCGGGATCTCGGTCTTCTGCCAGGTGCCCGAGGAGTTCTTGCGGACGTGGAAGGCGCGACCGTTGGCGGTGCGGTCGGAGACGTAGTTCGTGGTGCACTGGCCGAAGCGGCCGGGGACGTACGAGATGATCGCGTGCGGCAGGCCCGAGGAGTCGGTGAACTGGCTCTCCTGGTTCATCAGGGAGTGGTCCGGGTTCAGCGCGTCGATGACCAGGCCGGAGTCGGTGACGGCCACCTTGTCGGAGCCGCCGGTGGTGCCGACGACGGTGCCCGCGTTGTTGCGCCAGGTGCGACCACGGTCGTCGGAGTAGACGTAGCCGGTGTCGTGGTTGGTGATGCCGCCGCTGGAGCACATCACGGCGCCGTTCTGCTCACGCCAGGTGAAGAAGGAGTGCAGCCGGCCGTTCCTGTCGTAGTCGATGCCGTGCAGGTACATGTTGCGGGCCGTCGAGGAGCCGTGCTCGCTGGTGTAGGTGCCGGTGGAGCTGGACCACTCCCCGAGGTTGGTCCAGGTCGAACCGTCGTACTCCGCGAGCGCGTTGCGGCCGTTGCCGGAGATCGCGACCCGGTAGCTCAACTGGAGCTTGCCGTCGGGGGTGTTGACGAACTGCGGGTAGGTGAACTGCGACGTGAGGGCGAGGCCGTCAAGGGTGGACTGGGGGGCGCCGAAGCGGGCAGCGGTCCAGCTCAGTCCGGACGGGTTGTCCATGAGACCGGCGACCGACTTGACGTAGGTGAAGCCGTCGCTGTGGGAGTCCATGTTGAGGTGGAGGCGGCCGTCCACCTTGGAGACGCCCATGGAGATGACGTTGTGGGAGTCGCTGGCCTTGAGGGTGTGTCCGACCCGGACGGCGGACCAGGTGCTCCCGCCGAGGACACGGCGGCCGACGACGGCGTTCTTGTCGGCGGTGTACCAGACGGCGTACTGGTAGCCCTTGTAGGTCAACAGGCCGTTCTTCTGGAACGAGTTGTTGTTGACGAGGCCGTCGTAGGAGACGAAGAAGACGGCCTGGTTGTCGAGCGTGGTGGTGCCGGTCCGGGTGACGGAGGGACCGGGGTCGGCGGCGCGGGCGGTGCCGCCGGTGAGCGCGGAGGTGGACATGGCGGACACGATGGCACCTGCGAGCAGCGTGCGTCTTTTCATGGAGCGGCTCCTGCTGTCCTGATCGGGCCTGGTGGGGCCTGATGGGGAGGCTCAGGCGAGGTGGAACACCTCGGTGAGCGGTTTCATCGCCTCGTCGGGGCGGGCTCCGTCGAGGGACTCGAAGAACTCGCCCATCTCGGCCTGCCAGCGGGCGTTGACCTCGGTGGCTTCCATACCGGCCTTGGCGGCCTCGAAGTCCTCGGTCTCCAGGTAGCCGACGAGCAGGCCGTCGTCGCGCAGGAAGAGCGAGTAGTTGTGCCAGCCGGTGGCCGAGAGTGCTTCGAGCATCTCCGGCCACACGGCGGCGTGGCGTTCGCGGTACTCGGCGAGTCGGTCCTCACGGACCTTGAGGAGGAAACAGACGCGCTGCATGAAGTACCGCTCCTTAAGGGGGAGATCAGAAGTTGAACTGGTCGATGTTCTTGGCGTCGAACACGGTCGGCTTGCCGAGGTTGATCACGCCGTCCTTGCCGATGGTGTACGTGGTGCCGCCGGCCTTGAAGGTCTCGCCCTCCTTGCCGGTGATCTGGCCGGAGACCAGGGCCACGGCCGTCTGCGCGGCCAGCGCGCCGAGCTTCGCCGGGTCCCACAGCTCGAAGGCGTCGACGGTGCCGTTCTTGACGTACTTGCGCATGTCGTTGGGGGTGCCGAGGCCGGTCAGCTTGACCTTGCCCTTGTACTTGGAGCCGGAGAGGTACTGGGCGGCGGCCTTGATGCCGACGGTGGTCGGGGAGATGATCCCCTTCAGGTTCGGGTACTCCTGGAGCAGGCCCTGGGTCTGCTGGAAGGACTGCTGGGCGTCGTCGTTGCCGTACGCGACCTTGACGAGCTTGATGTTCTTGTACTTCGGGTCCTTGAGCTCGTCCTTCATGAAGTCGATCCAGGTGTTCTGGTTCGTCGCCGTCTGCGCGGCGGACAGGATCGCGATCTCGCCCTTGTAGCCGATCTGCTCGGCGAGCAGCTGCACCTCCGTGCGGCCCAGGTCCTCGGCGGAGGCCTGCGAGACGAAGGCGTTGCGGCACTCCGGCTTGGTGTCGGAGTCGTAGGTGACGACCTTGATGTCGTTCGACATGGCCTGCTTGAGGGCGGTGCACAGGGCGCCCGGGTCCTGCGCGGACACGGCCATCGCGTTCACCTGCTGCTGGGTGAGCGTGTTGACGTAGGAGACCTGCCCGGCGGTGTCGGTGGCGCTGGACGGACCGACCTCCTTGTACTTCGAGCCCAGCTCGGTCAGGGCCGCCTCGCCGCCCTTGTCGGCGGAGGTGAAGTACGGGTTGTTGACCTGCTTGGGCAGGAAGCCGACGGTCAGGCCCTTCTTGGTGGCCGCGTTCGGGTCTGCCTTGGCCGTGGAGGCCGCCGAGGCGCCCTCGTCCTGCACGTCCTTCTTGGTGGTGCCGCCGCACGCGGTGGCGGTGAGGGCGAGAGAGCCGACGGCGGCGAGGGCGACGCAGGCACGCCGGAGGGATGACTTACGCATGACGGAGTTTCCTTTGAAAGAAGGTGAGCGGAAGCGCCCTAGGGGCGCGGGGAACTGCGCGACCAGCCACAACGGGCCCGCAGCCGACCGACGGCCTATCCAGTGGAAGAACGCGCGGCCCTCGCCACAGCGACCTGACGCGCGACCCTGGGGCCGAGAACGGACAACACGAGCAACACACCGGTGACGACGATCTGGGACTGCGCTGAGACGTCCTGGAGGCTCATCACGTTCTGCAGTGCGCCGAGCAGGAAGACCCCCGCGATCGCGCCGCCGAGCGTGCCCTTGCCGCCGTCGAAGTCGATGCCGCCCAGCAACACGGCTGCCACGACAGAGAGTTCGAGCCCCGTGGCGTTGTCGTAGCGGGCGCTGGCGTAGTGCAGTGCCCAGAAGATGCCGGTGAGCGAAGCCATCAGGCCCGTCACCGTGAACAGGATGAGTTTCTGGCGCTTGACCCGGATGCCGGCGAACCGCGCCGCCTCCTCGCTCGCGCCGGTCGCGAACACCGAGCGGCCGAACGGCGTGGCGTGCAGGACGACCACGGCGATCGCGAGCAGGACCAGGAAGGGCAGGAAGGCCTGCGGGATGAACGTGTCCCCGATCCGCCCGGCCGCGAAGTCCAGGTACTGCGTCGGGAAGTCGGTCACCGCGTCGGAGCCGAGCACGATCTGCGCGATGCCCCGGTAGGCGGCGAGGGTGCCGATGGTGACGGCGAGCGAGGGCAGCCCGAGCCGGGTGACGAGCAGGCCGTTGATCAGCCCGCAGACCACACCGAGCAGCAGGCAGATCGGGATGATCACCTCGATCGTCAGGCCCTGGTTCCACAGGGCGCCCATGACCGCGCCGGACAGGCCGGCGGTGGAAGCGACGGAGAGGTCGATCTCGCCGGAGACCACGAGCAGGGTCATGGGCAGGGCGATGAGGGCGATCGGCAGGGTGTTGCCGATGAGGAACGACAGGTTGAGGGCGTTGCCGAAGCCATCGACGGTGCCGAAGGACAGCAGCAGGACCACGATCAGAAGGGTGCCGACGACCGTGTCCCAGCGGATCGCGCGGCTGAGGGACTCAGGCATGGCGGGCGTTCCTCTTCTTCAGGGCGGAGGCCACGCGCAGCGCGACGACCCGGTCGACCGCGATGGCGAGGATGAGCAGGATGCCGTTGATGGCGAGCACCCAGACCGAGCTGACGCCGAGGGCGGGCAGCACGCTGTTGATGGAGGTCAGCAGCAGGGCACCGAGGGCCGCGCCGTAGACGCTGCCGGAGCCGCCGGTGAAGACGACACCGCCGACCACGACCGCGCTGACGACGGTCAGTTCGTAGCCGTTGCCGGTCCCGGAGTCGACGTTGCCGAACCGGGCCAGGTACATCGCCCCGGCGAGTCCCGCGAGGCCGCCGCAGAAGGTGTACGCGGCCAGGATCCGCTTGCGCACCGGGATGCCGGCGAGCCGTGCGGCCTCGGGGTTGGAGCCGAGCGCGTACAGCTCGCGTCCGCTGCCGAAGTGCTTGAGGTAGTAGGCGGTGGCGATGAGCACCGCCAGCGCGATCAGAGCCAGGTAGGGCACCGCGGAGATACCGCCTGAGCCGAAGTTCACGAAGCTGTCCGGGAGGTCGGCCGCCGTGATCTGGCGGGAGCCGACCCAGATGGAGTCGATGCCCCGGATGATGTAGAGCGTGCCGAGGGTGACCACGAGCGCGGGCACCTGGCCGAGGCTGACGAGGAGGCCGTTGAGCAGGCCGAAGCCGATGCCGAACAGGACCGCGAGCCCGATCGCCACGACGGGGTTCCCGCCGCCCTGGAGGTAGGTACCGGCGGCGAAGGCGCTGATCCCGAGGGTGGAGCCGACCGAGAGGTCGACGTTCCTCGTGATGACCACCAGCGACTGTCCGGTGGCGACCAGGACCAGGATGGTGGCGTTCAGCAGCAGGTCCTTGATGCCCTGCTCGGTGAGGAAGTCGCTGTTCCCGATCTGGGTGACGACGATCATCACCAGGAAGACGACCAGGATGGCGAGCTCGCGCATCTTGAAGACGCGGTCGACCAGGCGGGTGCCGCTGGACTTCGGCACCTCGGCGGGAGGGGCCTGCTGAGGGGTGGTGACCGTCATGCGGCGGCCCTCCCGGTGGCTGCGGCCATCACGGTTTCCTCGGTGGCGTCGGAGCGCGGGATCTCGGCGGTGAGGCGGCCCTCGTGCATCACGAGCACGCGGTCGGCCATGCCGAGGATCTCGGGCAGGTCGGAGGAGATCATCAGGATGGCCACCCCGTCGGCGGCCAGCTCGCTGAGCAGCCGGTGCACCTCGGCCTTGGTGCCGACGTCGATGCCGCGGGTCGGCTCGTCGACGATGAGTACCTTGGGGCCGGTGGCCAGCCACTTGGCGAGGACGACCTTCTGCTGGTTGCCGCCCGACAGCGTGTTGACGGTGTCGGCGATCCGGGCGTACTTCACCTGGAGCTTGACGGCCCAGTCGAGGGAGCGGCTGCGTTCGGCACCGCGGTCCATGAGGCCGGCCTTGACGGTCGTACGCAGTCCGGTGAGGCCGATGTTGCGCTCGATGGACATGTCCATCACGAGGCCCTGGGCGCGCCGGTCCTCGGGGACCAGGGCGAGGCCCGCGGCCATCGCGGTGGACGGGGCGCCGTTGACCAGCGCCTTGCCGTCCACAGCGACCTCGCCGGCGTCCCAGCGGTCGATGCCGAACACGGCCCGTGCGACTTCGGTACGGCCCGCTCCGACGAGTCCCGCAAGCCCGACGATCTCGCCTCGCCTGACCTCGAACGAGACGTCGGTGAAGACGCCCTCCCGTGTCAGTCGGCTCACCGTGAGCGCGACCTCGCCGGCGCGTACGTCCTGCTTGGGGTAGAGCTCGTCGAGGTCGCGGCCGACCATACGGCGGACCAGGTCGTCCTCGGTCATGCCCTCGATCGGCTCGCTGGAGATCCAGGCGCCGTCGCGCAGGGTGGTGACCGTCTGGCAGATCTGGAAGATCTCTTCGAGGCGGTGCGAGATGAACAGCACCGCGGCGCCCTGCTCGCGCAGGGTCTTGACGACACCGAAGAGGCGGGCCACCTCGCTGCCGGTGAGGGCGGCCGTGGGCTCGTCCATGATCAGGACGCGGGCCTCGAAGGACAGCGCCTTGGCGATCTCGACGATCTGCTGGTCGGCGATGGACAGGCCGCGCGCCGGGCGGTCGGGGTCGAGCTCGACCCCGAGGCGCTGCATCAGGGCCAGGGTCGCGGCGTGGGTGGCCTTGTGGTCGATCCGGCCGAGGGCGCGCCGGGGCTGGCGGCCCATGAAGATGTTCTCGGCGATCGACAGGTCGGGGAAGAGCGTGGGCTCCTGGTAGATCACGGCGATACCGGCGTCACGGGCGTCGCCGGGACCGTGGAAGACGACCGGCTCGCCGTCGAGCAGTACCTGGCCGGTGTCCGGCCGGTGCACTCCCGCGAGGGTCTTGATGAGGGTCGACTTCCCCGCGCCGTTCTCGCCGGCGAGGGCGTGTACCTCCCCGGGCAACAGCTCCAGGGAGACGTCCCGCAGGGCGCGAACCGCGCCGAAGGACTTCGAGATGTCCCTGAGCGCGAGAACCGGGGCCGGACCCGTGGTGGACGGGTGGGTCATTGGGGGCTCCTCGACGACGCCGGCGGGACGGCCCTCACGGCGTCGTGAAAGGTTTCAACTTGGTTGCCGGGACGTTAGGCATGGAGCGCATGTCACGTCAATGGGTGCGTGTCGAAAAAGTTTCGATGAACTCAGGTCACAGGGGGGTCACGGGCAACAGCCTTGGTCGCAGGGGTTGACACCCCTGCGAGGTCCCCATACTTTCCCGTCTTGAATCGTTTCACAGTGAAGCAGTTCGCAAGCCCTTCGGACCCGACGTCACAGGAGCCCTCAAGTGACCGAGCTCGCCGCGGTGAAGGCCGCTCTCAAGACCCAGGCCGTCGAGACGCCGTCGTGGGCGTACGGGAACTCGGGAACCCGCTTCAAGGTGTTCGCCCAGCGAGGCGTTCCACGGACACCGCAGGAGAAGTTGGAGGACGCCGCGCAGGTTCACGCCGTGACCGGCGTCGCGCCGACCGTCGCGCTGCACATCCCGTGGGACAAGGTCGAGGACTACGGCGCGCTGGCGAAGTTCGCCGAGGAGCGGGGCGTGAAGCTGGGCGCCATCAACTCCAACACCTTCCAGGACGACGACTACAAGCTGGGCAGCATCTGCCATCCGGACGCCGCGGTGCGGCGGAAGGCTCTGGATCACCTGCTGGAGTGCGTCGACATCATGGACGCCACGGGGTCCACGGACCTGAAGCTGTGGTTCGCCGACGGTACGAACTACCCCGGTCAGGACGATCTGCGGGCCCGGCAGGACCGGCTCGCCGAAGGTCTCTCCGAGGTGTACGACCGTCTGGGGGAAGAGCAGCGGATGCTGCTTGAGTACAAGTTCTTCGAGCCGGCGTTCTACTCGACCGACGTGCCGGACTGGGGCACGGCGTATGCGCACTGCCTCAAGCTCGGCCCCAAGGCGCAGGTCGTCGTCGACACCGGGCACCACGCGCCGGGGACCAACATCGAGTTCATCGTGGCGACCCTGCTGCGGGAGGGGAAGCTCGGCGGGTTCGACTTCAACTCGCGGTTCTACGCCGACGACGACCTCATGGTGGGGGCGGCTGATCCCTTCCAGCTGTTCCGGATCATGTACGAGGTGGTGCGTGGGGGTGGGTTCTCGTCCGAGGTGGCGTTCATGCTCGACCAGTGCCACAACATCGAGGCGAAGATCCCGGCGATCATCCGGTCGGTGATGAACGTGCAGGAGGCGACGGCGAAGGCGTTGCTGGTCGACCGCGTCGCTCTGGCCGATGCGCAGGCTTCCGGCGACGTTCTTGAGGCGAACGCGGTGTTGATGGATGCGTACAACACCGATGTGCGGCCGTTGCTTGCGGAGGTGCGTGAGGAGATGGGGCTCGACGCGAATCCCATCGCTGCGTACAAGCGGTCCGGGTGGGCCGAGAAGATCGTGGCCTCGCGGGTTGGTGGGGAACAGGCTGGTTGGGGGGCGTGAGGGTCGCGCCCGCGCGGCGGTAGCCGCAAATTGATAGGGCCCCGCGCCCCTAGGTAGGAAAACTTCCCCTCTCTCCAGAAGGAACCGAACGTCATGGCTACCCATCCCGAAGCCGCCGCCCTTCTCGCCCGGTCCCGTCGGCTTGGCTCCGATCCCCGTAACACCAACTACGCCGGGGGCAACGCGTCCGCCAAGGGCACCTCCGTCGATCCCGTCACCGGCGGGGACGTCGAACTGATGTGGGTCAAGGGGTCCGGTGGTGACCTCGGGACGCTGACCGAGGCCGGGCTCGCCGTGCTGCGGCTCGATCGGATGCGGGCGCTCGTCGACGTGTACCCGGGTGTCGAGCGCGAGGACGAGATGGTCGCTGCGTTCGACTACTGCCTGCACGGGAAGGGGGGGGCCGCTCCTTCCATCGACACCGCCATGCACGGGCTCGTCGAGGCCGCTCACGTCGACCATCTGCACCCCGACTCCGGTATCGCGCTCGCCTGTGCGGCCGACGGGGAGAAGCTGACCGCCGAGTGCTTCGGGGACACCGTCGCCTGGGTGCCGTGGCGCCGGCCCGGGTTCCAGCTCGGGCTGGACATCGCGGCCATCAAGGCGGCCAACCCGCAGGCGATCGGTGTCGTCCTCGGCGGGCACGGGATCACCGCCTGGGGTGACACCGCCGAGGAGTGCGAGCGGAACTCGCTGCACATCATCCGGACCGCCGAGAAGTTCCTGGAGGAGCGCGGCAAGGCCGAGCCCTTCGGGCCCGTCATCGAGGGGTACGGCGCCCTGTCCGAGGCTGAGCGCAGGGAGCGGGCCGCAGCGCTCGCGCCGTACGTCCGCGCCCTGGCCTCCCAGGACAAGCCGCAGGTCGGGCACTTCAACGACTCGGAGCCGGTGCTGGAGTTCCTGGCCCGGGCCGAGCACCCGCGCCTCGCCGCCCTAGGCACCTCCTGCCCCGACCACTTTCTGCGGACCAAGGTGCGGCCGCTCGTCCTCGACCTGCCGCCGACGGCTCCGCTGGAAGAGGCCATCGCGCGGCTCGACGAGCTGCACTCCGAGTACCGCGAGGAGTACGCCGCCTACTACCAGCGGCACGCGCTGCCCGACTCCCCCGCCATGCGCGGCGCCGACCCGGCGATCGTGCTGATCCCGGGTGTCGGCATGTTCTCCTTCGGCAAGGACAAGCAGACCGCCCGGGTCGCGGGTGAGTTCTACGTCAACGCGATCAACGTGATGCGGGGCGCCGAGGCCGTCTCGTCGTACGCGCCCATCGAGGAGTCCGAGAAGTTCCGCATCGAGTACTGGGCGCTGGAGGAGGCGAAGCTCCAGCGGATGCCGAAGCCCAAGCCGCTCGCGACGCGGGTCGCGCTCGTGACGGGGGCCAGCAGCGGCATCGGGAAGGCCATCGCGCAGCGGCTGGTCGCCGAGGGCGCGTGTGTCGTCGTCGCCGACCTCAACGGCGAGAACGCGGCCGCGGTCGCCGAGGAGCTGGGCGGACCCGACAAGGCCGTCGCCGTGACGGTCGACGTCACCTCCGAGGAGCAGATCGCCGAGTCGTTCCGGGCGGCGGTGCTGGCCTTCGGCGGGGTGGACCTCGTGGTCAACAACGCCGGGATCTCCATCTCCAAGCCGCTCCTGGAGACCTCCGCCAAGGACTGGGACCTCCAGCACGACATCATGGCTCGCGGTTCCTTCCTGGTGTCGCGGGAGGCGGCCCGGGTGATGATCGCGCAGAAGCTGGGCGGCGACATCGTCTACATCGCTTCCAAGAACGCCGTGTTCGCCGGTCCCAACAACATCGCCTACTCCGCCACCAAGGCCGACCAGGCCCACCAAGTGCGGCTGTTGGCAGCCGAGTTGGGTGAGCACGGCATCCGCGTCAACGGTGTCAACCCCGATGGCGTGGTGCGCGGGTCCGGCATCTTCGCCGGCGGCTGGGGCGCCAAGCGGGCGGCCGTGTACGGCGTGGAGGAGGAGAAGCTCGGCGAGTTCTACGCCCAGCGGACCATCCTCAAGCGCGAGGTGCTGCCCGAGCACGTGGCCAACGCCGTCTTCGCGCTGACCGGCGGGGAGTTGACCCACACCACCGGTCTGCACGTCCCCGTCGACGCCGGCGTCGCGGCCGCCTTCCTGCGATGAGCGCGTCCGTGAAGTCGTACGCCGCGGTCGACCTCGGTGCGTCCAGCGGACGTGTCATGGTCGGTCGCGTCGGCCCCGACAGCCTGCAACTGACCGAGGCGCACCGGTTCGTGAACCGGCCGGTGCGGGTCCCGGAGGGGCTGCGCTGGGACATCCTCTCGCTCTACGGCGGTGTCCTGGACGGGCTCAAGTCCGCCGGGCAGGTCGACTCCGTGGGCATCGACAGCTGGGCCGTGGACTACGGGCTGCTGGACGCCGACGGGGCGCTGCTGGGCAACCCGGTGCACTACCGGGACTCCCGGACCGAGGGCATCGCGCAGAAGGTGTGGGCGACCGTGCCCGCGCCCGAGCTCTATGCGGCGACCGGCCTGCAGTACGCGCCCTTCAACACGCTGTACCAGCTCGTCGCCGACGGACCCGGCGGCGCACAGCGGCTGTTGATGATCCCCGACCTGCTCACGTACTGGCTCACCGGCGAGCAGGGCACCGAGCTGACCAACGCCTCGACCACCCAGCTGATCGATCCCCGGACGCGCGAGTGGTCGTACGAGATCGCCGAGCGGGTCGGGATCGACCTGGAGCTGTTCGCGCCGCTACGGCAGCCAGGTGATCCGGCGGGGCTGCTGCGGCCCGAGGTGCTGGAGGAGACCGGACTCCGCGGGCCCGTGCCCGTGACGGCCGTCGGGTCGCACGACACCGCCTCCGCGGTGGCCGCCGTGCCCGCGTCCGGCGACCGGTTCGCGTACATCTGCACCGGCACCTGGTCCCTCGCGGGCCTTGAGCTGGACGCGCCGGTGCTGACGGAGGAGAGCCGGGCCGCCAACTTCACCAACGAGCTGGGGCTGGACGGCACGGTCCGGTATCTGCGGAACATCATGGGGCTGTGGCTGCTCCAGGAGTGCGTACGGGCCTGGGGCGACCCCGACCTGGGCGAGCTGCTCCTCGACGCGGCCAAGGTGCCGGCGCTGCGGTCGGTCGTGGACGCGGGAGACGCCATGTTCCTCGCGCCGGGGCGGATGCCGGAGCGGATCGCCGAGGCGTGCCGTGCCTCGGGGCAGCCGGTGCCCGGCACCCCCGCCGAGGTCACGCGCTGCATCCTCGACTCGCTGGCGCTGGCCCACCGCAAGGCCGTCGAGGAGGCGCAGCGACTGGCCGACCACCCCGTGGACGTGGTGTACGTCGTCGGGGGCGGGACGCGCAACGCCCTGCTGTGCCAGCTGACCGCCGACGCCTGCGGGCTGCCGGTGGTGGCGGGGCCGACCGAGGCGGCCGCGCTCGGGAACGTGCTGGTCCAGGCGCGGGCTCACGGGCTCGTGGGTGACCTGGCGGGCGGGCGTGAGCTGCTCACCCGGACCCAGCCGCTCACGCGGTACGAGCCCCAGGGCGACACCGCGCGCTGGCGCGAGGCGCAGGCCCGGCTCGCCCGGGCCTGACCGGGGTCTCGCCCGGATCTCACCCCCGGACTACGCTTCACCCATCCGATGACCGACCACAAGGAGCCGCGATGCGTGTCGCCCTGTTCCTGACCTGTGTCAACGACACGCTCTATCCGGACACCGGGCGCGCTGTGGTGAAACTGCTGACCAGGCTGGGCGTCGAGGTCGACTTCCCGATGTCCCAGACCTGCTGTGGGCAGGCGCACTACAACACCGGCTACCGGCATGAGGCGGAACCGCTGGCCCGGCATTTCTCCGATGTCTTCCGGGACTACGAGGCGATCGTGACGCCGTCCGGGTCCTGCGGGGCGATGGTGCGGGAGCTGTATCCGCGGATGGGTGAGCGGGCCCGGGCCGAGGGGCGCGGGGAGAGCCTCGCGGCCACACTGGCCCCCGTGGTGCCCAAGACGTACGAGCTCACCGAGTTCCTGGTGGACGTGCTGGGGGTGACGGACGTCGGGGCGTACTACCCGCACGCGGTGACCTACCACCCGACCTGTCACGGACTGCGTGGTCTGGGGCTCGGCGACCGTCCTCGGCGGCTGCTCCAGGCGGTCAAGGGGCTGGAGCTCAAGGAGCTTCCGGGTGCCGACGAGTGCTGCGGCTTCGGTGGCACCTTCGCACTGAAGAACGCCGATGTCTCGGCGGCGATGGGCACGGACAAGGTACGCAACGCCGAGTCGACGGGTGCCGAGGTGCTGTGCGCCGCCGACAACTCCTGTCTCATGCACATCGGGGGCACGATGGGACGGCTGGAGTCGGGGATGCGGCCGGTGCACATCGCGGAGATCCTGGCGAGCACGGAAGAGGAGCCGGCCGTATGAGCGGGACGTTCGTGGGGATGCCGGCCTTCCCCAAGGCCGCGCACGAAGCGGTCAACAACAAGACGCTGCGCGGCAATCTGCGCCACGCCACGCACACCATCCGCGCCAAGCGGGCGAACGCCGTCGCCGAGGTCTCCGACTGGGCGGAGCTGCGCGAGGCGGGCAAGCAGATCAAGGACCACACGCTGCGTCATCTCGACCGCTATCTCGTGCAGTTGGAGGAGTCGGTCGTGGCGGCGGGCGGCACCGTCCACTGGGCGGCCGACGCCGACGAGGCCAACGAGATCGTCACCCAACTCGTCAAGATGACCGGCGAGTCGGAGGTCGTGAAGGTCAAGTCGATGGCCACGCAGGAGATCGGGCTCAACGAGGCCCTTCTCGAAGAGGGCATTCACGCCTACGAGACCGATCTCGCCGAGCTGATCGTGCAGTTGGGCAAGGACCGGCCCTCGCACATCCTCGTCCCGGCGATCCACCGCAACCGGGGCGAGATCCGGGACATCTTCGAGCGCGAGATGAGCGAGTGGGGCCGCCCCGCCCCCGAGGGCCTCACCGACACGCCCGCTGAACTGGCGGAGGCGGCCCGGCTGCACCTGCGGGAGAAGTTCCTGCGCGCCAAGGTCGGCGTCTCCGGCGCCAACTTCATGGTCGCCGAGACCGGCACCCTGGTGGTCGTGGAGTCCGAGGGCAACGGACGCATGTGTCTGACCCTGCCGGAGACGCTGATCTCGGTCGTCGGCATCGAGAAGATCGTGCCGACCTGGCAGGACCTGGAGGTCTTCCTCCAGACGCTCCCCCGCTCCTCGACCGCCGAGCGTATGAACCCCTACACCTCCACGTGGACCGGCACCACGGACGAGGACGGCCCGCAGAACTTCCATCTGGTGCTCCTCGACAACGGCCGCTCCGACACCCTCGCCGACGAGGTCGGCCGCCAGGCCCTGCGCTGCATCCGCTGCTCGGCCTGCCTGAATGTCTGCCCGGTGTACGAGCGGGCCGGCGGCCACGCCTACGGCTCGGTCTACCCGGGCCCGATCGGCGCCATCCTCAGCCCCCAGCTCCGGGGCACAGCGAGCGAGATCGACGCCTCGCTGCCGTACGCCTCGACGCTGTGCGGGGCCTGCTACGAGGTCTGCCCGGTCGCCATCGACATCCCCGAGGTGCTGGTGCATCTGCGGGAACGGGTGGTGCAGGGCGGCCCTGTGGTCCGCGAGGGCAACAAGGTCGTCCTCAAGCCCGCCAAGGGGCACGCGGCCGAGAGGGCGGCGATGCGGGCGGCCCGATGGGCGTTCGCCCATCCCGGCGCCCTGCGCACCGGGCAGCGGATGGCCTCACGCACCCGGCGCATCCATCCCCGCTCGCTTCCCGGTCCCGGGAAGGCGTGGAGCGGGACCCGGGATCTGCCCGCCGTCCCCGCGGAACCGTTCCGCGACTGGTGGCAGCGCACCAACGGCGGCAAGGAGGGCGGCAAGTGAGCAGCAGGGACCGGATCCTGGGCCGGGTGCGGCGCGCGCTGGCCGACGCCCCCGGCGAGGACGCCCCGATCGAGCGCGCGTATCTGCGGGAGCACGGGGAGCGCAGTGTCGAGGAGACCGTGGAGCTGCTCGCCGAGAACCTGGCCGACTACCGGGCGATCGTGCACCGCTGCACGGCGGCCGACCTGCCGGCGACGCTCGCCGGGATGCTGGCCGCCCACGGTTCGAGGACGGTGCTCGTGCCGACCGGCCTGGAGCGGGCCTGGCTGGCCGACGCCGACGCCGAGCAGGTCCTGGACCGGATCGAGAGCACCCCGCACGAGCTGGACCGCATCGACAGTGTGGTCACGGCGTGCGCGGTGGCCGTCGCCGAGACCGGCACCATCGTCCTGGACGGCTCCCCCGACCAGGGCCGCCGCCGCATCACCCTCGTCCCCGACCATCACATCTGTGTAGTACGGGTCCCGGACCAGGTGGTCTCCTCCGTCCCGCAGGCTCTCGAACGGCTCGACCCGGTACGCCCGTTGACATGGATCTCCGGTCCGTCGGCGACCAGTGACATCGAGCTGGACCGGGTCGAGGGGGTGCACGGTCCGCGCACCCTGGAGGTGGTGCTGGTGGACGGTCAGGCGAGCGTGGAGGTCAAGTCGTAGCGCCCTGATGGGAGTTCGAAGGACGCGGTGCCGTCCTCGAAGCCCAGGTACTTCACCCCCTTGACGCTGGACAGGGGTGTACGGCTTTCGCGCACCGAGTCCGGGTCACTGGTGGGGATGAGCAGGGTCGCGGTGCTGTTGGCGGGGACCGCGACCCGGTGCGTGAACTCGCCCTCCCGTACCGCCCATTCGCTGACGATCTCACCGTACGGCGACCGGTGGGAACCCCTCACCTGTGTGATCCGGCCCGTGGGGTCGAGGTGCGGGCGCAGGAAGAAGTGCCTGAAGCCAGGGTGGGCCGGGTCCTTGGCGATGCCGGCCATGCTCTCGTACATCCACTCCATGATCGCGCCGTAGGCGTAGTGGTTGAACGAGTTCATCTCGACCGGTCCGAAACCGTCCTCCTTCGAGTAGGAGTTCCAGCGCTCCCAGACGGTCGTCGCACCGTTCTTCACCGAGTACAGCCAGGACGGCATGGCGCCCTGGTGCAACACCTCGTACGCCAGCTCCACCTTGCCCTCGTCGGTGAGGACGGGTGCCAGGACGTTCACGCCGAGGAAGCCGACCGAGAGGGTGTTCTCCGCGTGTCCGACGCGGGTGCTGTCGGGGTGGGCGGCCTTGTAGGCGGCGCAGTTGCCGATGTTCTGGACGAGGAGCTCGACTACGGCGCGCCGCTGGACCTCGGTGTCGTACAGGCCGAGTTTGAGGACCCAGAGCAGAGCGGTCTGGCTGTCGTCCTCGGTCCGGGTGGGGCTGCCTCCCGGGGTCCAGGGCGGCGGGGAACCGAGGCTGGAACGCACGGTGAGGCGGCCGCCCTCGGTGCTGAGGTACCTGGTGACGAACGCCCGTTTGATGTGGTCGAAGAGCTTGTCGTAGGCGTGGGCCTCGGCGGTCCGGCCGGTGGCGCGGGCCATGGCGGCCATGAGGCGGGCGCTGTAGGCGTAGTAGGCGTCGCTGATGAGCTGGGTGCTGGTGACCTGGAAGGCCAGCCAGTCGCCGAAGATCGCGCCCTGACCGGCGTAGGTGTCGCCGGTGCGCGCGTGGATCCAGTCCATGTAGGCCGTCATGGCGTCCCAGCTGCGGTCCACGATGGTGGTGTCGCCGCTCATCTGCCACACCGTCCAGGGGACGACGACCCCGCAGTCCGCCCAACCGCTCGCCGGAACCGGCTCGTTGTAGCGGGCGCCGGGCGCGATCCAGGTGAACTGGGCGCCGTCCGCGCCGTAGGTGCGCTGGGAGTCGATCAGGATGTCCTGGAAGTGGCTGAGGAAGGCGACCGCGTCGGTGTTGTAGAGGCCGGTCTGGGAGAAGAGCTGGGTGTCTCCGGTCCAGCCGCAGCGTTCGTCGCGTTGCGGGCAGTCGGTGGGCACCCATAGGTAGTTGCCGCGCTGGCCCCAACGGACGTTGCTGATCAGTTGGTTGACGTCCGGGTCGTCGGTGGTGAGGTCGCCGATGTCGTGGAGGGCGGAGGTGGCGACCCTGCCGGTCAGGTCGGTGAGGGTGACGGTGGCGGTCGCGGTGACGGAGAGGTGGCGGAAGCCGTAGAAGGTCAGGGAGTCCTGGTGGGTCTCGCCCGCCGGGTCGCCCTTGAGGATGTAGGTGCTGGTGGCCTTCGCCGTGCGGAGGTTGGCCCGGTAGACGGAGCCCTCGGGGCCGTCGGCGCCCGCGCTCCTGTCGTTGAGCATCTCCCCCGGCCTGAAGGCGACTTCGGCGCCCGCCGGGCCGTGGAGGGTGTAGCGGGGAACACCGACCATGTTCTGGCCCAGGTCGATCACGGCGGTGTCGCCGGGGTGCAGGGTGACGGCGGCGGTGGCCGCCTCGGTGGGACCGGTGATCGTCCGGGCGGGGTCGACCACGAAGTCGCTGCCGCCGGTGTAGACGGTGATCGACTGTGGCCTGCGGTCCCAGTGGGGCATCAGGCGGGCCGACTCGCCCGGGTAGGCGACCAGTCGGGACTCGGGGAAACGGGTGGTGAAGTCGTGCTCCTCGACACCGGTCCAGGCGGAGGCGTCGAAGCCGTTGGCCGCCCAACCGGGCAGTTCCGCACGGGCGTCGTACGTCTGCCCGTCGTAGATGTCGTCGGCGCGGTAGGGGCCGGTGTCCGTGGCCCGCCAGTCGTCGCCGGGCGCTGTCACGACGGTCCGGGTCGAGCCGTCGTCATGGCGGATCAGCAGCTTGGCCTTGAGAGCGAGGCGGTTGCCGTCCTGCGAGTAGTAGGCGCTGTTCTCGGAGACGCGGCTGTTGTACCAGCCGTTGCCCAGTACGGCCGCGAGGGTGACCTGCCGCTCCCCCGCCAGCAGACCGGTCACGTCGTAGGCGAAGTAACTGACGGTGGCGTCGTAGTTGGTCCAGCCGGGGGCGAGGAGTTCGTGGGTGGTGCGGCCGTCCTGGGGCACGGTCACGCGGCAGCCGTTGACATAGGCGTCGTACACGCCGAGCGCGGAGACGTAGAGCCGGGCCTCGCGTACGGGTGCGTGCGCGAGCTCCGCCTGCCTCCGGAGCAAGGGCGCACCGGGGCTGTTCGCCGCCTTGCCCGCCATGGTGATCCAGCGGGCGCCGTCCCAGCCGGTGATGCCGTCGGTGCTGAGCAGTCCGGTCTCGAAGCGGGCCGTGGGGGCTTCGGGGACCTCGCGGCCGTTCTCGTCCCAGACCCGGACCGTCCAGTGGTAACGCGTCGAGGCGCGCAGTTCCGGGCCCTCGTAGCGGACCGCGACCGAGTCCGCCGAGTCGACGCGGCCGCTGTCCCAGACGTCCGCGTGGCCGTCCGCGAGGCGGTCGGGGGTGGTGGCGACGAGGACGCGGTAGGCCGTCTGGCGGCGGCCGCGGACCCGGGACGCGGTACGCCAGCCGAATCTCGGGCGGACCTCGTCCACGCCCAGCGGATTGGTGCGGTGCTCCACGGTGAGGCCCTCGACGGCGGTGCGGTCGGCGGCCGGCGCGGTCCCCGGAACCGTCCCGCGACGCACCGGCCCGCCGTTCGTGCTGTCGACTCCGTCGGTCATGCCGTGTCCCTTCGGCTGCTCGGAGTTGTATCGATTCAGTTCATCGGCCGTTGAAGCTAAGTGACGAATGGGGCGGGTGTCCACCGTCTGGGCCGACGCAAGGGATTGAAACCGTTCAGAATCGGAACCACCCCTTCACCGAGCGCTACGGTGGGTCATGTCCCGCCTCAGAATGCCGAACGCCCAGCGTTCGTTGAAGCCGGCCACGAAGCCGATGGCGCACCAGAAACCCCAGAACTCGGTGCCCGTCACCGGCGGGCTCGGCTGTCCTGCGGAGGCACATACCTCCGACGCCGTCGTCGGGATCTCCATGACCGGCACGATGCCGCCGCTGAGGACCAGATAGACGGCGATCGCCAGGATCCAGCCGACGATGACCCGGTAGACGCCCTCGTGGCGCATACGACGGGCGAGTTGGCGGGCCGGTTCCTGGATGCCTCCCGGGCCCGTGGCCTGGCGGCAGGTCAGTTCCTCGACGCTGAGGCGCAGTCGGACCAGGACGCTGAGGACCGCTCCCAGGGCCCCCACCCCGCCCGCGGCGAACACACCGAGCAGGCCCCAGCGGTTGCCGCAGTCGAGGGTGACGCCCAGGAGGTGCAGGGCGGGCAGGCCGGCCAGGAGCGGCACGGCCAGCAGCAGGACTCCGGCGAGGGCGCCCAGGCCCAGGCCGATGTTGAGCCCGCGGCCGACCGCGGTGACCCGGTCCTGGTCCAGCCAGGCGTGCACGTCCGCGAGTTCCTGGTCGAGGTAGGCGCGCACGTAGTCACCGGACTGCGGGCCGTTGTCGTCCAGGACATTGCGCAGGGCCCTGGTCAGGGTCTGCTGGACGGCCTGGCGGGTCGCCCGGTCGAACGCGCACTGTGCGGTGCCGAGCGCTCGCTCCATGCCCAGGTGCTGCGCGGGATACGCCTCGCAGAAGGCCTTGTAGGCCACCTCGTCGTCGGGCCGCCGTACGAGATCGGCGAGCCGCTTGGGCCGCCGCTCGATCTCCGCCCCGCCGAACGTCTCTCTCACTTGACGCCACCACCGGCGGCGTCCCCCGTTGTTGTCCCCCATGAACCGGGTGTACCGGGCGTGGCGGGCACCGTGAAGGCCCGGCACCGCACCAGTACGGTCACCGACGTCACGGAGGCGAAACATCAGCAGTAGACGATCGGGCAGCCGCGCCGCAGGGAGTGCTGTGCGGCGCGCAGGAACAGCGCCACGTAGAAGGCCGCGTCCAGGTCCTCGCCCCACGGTCCGGGCCGGGCGGCGGCGGTGTCCTTCGCCGGGCCCTCCAGGAACCACATGGTCAGGTCGAGGTTGTCGCAGGCCGCCGGTATCTCGTCCACCGGCAGCGCGACGGCCCCCGCCAGGCGTTCCGCCAGGGCGAGCACCTGAGGCGCTCCGGCCACCATCGTCGTGTCGGTGTACGAGGTGGGGACCGACAGCCAGATCTCCTCGTCGAGGGAGATCGGCACCAGCACGGACCAGCCGCAGAGCACCTCGTACTCCTTGGGCGACAGGTGCGTCCGGCACAGCGCCTCGAACCCGTCCATGGGAGGGACGAGCTTCTCCTCGAACGACAGCCCCGCCCCGCGCACCAGCCGCTCCGGTCTCTCCGGCACGGACTCGTACGGCGGCAGGCCGCGCCGGCTCAGCTCCTCGCCGAGCGCCGAGGCGAGGGCGCCCCTGCCGCCTTCGTCCTCGTCCTCGTCGAACCACTCCCGCGCCCCGACGCTCACCAGATAGATCCCCATGCCTCGAAACGTACAGCGCCCCACTGACAACGCCGCGTCGGAGGCAATCGCCGCCAACTGTCGGCCTGTTCAGGAGCGGCTCACGACCGGGACCTCGTAGTCGGCGTTCTGGAGGCGCCTCTCGTCGGCCGGCAACAGGCCGAAGTCGCGGAGAGGCCGTAGCCGGGCAGGAGCAGGCGGAACGTCGCCAGGGACGGGATCGTGCAGAGGATCGCCCCGTCGACGAGGACGGGTCCGGCCGCCCAGCCCCAGCGGCGGGCGAGCACCGCGAGGGGCAGGGCGGTCCACTCGCGTCGCGCGAGGCGGCCGTGCGGGGCGCGGTCACGCGTCCATCGCACCCGGCGGTTCGCGGCGGCTGCGCCTTGGGCCTGGCCGTCCGAGGGTCAGGAGTCTTTCAACAGCAGCGTGGGGAGCGTTTCCTCCAGGATCTGCCGACGGGGCAGCGAGAGGCCGAAGTGATCCTGGAGGACCTTCAGGCAGGCCCGGTGCACGAGGCGGTCGTCGAGGTCGTCGTCGGGCAGTCCGGCAGCGGTGAGCCGCTCGTGCACGGCGGCGACCGTCTCGGGGTCGCCCTCGGGGCTGCCGTTTCCCCAACTGCCGTCCAGGTGCAGGTTGAACGTGCACATCAGTCGCTCGTCGTACCGGTAGGCGAAGGACGGGGGCACCGGCTTGCCGTTCTCCTCCTCGAACTCCAGGTGGAAGACGTGCAGTTCACCGCGGTCGATGGCGGGGGTGGGGCCGAACTCCGCCTGCCAGCCGCCGTACTTGATCACATACGACCACTCCCCCAGCTCTCCGTGGCGCAGGGCGATCTCCTGGTGGCCGTATTCGAAGACGCCTTCCAGTACGTCCTGCACCTGGCGGCCGGTGAGTTCGCCCAGGGAGCGGGTTCTGGTTCTCCCGCGGAAGGCGGTGGCGGCCACCCGCCGCGCCAGGGACTCCGATTCGAGGTCGCGCGCCATCACGATGCTGTAGCCGCCCCAGGCGATGGACTCCGGTTCGGCGAGCCAGGCTATTCCGTCGGTCATGGTGATCAAGCCTGCCGTATCCGCCAGTGGGTGTCACTGAGTACACCCCTGAAGACGGGTTCTGCGCCCAATGTGCCCGGCCCGCCGTCTCCGTAGGTTCTTCAGCGAGGCACACGGAGTGCCGGACGAAGGGGGACGACGATGTTTCGCACAGGCTCACGACGTACGCACGACACGGGACCCGCCGCCGAGGCGCTGCGGCTGGTCAAGGTCAGCAAGACGTACGGCACGGACGACAGTGCCGTGACCGCGCTGGACGGGATCACGCTGAGCCTGGGCCGGGGCACCTTCACCGCCGTCATGGGGCCTTCGGGGTCCGGGAAGTCCACGTTGCTGCAGTGCGCGGCCGGTCTCGACCGGCCGGACAGCGGGATCGTACGGGTGGACGGTACGGAGTTGACGGGTGGCGGCGAGGCCGAGCTGACGCGGTTCCGGCGCGGCCGGGTCGGCTTCGTGTTCCAGCAGTACAACCTGCTGGAGACGCTGACGGTCGCGCAGAACACGGTGCTGCCGCTGAAGCTCGCGGGTCGCAAGGTGAACCGGCGGCGGGCCCGGGAGGTCCTCACCTCCGTGGGGCTCGGTGACCGCCTCGGTCACCGGCCCGACCAGCTCTCCGGCGGGCAGCGGCAGCGCGTGGCGATCGCCCGGGCGCTCGTCACCGACCCCCGGGTGATCTTCGCGGACGAGCCGACCGGCGCCCTGGACACCCGCAGCGCGCGGGACGTGCTGCTGCTGCTCCAGGAGGCGGTGCGGGTGCACGGTCGGACCGTGGTGATGGTGACCCACGATCCGGTCGCCGCCTCCTACGCCGACTCCGTGCTGTTCCTCGCGGACGGCCGGCTCGCGGGCCGGATGGACGCGCCGACACCGGACGCGGTGGCCGAGCGCCTCGCACACCTGGCTGACGACGTGACGGTGGGGGTGTGAGCGATGTTCATGCTGGCGATGCGGTCGATACGGCAACGACCCGGACGGTTCCTCGCGACCCTGCTGGCCGCCTTCCTGGGCGCGGGGATCATCATGACGTTCAACTCGCTGTACGACACGGCGGGACAGCCCGGTGTCGACACGGTGAGCTCGGAGACCCTGACCACCTCGGCGAGTGTCGTCGGCGGTTACGGCACCCTCCTGGTGTTCTTCGCCGTGGCGTCGACGCTGACGGTCAACGTCCGCCAGCGGGCGGGCGAGTTGGAGCTGCTGCGGTGCTCCGGGGCGACTCCGGGGCAGATCAGGCGGATGGTCGTGGGTGAGGCGGTGGCGGTCGCTCTGATCGGTGCCGTGCTGGCGATCGGTCCGGCGATGCTCGGCGGGCAGGCGCTGCTGGGCGCCTTCCAGGACAGCGGCCAGGTCGCGGCGAACGTCGAACACTCCTTCGGTCCCGTGGCGCTGCTGTCGGGTGTCGACATCACGCTGGTGGCCGCCGCGGGCGCCGCGTTCCTCGCCGTGCGACGGGCCACCCGCACGCGTCGGCCACGGGGCCGGGCGCGGACGTTCCTCGCGTACGGCGCTCTCGGCACCGGTGCCTTGTCGGCCACCTCCACGTTCGCCTTCTCGGCGTCGGACGAGGCGCTCATGGCAGCGCCGGCGTACGGGGCGATCCTGCTGTCCGTGGGGTTCGCACTGCTCGCGCCCCGGCTGCTGAAGGGCGTCCTGGACCGGCTGCCGCTGACCGGCGCGAGCGGCTGGCTGGCCGTGCGGAACCTGCGTCGACGGGCGGATCATCTGGCCGGGGTCCTGATGTCTCTGGTGCTGTTCACGGCGGTGTCCGTCGCCACGCTGTACATGCAGGGCGTGGAGAGTGACGCCATGGACGCCTCGGGCGCGGTGCGGACGGTCGAGGCGAAGAACCTGCAGACACTGAACCTCACGGTCGTCGGCATCATCGTGGTGTTCGTCTGCGTGATGCTGGTCAACTCGCTGTACGCGGCGACGACGTACCGCAGCCGGGAGTTCGGGCAGCAGCGCCTCGCCGGGGCGACGCCGGGGCAGGTGCTGGGCACGGTGGGCGCGGAGTCGCTGATCCTCACGGCCGTCGGGCTCTTCTTCGGCACGCTGGCCGCGCTGGCGGGGATCATTCCGTTCACCGTCGTCCGCACCGACTCGGTACTGCCCCACCAGGGTCTCGGTATCTGGCTGGCGATGGTGTCCATCGCGGCGGCGACGACGGTCGGGACCACTGTGGCCACCGCCCGCAGGGTACTGCGCGCTCCGGCGGTGGAGGCGGTGGGTCTGGCGGCGTGAAGGGCGGCGGTCGGTCCAGGGGCGTCACTTCGGTGACGCCCCTTCCTCCTGCCCGTCGGCCGCGTCCACTGGGCTTCGACCACGTGACAGAAGAGGTGAACAAGCGCTTAGATAGTTGGAAACGAGTTCGCACCGCGCTGGAGGCCCCGTTGCTGTTCACATCCGTCGACGACGTCTCCGTGCGCCTCGCCGAGACCGGCTACCTCGCCTCCCCCGCGGTCGCCACGACCGTCTTCCTCGCCGACCGCCTCGGCAAGCCGCTCCTGGTCGAGGGCCCCGCCGGGGTCGGCAAGACGGAACTGGCCAAGGCGGTGGCCGAGGTGGCGCAGGCGCAGCTGGTGCGGCTGCAGTGCTACGAGGGCGTGGACGAGTCCCGGGCGCTGTACGAGTGGAACCACGCCAAGCAGCTGCTGCGGATCAGCGCCGGCCGGGACGAGACCTGGGACGAGGCCCGCACGGACATCTTCAGCGAGGAGTTCCTGCTCTCCCGGCCCCTGCTGACGGCGATCCGCGGCGACGAGCCCAAGGTGCTGCTGATCGACGAGACCGACAAGGCAGACGTGGAGGTCGAGGGGCTGCTCCTGGAGGTCCTGAGCGACTTCCAGGTCACGGTCCCCGAACTGGGCACGATCACCGCGTCCCGCCGCCCCTTCGTCGTCCTCACCTCCAACGCCAGCCGTGAGCTGTCGGAGGCCCTGCGCCGCCGCTGCCTGTTCCTGCACATCGGGTTCCCGGAGGAGGAGCTGGAGCGGCGGATCGTACGGCTGAAGGTGCCGGGCCTCGACGAGACGCTGGCGAAGTCCGTGGTCCGGGTCGTGGGGGCGCTCAGGGCGATGGACCTGCGCAAGGTGCCCTCGGTCGCGGAGACCATCGACTGGGCGCGCACGCTCCTCGCGCTCGGCGCGGACCACCTCGACGAGACGGTCGTACGGGACAGCCTGGGCGTACTGCTCAAGCACCAGGACGACATCCTCAAGGCCGGGGCCAAGCTCGATCTGGACGCGGTGTGAGCACCGCCGACCGGCTGACCTCCCTGGTCGGCGCCCTGCGCGCGCACGGGGTGCGGATCGGGACCGGCGAGACCGTGGACGCGGGGCGGGCGGTCGAGGCGCTGGGGTTCGCGGACCGCGAGCTGTTGCGGGAGGGTCTTGCGGCGACGCTGCTGCACGGACCGGCCCAGCGCAAGGTGTTCGACCCGGTCTTCGACCTGTATTTCCCACGGGGCGTCGGCGCGCCCGGCGGCGAACCCGCGGACCGGGAGGATCTGCGCGAGCGGCTCGCCCAGGCTCTCGCCGCGAACGACGAGACCCTGATGGCACGCCTCGCGACGGAGGCGGTCGACGGGTTCGGCGGATACGGCAACTCCCCCTCCTCGGACGGCTGGTCGTCGTACCAGACCCTCGACCGGCTGCGCCCGCAGACCCTGCTCGCGCGCGTCCGCGACGATGTGCGGGGGCAGCAGGGCATGTCGGGGTTCACCGACCGGTTGCTGGAGGACGAGATCCGGCGGCGCATCGAGGCGTTCCGTGCGCTGGTGGCGGCGGAGGCCCGGCGGCGGGTCGCCGAGCGGCGGGGTACGGACGAGATCGCGCGACGGGCGGTGGCCCCGACGACCGACCGGGTCGACTTCCTGTTCGCGGGCAAGGACCGGCTGGCCGAACTGCGGCGCACGGTCCAGCCGTTGGCCCGCAAGCTCGCCACCAGGCTCGCGGCGCGTCGCCGTCGTGCCGCGCGGGGCAGTATCGATCTACGGCGGACTCTGCGCGGTTCCCTGTCGACGGGCGGGGTGCCGATGAAGCCGGTACTGCGGCGGCGCAGGCCGGCCCGTCCCGAACTGGTGCTGCTGTGCGATGTGTCGGGCTCGGTGTCGGGGTTCTCCGACTTCACGATGCTGCTGGTGCAGGCGCTGCACGACCAGTTCAGCAAGGTGCGGGTGTTCGCCTTCGTCAACCGGCTCGACGAGGTCACCCGGCTCCTCGAACACGGCGCCGCCGACGCGGAGGGACTCAGCGCCCGCATCCGGGCCGAGGCCACCCTCACGGGCTGGCACGGCAGCAGCGACTACGGCGTGGCACTGGGCGAGTTCGCGTCGCGGTACGGCGACGCGCTGAGCCCGCGCACCACGGTGTTCGTGCTCGGTGACGCCCGCACCAACATGAGCGACCCGAACCTGTCCGCCGTACGGGAGATCACCGAACGGGCGCGTCGTGTCTACTGGTTGAACCCCGAGGCGCGGGCGCAGTGGGGCACGGGGGACTCGGCGGCGTACGAGTACGCCGAGCTGGTGGAGATGCACGAGTGCCGCAACGTCCGGCAGCTCAGCGCGCTCGTGGGACGGCTGCTGCCGATCTGAGCGGGTCGCCGAAACCCCTTTGCCGGGCCCGGCGTTGCGGTTCGACACTGAGGTCATGCTCGGATTCGTCAGGACCGACAACGAAGCCCTCGTCTCCTGCCTGGGCGACCCGCAGCGAGCCGTCGCGGCCTACCACGAGCTGCTCAGGCGCGACGCGGCCGCGCTGACCGCCGTCCGTGCCGGCCTGCGAGACGCGAACGCGGCCGTCCGCGAGGGCTGTTGCCGTCTCCTCGACCACCTGGTCGACACCGAGTCCATGGGCGAGCTCACCGCCATGGCCGACGACCCGGACGCCCGGGTCCGGATCGCCGCGTTCCACGCGCTCGCCTGCGACCGGTGCAAGGGCGACACCTGTGCGCCGGGCGCGGAGCAGGTCCTCGAACCCGCGCTGCGGCATCTGGCCGGCGATCCCGATCCGCGGGTGCGGATGAGGGCCGCGGAACTGGTCGGCAAGTTCGCCCACACCGACGGCCGTGCCGTCGCCGCCCTGGAGGCCAGTCGCGCCGGGGACCCGAGCCCGGCGGTCCGGAAGAAGGCGGGCTGGTACGCGCCCGGCGGGAGCATCCACCGGCGGACCGCCCCACGCCCCCTCCGCTGACTCAGGCCGCCAACTGCGGGTACAGCGCCCTGAGATCGGCCGCGAGTCCGGCCTTCACCTGGCGGGTCAGGTCGTCGGCGAGCACCTCGAAGGCGCCGGACTGGATGCCGTCGAGGGCCTGGGCCGCCACGCTCTCCGGAGTGACCTTCGGGGCGTCGATCCCCGTGGTCATGTCCGTGTCGACGTATCCGACGTGCAGGCCGGTGACCTCGATGCCGCGCGGCTTCAGGTCCAGGCGCAGGGAGTTGGTCTGCGACCACAGGGCGGCCTTGGAGGCGCTGTAGGAGCCTGCGACGCCGAGCCACGAGAGCACCGAGTGGACGTTGAGAATGTGGCCGCCGCCGTTGCGCTCGATGATCGGGACGAAGGCGCGGGTTACGAGGAGCGGGCCGTAGAAGTTGGTCTCGAACTCCCGGCGGACGTCCTCGACGGGCGCGTCCAGGAAGCTCGCGCCCACGGACGCGCCCGCGTTGTTGATCAGCAGGGTGACGTCCTGTGCCTGCTCGGCGGCGGCCGCGACGGAGGCGGAGTCGCTCACCTCGAGGGCCAGCGGGACGGCGTCGGGGTGCGTGACGGTCCGCGGGTCACGGGCGGTGGCGTACACCTTCTTGGCTCCGCGCTCGTAGAGGGCGGACACCAGCGCCCGGCCGATGCCGCGGCTGCCACCGGTGACCAGGGCGACGGAACCTTCGATGGTGGTCATGGGGGGAACTCTCCAGTAACGTCGGAAAAAACGATCGGTTTATCTACGCCCAGAAGGGTAAACCGTTCGGTTTCCGATGGCAAGTCGATGCCTCTTCCCTACGCTCCGAAAGGACGGAGGGGGTCCCATGAAGGCAGTCGTCCAGGACGGCTACGGCTCGGTGGACACGCTGGAGTTGCGGGAGGTCGAACAGCCGGTGCCGGCCGCCGGAGAGGTGCTGGTGCGGGTGCACGCGGCCTCGGTCAACGCCTACGACTGGCACTATCTGCGCGGCGACCCGAAGATCGCCCGGCTGGCGTTCGGGCTGCGGGCGCCGAAGGTACGGATCCGGGGCCGGGACTTCGCGGGCCGCGTCGAGGCGGTCGGCCCGGAGGTCAAGGGGCTGCATCCCGGCGACGAGGTGTACGGCGAGGCGGACGGTACGTTCGCGGAGTTCGTGTGTGCCAAGGACGCCGAGACGGACCTCAAGCCCGCGGGGCTCACCTTCGAACAGGCCGCCGCGATGCCGCTGGCCGCCAACACCGCGCTCATCGGACTGCGGGACGTGGCCGGTCTGAAGCCCGGGCAGTCCGTCCTGGTGAACGGCGCGTCGGGCGGCGTCGGCACCTTCGCCGTGCAGATCGCGAAGGCGTACGGCGCCGAGGTGACCGCTGTGTGCAGCGCACGCAACGTCGAGCTCGTCGGGTCGCTCGGGGCGGACCAGATCGTCGACTACACCCGCGAGGACTTCGCCCGCGCCGGACACCGCTACGACGTCGTACTGGATCTGGTCGGCAACCGTTCACTGCGCGATCTGCGGCGCGCGACGACTCCGGCCGGAACAGTCGTGCTGTCCGGCGGTGGCGTGTACGAGGGCGGCAGCGCCCTCGGCCCGGTCCGGCTCACGCTCCGGGGAGTGCTCCTCTCCCCCTTCGTCCGGCAACGGGTGCTACAACTCCCGGCGAAGGCACGCAAGGAGAACCTGACGGTCCTGCGGGAACTCGCCGACGCGGGAAAGATCGCCCCGGCCGTCGAGCGGATGTATCCGCTGAGCGAGGCGGCCGAGGCCATCCGGCATCTGGAGGTGGAGCACGCGCGCGCGAAGATCGTCGTCACGGTGTGAGCGTCGACGGTCCGGGACGGGCTGGTCTCACTTGCCCTTCGCGTAGTCCTTCGCCATGCCACCGGCGAAGTCGTAGACCACGCACTGCTCGTCGCCGACGACCCAGGCGTCGTGCCCGGGTGACACCACGAAGATGTCGCCGGGGCCCAGTTCGCCCTCGCCGCCTTCGTCCATGAGGATGTGCATGCGGCCCTGGACCACGTAGCCGTTGTGGTGGACCTCGCAGCTCGTGGTGCCCGCGATGGGCGCCACGGACTCGGACCAGCGCCAGCCCGGTTCGAAGGTGCCCACGGCGAAGTCCAGTCCGCTCATGTGGACCGCTTCGAGGTGGCCACGCGGGAAATCGCGGCGCTCGTCCGGCTTGTCGAGCGTCTTCACCTCAAACATGACGGCTCTCCCTTCCGGCCGTGTTGCGGTACGGCCGGGGCCGGTCTCCGTCTCCCACCCTTCCTGGGCGGCACCGGCGGGGGCCGGGCCCCATCCCTCCATGGTCCGCCTGTCCAGCCGGGACTGCCATTCGAGTGACGGGGGCAGGCCTTGCCGACGCGGAGCCGGTGGTGTGCGGACGCCGCCCTCGCGATGGCCGAGGTGTCAGTCCCCGCCCGCGCAGAGCCGTGCGAACCGCTCCGCGTCGACGTTGCCGCCGGAGACGATCACCCCGACCCGGTCAGGCAGGCCGCTCACCCGTCCGCTGAGCAGGGCCGCCAGCGGAGTGGCGCCACTGGGCTCGACGACGATCTTCAGCCGCTCGAAGGCGAACCGCATGGCGGCGCGGATCTCGTCGTCGGAGACCAGCACGACCTCGTCGACGAGCCGCCGGTTCACCGAGAAGGTCAGCTCTCCGGGCATGTGCAGGGCCTGTCCGTCGGCGATGGTCTTCGGCACCGGGATGCTGACGCGCCGCCCCGCTTCGAGGGACCGCCTGGTGTCGTCGCCGGCCTCGGGTTCCACGCCGATCATGCGGATCCCCTGGTACCGACCCTTGGCGGCGGTCGCGCTCCCCGCCATCAGTCCGCCGCCGCCGACCGGAGCGAGAAGGGCGCCCAACTCGCCCGTCTCCTCCAGGAGTTCGAGCGCGGCCGTGCCCTGTCCCGCCATCACGTGCGGGTGTTCGTACGGCGGGATGAGGGTCAGGCCCCGCTCGGCGGCCAGCGCCTCGGTGATGGCCTCGCGGTCGCCGGTGTAGCGGTCGTACGTGATGATCTCGGCGCCGTAGCCCTCGGTGGCCGCTCTCTTGGAGCGCGGGGCGTCCTCGGGCATGACGATCACCGCGGTGGTGCCGAGCTCTCGGGCGGCCAGGGCGACGGCCTGGGCGTGGTTCCCGGATGAGTAGGCGGCGATGCCACGGGCGAGCTGATCCGGGGTCAGCCGGGAGGCCGCGTTGTAGGCGCCGCGGAACTTGAAGGCTCCGACGCGCTGGAAGTTCTCACACTTGAGGAAGATCTCGGCGCCGACCAGGGCGTCCAAGGTCCGCGAGCGCAGGACCGGGGTGTGGTGCGCCACGCCCTTGAGCCGGGCGGCCGCGTCCAGGACGTCGTCGAGGGTGACCGGTGGGGTGGTGGTCGTCACGAGTGTCCTCCGTCGTGCGCCTGCTTGCGGGACTGGGACAGATAGCTGTAGGCGGAGGCCCGCGAGATCCCGAGGCGTCCCGCCACCTGTTCGATCGCCCGGCGCACCGCGAACACGCCCCGTTCGTCCAGGCTCCGGAACAGGTCGAGGCGCCCGGTGCGGTCGAGCAGCGCCCACGACTGGTGCCGGTGCGCGTCGAGCATGACGTCCACCACGGAGTCGATGTCGTCCCCGAAGGTGGTGACGGGAGCTTCGGCAGGGGTCGCACCGATCCCTGCCAGTGCGCCCAGCAGGGCGTGGGCCTGGCTCACCGCGCCGGCGTCGACGTTGACACACAGGGCTCCGAAGACCGCCCCCGAGGAGTCTCGGAGCAGCATGGTCGAGGACTTGACCAGTTTCCCGTTGTCGGTACGGGTGACGTAGTTCAGCTCGTCGGCCGCCTCGTCACCCCGGGCGACCATGCGCATGCCGATCTCGCTCATGGCCCCACCGACCGTGCGCCCCGTCACCGCTCCGGCGATGGCCGTCACGGACTTCTCCGGATTCCGGTAGTCGTGGAGCACCACTTCGCACACCGGGCCGAAGGTCGCCGCGATCCCGTCGACGACCGGGGTGAGCGCGGCGAGGATCGCGTCCCGCTCGGCATCCATCGAACCCTCCCTCCTCCAGCAGTCTCTATAGACTAGCAGTCCAATCGCTGGACCAACAGTCCAAAGCCTTGCCGCCTCCCCTCATTCGCCCAAGGATCTTGACGGCCGGAATGTTACCGGTAACATCAACCTCCATGTCCGCAACACTGGCGCCCTCCCGCTCTCCGGTCTTCACTCCGGCCGCAGTGGTCGCCTCCTGCGTCGGGTTCGTCCTCATCGGCGCGCTCCAGGCCCTGTACGGCCCGGCGATCCCCGCGTTCCGCAAGGAGTTCGGCCTGTCTCCCTCCGGGGCCGGGCTCGGACTGAGCGCGCACTTCGTCGGCGGAGTGGCCGGTGTGCTGCTCTTCGACCGGCTCTACGGCCGGATCAGCAACCGGCGGCTCCTGGGCAGCTCGTATCTGCTGATGGCCGTCGGTGCGGCGGGATTCGCGCTGGCTGCGAACTGGCCGACCGCCCTCACCGCGGCGCTGCTGGCCGGCCTCGGGTTCGGCGGCATCGACTACGGCCTCAACCAGCTGTTCGCGGTGGGCTTCGGCCACCACTCCACCGCGATGCTGAACATCCTCAACGCGCATTTCGGCGTGGGCGCGATCCTCGGCCCCGCGCTCATCGGCGCGGTCGGTTCCGGGCGCTATCCGGCGGTCTTTCTCGGATTCGCCCTGGTCAACCTGCCGTTGCTGCTGTGCCTGAAGGGCGTTCAGAACCGGGCGCCACAGCCCTGCGACACGGGACCCGACGCCCGAGGGACACTCAGTCGCAGCCTTGCCTCGGTGCTCTCGGTATTCGTCGCGCTCTACGTCCTGCACGTGGGTATCGAGGCGGGCGTCGGCGGCTGGGAGCCCACCCATCTGGAGGCCGTGGGGTACGGCGCCGGGGTGGCCGCGACCGCCACCTCCGTCTACTGGCTGATGATGACCGTGGGCCGCTTCCTGGTCGCCCCGGTCGCGCTCCGGTTCTCGGCGCAGACCATCATCACGGTCTCCTGCGCGGGTATGACGGCCTGTCTACTGCTCGCGTCGGTGAAGGAGTTGGCACCGTACGCGTACGCCGGTGTCGGTCTGTTCATCGCGCCGGTCTTCCCCACCGGTCTGCCCTGGCTGCACCGGGCCGCCCCCGGCGCCCGCCGGGCCGGTGCCCTGGTCATCGCCGCCTCGATGATCGGCGGAGTGGCGGCGGGACCGGCGCTGGGCAAGGCCATCGAATGGTCCGGGATCCGGGCTGTTCCGCTGCTGCTGAGCGGTGTCTCGGCGGTGTGTCTGGCCGCCACGCTCTGGCTCGTCCGCAGCACCCGAACCCCATTGAATTCCCACTGACTTGAAGGGATGCCCCGCATGCCCGCTCTGACGACGTCCTCCGACGGTTTCCTCCTGCACGGCAAGCCGTTCCGGATCATCTCCGGGGCCATGCACTACTTCCGTATCCATCCCGACCAGTGGACCGACCGGCTGCGCAAGGCCCGCCTGATGGGCCTCAACACCATTGAGACCTACCTGCCGTGGAACCTCCACGAGCCGGAGCCGGGCAGGCTCGTCCTGGACGGCTTCCTCGACCTGCCCCGGTGGCTGCGACTGGCTCAGGACGAGGGCCTCAACGTCCTGTTGCGCCCCGGTCCGTTCATCTGCGCCGAGTGGGACGACGGCGGTCTGCCCTCCTGGCTGCTCACCGACCCCGACATCCGGCTGCGCAGCAGCGACCCGCGCTTCACCGAGGCGTTCGACGGCTACCTCGACCAACTCCTGCCCGTACTGCGCCCGTTCATGGCCGCGCACGGCGGGCCGGTGATCGCCGTACAGGTGGAGAACGAGTACGGGGCGTACGGCGACGACACCGCGTACCTCAAGCACGTCCACCAGTCGCTGCGGGACCGGGGCGTCGAGGAGCTGCTGTACACCTGCGACCAGGCCAACGCCGAGCACCTGTCGGCCGGCACCCTGCCCGGCACCCTCGCCACGGTCACCTTCGGCAGCCGGGTCGAGGAGAACCTGGCCGCCCTGCGCGCCCACCAGCCCCAAGGTCCGCTGATGTGCTCGGAGTTCTGGATCGGCTGGTTCGACCACTGGGGCGGCCCGCACCACGTACGCCCGGCCGCCGACGCCGCGGCCGACCTGGACCGGCTGCTGTCGGCCGGCGCCTCGGTCAACATCTACATGTTCCACGGCGGCACCAACTTCGGCTTCACCAACGGCGCCAACCACAAGCACGCCTACGAGCCCACCATCACGTCGTACGACTACGACGCCCCGCTCACCGAGAGCGGCGACCCCGGCCCCAAGTACCACGCGTTCCGTGAGGTCATCGCCCGCCACACGGCCGCACCGGAGGAGCCCGCGCCGGCGCCCGCGCCCAAGCTCCCGGTGACGGACGTCGACCTGGGCCACCGGGCGCCGCTGCTGCCGTACGTGCGCGGTCTCTCCTCGGTGAGCACCGAGCACCCGGTGACGATGAACGACCTGGGCGCGCACACGGGTTACGCGCTCTACCGCACCACGCTTCCCGGCTCGGGGGACGGTCTGCTGCACTTCCCCGGCGGGGTCGGCGACCGCGCCCAGGTCTTCGTCGACGGCGCCTGCGTCGGCGTACTGGAGCGGGAGCGGCACGACGAGACAGTGCCCGTGCGCGTGCCGCACACGGGTGCCGTGCTCGAAGTGCTCGTGGAGAACATGGGCGGGGTCAACTACGGGCCGCGGATCGGCGCGCCCAAGGGGCTGCTCGGCCCGGTGTCCTTCCGTGGTGCCGAACTGCTGGGGTGGGAGTGCCGGGCCGTGCCCCTTGACGATCTGGCCGACGTGCCGTTCGGCCCGTCCGAGGCGACCACCGACGCCGTACCCGCCTTCCACCGGGGCACCTTCGAGGTGGACACCCCGGCGGACACCTTCCTGTCGCTGTCCGGCTGGACCAAGGGCCAGGCCTGGGTCAACGGCTTCCACCTCGGCCGCTACTGGAACCGGGGCCCGCAGCACACGCTGTACGTGCCCGCGCCCGTCCTGCGCCCCGGCGCCAACGAACTGGTAGTGCTCGAACTGCACGCCACCACCGGCACCCGCGCCCAGCTCACCGACACGCCCGACCTCGGACCGGAGAGCGACTGATGCCCCACCCGCACCACCTGCGCGTCCCCTCCCCCGCGGGGCCTCCGCTGACCGGGCACCTGCCCTTCTCGGACGCCCCCGGGGTGCCCGACCCGATCGAGGTCACCAGCCGCTGGCTCACGCGGGGCGGGCGTGCCTGGTTTCCGGTCTCCGGTGAGTTCCACTACTCCCGCTACCCCGCCGGGGAGTGGGAGGAGGAGCTGCTGAAGATGAAGGCGGGCGGGGTCACGGCTGTCGCCAGCTACATCATCTGGATCCACCACGAGGAGACCGAGGGCCGCGTCCGCTTCGACGGCGACCGCGACCTGCGCCGATTCGCCGAGCTGTGCGCCCGCCACGGACTGGACTTCATCCCGCGCATCGGCCCCTGGTCCCACGCGGAGGTACGCAACGGCGGTCTGCCCGACTGGGTGCTGGCCCGTGCCGGCACTCCCCGCACCGACGACCCCGCCTATCTGGACGCCGTACGCCCCTGGTTCGCGGCGATCGCCGAGCAGTTGAGCGGTCTCGACCGGGCGCACGGGGGCCCGATCGTGGCGATCCAGATCGAGAACGAGCTCTACGACCAGCCGGGCCATCTGCTGACGCTGAAGCGGATGGCCCAGGAGGCCGGACTGAGCGCTCCCCTGTGGACCTCGACCGCGTGGGGCGGTGTCCAACTCCCGCCGGACGAGCTGCTTCCGCTCTACGGCGGCTACACCGAGACCTTCTGGACCGAGGCCGACGGCGGCTGGCCCGACACCTGCCGCAAGCACTTCTTCTTCACCCACCAGCGCGACGACGAGGGCATCGGGTCCGACCTGCGGCCGGTGACCGTACGCGGCAGCGAGCCGGACGCCTTCGCGGACCGGTTCCCCTGGGCCACCTGCGAGCTGGGCGGCGGCATGGCGGTGTCGTACCACCGGCGCCCGTACGTCGACCCCGACGACATCGGCGCGCTCGGCCTCACCAAGATCGGCTGCGGCTCGGTCTGGCAGGGCTACTACATGTTCCACGGCGGCACCAACCCCGCGGGTGGGCTCAGCACCCTCCAGGAGTCGCACGCCACCGGCTATCCGAACGACCTGCCCGTCCTGACGTACGACTTCCAGGCACCGCTCGGCGAGTACGGTCAGTACCGGCGCACCTACCACGAACTCCGGCTCCAGCACCTGCTGTTGGCGGACTTCGGACACCTGATCGCGCCCATGGAGTCCGCGCTGCCCGAGCGGCAGCCGGACGGGCAGTACGACCGGGACACCCTGCGGTGGGCGGTGCGCGGGGACGGCGGCTCGGGCTTCCTGTTCGTCAACAACCACCAGCCGCACGAGCCACTGCCGGAGCACCCGGAGACGTCGTTCACGGTCGAGTTCCCGTCCACGGGCGGCGAGTTGACCCTGCCCAGCGCTCCTGTCACTGTGCCGACCGGTGCGTACTTCTGCTGGCCGCTGCGCCTCGACGTGGCCGGTCTGCGGCTGGAGTGGGCCACCGCCCAGCCGGTGTGCACGGTCGACGTCGAGGGCCGTACGGTCCTGGTGCTGGCCGCGACGGACGGCATCGTGCCCGAACTCGCCCTGGACACCGGCACGGTGGCGGCCGTCCGCACCCCGACCGGCGATGTCACACCGGTCGGCGACCGCCTGCTGGTGACCGGGCTTCGCCCCGGCACCGACGCGCTCGTGGAGGTGGACACGGCCGACGGCGGGCAGGTCGGACTGCTGGTGCTGGACGCGGCGACAGCCCGTACCGCCTACCGGGGCGAGGCGTGGGGTGCCGAGCGGCTGGTGCTGAGCGGTGACGGTGTGGTCTTCGACCGGGACGAGGTACGGCTGCACGGCTCGGGTACGTCGTTCGCCGTGCTGCCCGCCCCGGAGCGGGCACCCGTGGTGGACGGGGTGACGGCGGAGCCGGTCGCGGACGGGGTGTTCACCCGCTACACGGTCCCGGCAGCGTCTGCCGGCGCGGACTCCCCTGTCGAAGTGACTCTCGTCCGGGCCGCCGGGCCCGCCCCGGAGCCCGTCACCGGTGTGCAGGGACGGGCGAGCGCGCCGGCCGACAAGTACTTCGACACCGTGGCCGCCGAGTACCGCGTCGAGGTGCCGGACGCGCTGCCGCCCGGGACGCTGCTGCGGCTGCACTGGAGCGGGGACGTGGGGCGGGCGTACGTGGGAGACACGCTGGTGGCCGACCAGTTCTGGGCGGGGCGGGTCTGGGACATCGGCCTGGACCGGCTGCCCGCGCAGGCGCCGCGGACCGAGGGACTGCGCGTGCGGGTGCTGCCCCTGCACACGCAGGCGCCGGTCCATCTGCCGGAGCGGGCGGGCGGTGCCGGGGAGACGGCCGTCGTCACGCACGGCGAGTTGATCAGCCACCGCGTCCGTGCGGTCCGGGCGGGCTGACCTGCCCGTGAATCTGCTCCATGGGTCCTGGTGCCACCGCCGGATTCCCCGGGACCGGCCCGCCTATGCTGTGCTCCCCGGGCGGGTCGGGACCGCCGTAGCACCGCAACCATCACGCCGAGGAAACCGCCACCATGAGCCCAAGCGCCGCCGAAGGAGCCGTTCCGAAGGGGCGCAGCCGACGCAACTTCGCCGGCTCGCGCCCGGTGATGGACGACGTGGCCCGGCTGGCCGGTGTGTCCAAGCAGACCGTGTCCCGGGTGCTCAACGAGCATCCCTCGGTCCGGCCGCAGACCCGCGAGGCGGTCCTGACGGCCATGCGGACACTCGGCTACCGCCCCAGCCGCAGCGCCCGTTCACTGGCCAGCGGTCGCACCCGGATGCTCGGGGTCATCACCTTCGACGCGGCCCGCTACGGACCCGCCTCGATCCTCACCGCGATCAACACGGCGGCCCAGGAGGCCGGTTACCTGGTCAGCGCCATCGCGCTGGACACGGCCGAGCACGACACGGTCGTCGAGGCCGTCGACCGGCTCTCGGCCGAGGGCGCCGACGGGGTGATCGCCATCGCCCCGCAGCTGTGGGTGGGGCACGCCCTGGCGGACACCCGGTTCGACACCCCGCTGGTGGTGCTGGAGAACGGCTTCGACCCCGAGACCGAGCGGGCCACCGGCGACTCGCGGGAGGGCGCCCGCAAGGCCACCGAGCATCTCCTGGGGCTCGGCCACTCGACCGTCTGGCACATCGCGGGGCCCAGCGGCTGGACCTCCGCCGACCACCGGCTGGCGAGCTGGCGCTCCACGCTGGAGGCCGCCGGCGCGCGGATCCCCGAGCCGCTGGTCGGGGACTGGAGCTCCGACTCCGGCTACCACCTGGGCCGACGGCTGGTCCGGCGCACGGATGTCACCGCGGTGTTCGTCTCCAACGACCAGATGGCCCTCGGCGTCCTGCACGCCTTTCACGAGGCGGGCCGTTCGGTCCCGGGCGAGGTCAGTGTGGTGGGCTACGACGACATCCCCGAGGCCGCGCATCTACTGCCGCCGCTGACGACCGTACGCACCGACTTCGCGGAGATCGGCACCAGGTCGCTGCGGCTGCTGCTGAGCCGGATCGACGGGTCGGCGGAGCCGCCCCGGCCCGAGTCGCTGGTCCCGGTCGACCTCGTCGTCCGTGCGAGCAGCGGGCCGGCGCCGGGGCGTTGAGACCGGTGCGTCAGGCGCCGCCGTCCGTCAGAACCCGGACCGGAGCATCGTCCAGGAAGGCGGTGATGTCCTCCACCGCCTCCGTGTAGAAGGTCCGGTAGTTGCCCTCGGTGACATAGCCGAGGTGCGGGGTGGCCAACACATTGGGCAGGGAGCGCAGGGAGCGCAGGGGGTCGTCGGCGGGGAGCGGCTCGGTGTCGAAGACGTCGAGTCCCGCCCCGGCGATCCAGCCTTCGCGCAGGGCGCGCAGGAGTGCCGTGCGGTCGACGATGGCGGCACGGGAGGTGTTGACCAGGTAGGCGTGTGGGCGCATGGCCCGCAGTTCCGGCTCGCCGATCAGGCCGCGGGTGCGCTCGGACAGCACCAGGTGGATCGAGACGAAGTCGCTGCGACGGAGCAAGTCCTCCTTGCTCACGGCGAGTTGGGCACCTGCGTCGGACGCGCGCTCCGCGGTGAGGTTCTCGCTCCAGGCGAGGACCTCCATGCCGAAGGCGGTGGCGACGCGGGCGACCCGGGTGCCGATCCTGCCGAGTCCGAGCACGCCCAGGGTCCGGCCGTGGAGGTCCTGGCCGACGGTGGACTGCCAGGGGCCACCCTCACGCAGGGTGCGGTTCTCCGTGGTGACATGCCGGGCCAGACCGAGGAGGAGGGCCCAGGTCAGCTCGCCGGGCGGGGTGGCGCTGCTGCCCGTCCCGCAGACGGTCACGCCCCGCGCGGCCGCCGCGGCGAGGTCGATGGAGGCGTTGCGCATTCCGGTGGTCACCAGCAGACGCAACCGTGGCAGTCGGCTCAGGAGGTCGGCGTCGAAGGGCGTGCGCTCCCGCATGGCCACGACGACCTCGCAGTCAGCGAGTTCGGCGACCAGCTTGTCCCGGTCGGCGATGTGGTCGCGGACGGTGCGTACCTCGACCCGGTCGGCGAGGGGGCTCCAGTCCGCCGAGGTGAGGGCGGCGCCCTGGTAGTCGTCGAGTACGGCGCAGTGGAGGGGCATGCGGGGGTTCTGCCTTTCACGAGTACTTCACGAGTACTTCACTAGTATGAGAGCGTGCCGGAGGCGGCGATCAGGTTACCCAGGGGCCCTGCGACCGCCTTCCGCCACTCAGCGGTCGTACGCGAGACGCGCCTGGCGCGGTACCGGGCCGAACGCGCCGGAGTGGAAGTCGGTGAAGGCCCTGGTGATCTCCGCCTTGGTGTTCATCACGAACGGGCCGCCGAGCGCGACGGGTTCACGCAGGGGCGTACCGCTGTACACCATGACGCGGGCGGGCCGCTCGGGATCGACTGCCGTGAGCTGCAGGGCGGTTGTCGCCGGGCCGGTGACCGGGTCGGACCAGCCGGTCTGTCCGGCACGCAGTTCACGGCCGCCGACGAGCAGGCGCCCGTCCATGACATGGGCGAACAGGCGGTGTTCTGCGGGGACTTCGAGGTCGTAGGAGGACTCCGGGTCAAGGGTGGCGACCACTCCCTGCACCGGGTGATGGGTGTTCGCGGTGCCGGTGACGCCGTCGACGGTGCCCGCGTGGACGTCGATACGCACGCCTGGCGCGTGGACGCGGGCCATGGCCGCGTTGGTGAGGTCCTGGTACCGGGAGGGCGTCAGCTTCTTCTCGGCGGGCAGGTTGAGCCACATCTGGAGGACGTGGGCGTGCTCGTCGCGGTAGGCGAGCTCGCGGTGGATGATGCCGCGGCCTGCGGTCATCCACTGCACCTCGCCGGGCTCCAGGGCTCCGGCGTGGCCGAGGTTGTCGCCGTGTTCGAGGACACCGCCGACCACCGTGGTGACGGTCTCCAGGCCGCGGTGCGGGTGCCATTCGAAGCCGGGCGTGGAGAACCGGTCCTCCACCAGGGCCAGGAAGGGGTCGGTCAGCGCCGGGTCGGTCGGCACGAAGACGAGGGCCTTGTCGTCGACCTGGGCGTCGGGGCCCAGTTCCTGCTTGTCGGTGACACGGGTGACGATCCGCTGCTTCGTCGACTGTGAGGTCATGACTGCTCCTTGAGGGGTTCAGGCGACGCGGAGGGCGAGCTTGCCGCCGGTGTGCCGGGTGGCCGGCGCGCGCAGGGCCTCGGCCGCCTCGGCGAGGGCGTAGGTCTGCTGGACGGCCACGGTGACCGTGCCGTCGGCGGGGTGTTGTGCGAGGTGCGCGAGGATCTCCGCGCATGGGACGTACTGGACGTTGGTACGGCCGCCCGGCTCGACGAGGCCGGCGCATAGGGGGTGATCTCGTACGGGGTGACGGCGTCCGGGAGCGCGTCGACCCCCTCGGGGAGAGGCCGGCGTACGGCCGCCGCGACATCCCCGCCGCGCGGCAGGACCTCGCTCACACCGAGGCCGCGCAGGCACTCCTCGTCCTCGGGGAGTCCGGGCGCAAGGACGGTCGCACCGCCCGAGCGGGGGAGCTGTACGGCGATACCGCCGGCCACGCCGAGCACGAGGACCGTGTCGCCTGGCGAGAGTTCCAGGGCGTCGACGCCGACGGGCTTGCGGACCAGGGTGTGCTCGCCGGTCGCGATGAGTTCGGCCCACGCCCCGTCGCGGCCGGTGTGCCCCATCGGGACGACTCCGAAGACCTCGTCGCCGGTCCGGACCGAGCGGACACCCTCTCCCACCGCTTCGACGGTACCGGCCAAGTCACGGCCGAGGGTGATCGGCGGCCGGTGCGGGGCGGTGCCCGCGAACATGCCGTGGGCGATGCCCGCGTCTAGCCAGTTCACCGACGGGGCCGCCACCCGCACCAGGACCTGTCCCGGGCCCACGGCCGGTTCCGGGACGTCGCACAGCACGGGGGCCGCCCCGAACGCGGCGACGGTGACGGTCTTCATGGGGCGCTCCCTGCCTGCCGGGCCGAGCCGCGGCCGGTTCCATGACGCATCATCCAACTTACATGACCCATCATGCATTCCCCTAGACTGCTCCCATGACCCAGTGGCTGACCGACGAGGAACAGCAGGCCTGGCGCGGGCTGATGCAGCTCAACTCCCGGTTGCAGACCCTGATGGGCCGGCAGCTCCAGGACGCGCACGGTATCTCCGTGGCCGACTACGAGGTGCTCGGCCGACTGCACGACGCCGCCGAGGACGGACTGCGCGCCCGCGATCTCGGCGCGGCCCTGGCCTGGGAACAGAGCCGCCTGTCCCACCAGCTCTCCCGGATGCAGCGCCGGGGCCTGGTCGAGCGGGAGGACTGCGCCAGCGACCGGCGCGGCGCCACGTTCCGTCTCACCCCGGCCGGTCGGGCCGCCATCGAACAGGCCGCTCCGGGACATGTGGAAACGGTCCGCCGACTGGTCTTCGACGCGCTGTCCGCCGAGCAGGTGGCCCGGCTGGCCGGGCTGACCGGCCATCTCCTGCGGCATCTCGACGACCGCCGGTGATCCGCCCCGACGGGGCTCTTACCGGGCGGAGCGCAGACCGCCCAGGGCCTCGCCGATGAGCGCGATGCCCTCGTCGATCTCGTGGGCGGGGCCGGCCGCGTAGCCGAGGACCAGGCCGGGAGATCCTGCGCTCATCCGGTGCCAGGACAAGGGGTGCACCTTGACGCCCCGGGCGAGAGCGGCCGCGGCGAGGTCTGTGTCGCGCAGGCCGGTCCCCCGGTCGTCGAAGGTCAGCATGAGGTGCAGACCGGCGGCGGCCCCGTGGACGCGGGCGCCGGGCAGGTGCGTCTCGACCGCCCGCAGCATCGCGTCCCGGCGCCGACGATGACGTAGCCGGACATGACGCAGATGTCGTTCCAGCTCGCCGGAGTCCATCAGCCGCGCGAGGACCAGCTGGGTGAGGATGCCGGTGCCGAGGTCGGCGTAGCGCTTGGCCCTCACGACGGCGTCCAGCCGCTCCGGCGGCACGAGCAGCCAGCCCACCCGAAGCGCGGGCGCGAGCAGTTTGGAGACGCTGCCCGCGTAGCAGACGCCGTCGGGCATGAGCGAGCGCAGGGCCGGCACCGGCGGGCGGTCGTAACGGTGCTCGGCGTCGTAGTCGTCCTCGATGACCGTCCCGCCGTCGGCCGCCCAGCCGAGCAGCTCGCGTCGGCGTTCCCCGTCCAGGACCACGCCGGTCGGGAACTGGTGGGCCGGGGTCGACAGCACCGCCCGGACACCGCTCGCGCGGAGCACGCCGACGTCGAGGCCGCCCTCGTCCACGGGGACGGGAACGGCGGTGTGGCCGCCGTACTCCAACTGCTGGCGCGCGCCCAGCGATCCGGGGTCCTCGACCGCGATACGGCGGATCCCCTCCTCCCACAGCAGCCGACCCAGCAGGGCGAGGGCCTGCGCCACACCGGCGACCACCACGACCTCGTCCGGATCGGCGCGGATACCCCGGTTGCGGGCGAGCCAGCCGACGACGGCGCGGCGCAGTGCGAGGGCGCCGCGGGGATCGCCGTACGCGAAGTCCGACGGGGTGACTCCCGCCAGGACGGCTCGCTCGGCGCGCAGCCAGGCGGTGCGGGGGAAGGCCGCGAGGTCGGGGACGCCGGGAGAGAGATCGATACGGCACGGCTGGGCACGCAGGACGTCGACGACGCCGTCGCGGACGGCCGAGGTGAACAGGGTGGGGCCGGAGGCCATGGAGGCGCCGGGGGCGGGGTCATGGGGTCCGGAAACGGGCGAGTCGTGGGGGTGATCACGGGGTGTGGGGTCAGTGGGACCGTGCGGGCCCTCACGGTTGGTCGAGCCGGGCGGACTGTGAGGGTGCTCGCGCGGCTCTGTGGCGGCCTCGCCGGGGGGCCGAGCCGCGAGTGCGGAGCCGTTCGTTCTGCGGAGCCGTTCCGCGGGGGCCGCCACGACCACCGTGCCGAGTCGGCCGCGTCCGGCGATCTGCCCCGACTCGCCGAGCCGCCGGTAGGCCTCGGTGACCACGCCCCGGGTCACGCGCAGTTCCTCGGCCAGCACCCGACTTGCGGGCAGCCGGGTTCCGACGGGCAGCCGACCGTCGGCGATCGCAGACCGCAGCTGGTCGGCGAGCCAGGCGGTACGGCCACCGGTCGGCGCCTGACCGATGTCCAGCTGAAGGAAGTCCGAACCGACGGCCGACGTGCGGTCCGCGGGGGACGGGGACAGGCCGGGGCTCATCGCTCCCGTTTTGGACCCCTCGACCGATGACTTCTTGGATCTGCCCATGGCGTCCATTGTGCAGACAGGGTGGACCGCATGGACACCCCTTCCGCCTCGTTCGCCCAGCTCGTTCCCGGCATGGTCGGGATGGTGCTGGTCGGCAGCAGCGTCACCGTCTCCCGCCATCTCGTGGACGCCCCGCTGTTCACCACCCAGGCCGTCCGCTACGCGGCCGCGACCGCGATCCTCCTGGTCTTCGCCCGCCTCGCCGGTGCCCGCCCGGTGTGGCCGCGCGGACGGGAGTGGCTGTGGCTGACCGGGCTCGCCCTCAGCGGTCTGGTGCTGTTCAACGTGGCCGTGGTCCGGGGCGTCGCGCATGCCGAGCCCGCGGTGATCGCCGTCGCGGTGGCGTGCGTACCGCTGGTTCTCGGGGTGGTGGGCCCGCTGCTGGAGGGGCGCAGGCCGAGTCGGCAGGTCCTGCTCGCGGCGCCCGTGGTCATGGCGGGCGCGGTGCTGGTGCAGGGGACGGGCCGCACGGATGCCGTCGGGGTGGCCTGGGCGGCGCTGGCCCTGGCCTGCGAGGCCGGGTTCACACTGCTCGCAGTGCCGGTGCTGGGTCGGCACTCACCGTGGGGGGTGTCCGTGCACGCGACATGGCTAGGCGGGGTGATGCTGGCCGTCCTCGGCCTGACGATGGAAGGCCCTTCGGCCGCACGGGAGTTGACCGGGGAGCAGTGGGCGGCCGCCGGCTACCTGGCGCTGATGGTGACGGCGGTCGCCTTCGTCCTGTGGTACTCGACGGTACGTTCCGTCGGCGCCGGGCGGGCCGGGCTGCTCACCGGTATCGCGCCCCTGGCCGCGGCGGTCGTCGGCGCCGTCTCGGGCGCCGGGGTGCCGGGGCCGTGGGTGTGGCTGGGCATCGCCGTGGTGATCGTGGGCCTGGTCGCCGGCCTGCGGCGACGGGAGACCACCGCCGTCGCCGACACGGACGAACCGGCGGTACGTCCCTCTCCTCCGGTGCACTCCAACTAGCGGCGCGTGGCCGCCACTTGCGCGGGTTCGGCCCGGCACCGGCAGTGCGAGCGCCCGCACCGGGCTACTCCGTGCCGTCCGCGGGCAGGCGCTCCGGCAGTCCGAGCCGCGGGAACTGGTCGTCGTGGAACGTGACGATCTCGGTGATCGCCCCGCCGGTGACACGCAGGACGTCGATCGTCAGCGGCAGGTACGCGCCCTCCCGCTGCCGCCAGAGGTAGAAGGCCACGGCGGGCTGCCGGTTCACGGAGGTGGGGACGGCGCGCAGGCCCTTCATACCCTCGAAGCCGTTCTCGACCCAGTCGTTCACCACCGCGTCGCGGCCGACGTACAGGCCCGGTGTGGGCGGCATCGAGCAGCGGACGTCGTCCCGCAGCAGTGCGGTGAGCCTGTCGATGTCCGTGGCCACGCTGGCGTCGGTGTAGCGGCGCACCAGCTCGCGCGTCCCGGCGTCCTGTTCGCCGCCGGTCCAGTCCTGCCGCTCGGCGGGCAGGTGCTCCCGCATGCCGGCGCGGGCCCGCTGCAGAGCGCTGTTCACGGAGTTCACGGAGTCCCCGAGGGCTTCCGCGACGTCCTTCGCCGGCCAGCCGAGCACGTCCCGCAGGATCAGCACGGCCCGTGGGCGCGGCGCGAGGTGCTGGACCGCGACCAGGTACGCCAGCTCGATCGTCTCCCGCGCGACCGCGACGGTCTCCGGCTCGTCCGCGCCGCCCGCGGGCAGCTCGTCGAGCAGCCGGTCCGGGTAGGGCTGCAGCCACAGCACCTCGCCGCCGGTCGCGGGCTCCGGACGGCACTTGGCGAGCAGGTCCAGGCAGGCGTTGGTGGCGATCCGGTACAGCCAGGCCCGGAACGTCGACCGCCCCTCGAAGGTCTCGCGCCGCCGCCAGGCCCGCAGGAACGTCTCCTGCACGGTGTCCTCGGCATCCTCGAACGACCCCAGCATCCGGTAGCAGTGCACATGCAGCTCCCGCCGGTGCCGCTCCGCCAGCCCCGAGAACGCCGCTTCGTCGACCTCGCCCAGCCCGCTCACGCCCAGCTCCTCCAGTCGCGTGTCCGCACTCATCACGTCATCCTTCCGGCTCGTCGTGTCCCGTCGTAGGTGTGACGGGGCCGGGCGCGAAAACTCATCACCGGAGAACGAGGAGGGCCTGCGCCCTTGCGGTCGTGCGAAGACGCCTCGACACCGGAGGTTGTGTGCCGCCCCGAGCCGCCGAGTTCGAGGTGTACGACTCCTTCAACGAGTTCGGCCAAGCGGATACCCGCACCAGTCAACCGGGGCCCGGCCACCCCGCAGATACGCAGCACACCGCCGCGCGCACAAGGATCACCAGGGCGGCGGCCCAGATCTCCGACAGTGCACTGAGCCGAGCATCGGATGACCGCCGTCACCGACCGGCGCCCCAGCCACGGACCCCAGGACAGTCGCGCACCCGACCAAGCTCATAAAACCCCGGGACATAAGCGGTGTTGAAGGGCGCAGGCCGGCCGGATCGTCAACTTCGTTTGACCGTCGCGTTGCCGCAGTGACGGCCGTCGCCACCTGCGTCCTCCTCCTGAACACACCGTGACCCGCCGCCGAATCCCACCCGGGCTACAGCCAGGCACAGTTCACGTCCGAGACAAAGTCTCCTCGCCGGCGCGGGGCGAAAGCACCGGCCCGCTCGAGTGCTCCCGCGGGTCCAGGTCCTCGAGCGCGGCCAGCACCCTCGCGAGGGCGGGATTGCGCGAATGACGCGGCCACAGCAGATGCAGCTCGACCGGCCGTGGCACAAGCGTGGCCAGCGGGATGAACGTGACATGGGGGATGCGGAGCAGGGTGGCGGAGGCGGGCACGAAGGCGACGCCCCGCCCGGCGGAGACCAGCCACAGCATGGTGAGGATCTGGCTCACGCTGTGCACCACCCGTTCCTGGGCCAGCGGGACCATGCTGACCATCAGGTCGTAGAAGTACCGCGCCTTGCGCTGCGAGTGGAAGATCAGCGGTTCGCCGGCCAGGTCGTCGGCGCGGGCGGGCCGGTCCAGGCCGGTCAGCCGGTGTCCGTCGGGCACCGCCAGCAACAGCGCCTCCTGCTGGATCAGGCGCGAGTCGAAGAGCTCGGAGTCGAACGGCGGGCGGGCGAGCCCGACGTCGATGTCCTCGCCGGCGAGGGCGTCGATCTGCTCGCGCGTCACCATCTCGAACAGCTCGATGCGGACCTCCGGCAGGCTCTGCTCCAGCCGGTTGAGGATGCGGCCGAGCGTGCCGAAGGTGGACGCGGCGGTGAAGCCGAGCCGCACCACGCCACGGGAACCCGAGTGGATGCGGCGGGCCAGGTCCGGGGCGGCCTCGGCGATCGCCAGGATGCGCCTGGCCTCGACCAGGAACGCCTCACCGGCCGGCGTGAGAGCCACACGCTGCTTGTCCCGGTCGAGGAGGCGCACGTCAACGGCCGCTTCGAGCTTCTGGATCTGACGACTCAACGGCGGCTGGGTCATGCGCAGTCGTGCCGCCGCACGGCCGAAGTGAAGTTCCTCGGCAACAGCGACCAACCCACGCAACTGCTCCAAGGTATAGGTCATGCAAAAAAGGTATCAGCCTATGCGCTAACGGAGTTGGACAGGCATGACAGGCGGTCATAGGCTGCGCGGCACCGTGGAGCGAGATCTGCATCACATCTCCACCCCACTCGCTTGAGGGAGACGCTCATGCACTCCAGGCTTCGGGTTCACCGCCGCACAGCCGCGATCGCCCTGGTCGCCGCCATGATCGCGTTGCCCGGTTGCGGTGGCAACGTCGGAAGTGGGGAATCCAAGGACGACACCTCATTCCCGGACAAAGCCATCACCCTGCTCGTCGGGCAGGACCCCGGCGGCAGCACCGACCTCACCGCCCGCGCGGCCGCCGAACCTGCCGGCGCCGACCTCGACGAGACCATCACCGTGGTCAACAAGCCCGGCGCCAACGGCGCCGTCGCCGCCAAGGAGCTGGCCGGCGCCAAGGCCGACGGCCACACCCTCATGCTCTTCGTGGGCTCGCTGGCCTACATCACGCCCCTGGCCGTATCTGCCGACGAAGCCGTCGACATCAACAACTACGAAGTCGTCACCGGCCTGTCCCAGGACGACTATGTCCTGGTCGCCAGCCCCAAGTCCGGTTTCAAGACGGTCAAGGACATCGTCGACGCCGACCGCTCGATCAAGTACGGCACGACTGGCGTCGGCACGGGCAGCCACCTCAGCCAGGCGCTGCTGTTCTCCCAGGCGAAGGTGAAGGCGACCGCCGTGCCGTTCGACGGCGGAGCCCCCACGCTCACCGCCGTCCTGGGCGGCCAGGTCGACGTCGCGTCGATCCAACTCGGTGAGGCCCAGCCCCAGATCAAGGCCGGGAAGATCACCCCACTGGTCACCTTCGCGGAGAAGCGGCCCACGTACATGGCCGACATCCCCACCGCGGTCGAGGCCGGCTATGACGTCCCGGTGCAGCAGTCGCGTGCCGTCGTCGCCCCGAAGGGCACTCCCAAGGAGGTCGTCGACCGGCTGCGGACGGCGTTCGGCAAGGCGTTCGAGGACAAGAAGTACCAGGACTTCAACAGCCAGCGGCTGCTCACACCCAACGAGGTCGAGGGCGCCGAGCTGCTCAAGCAGTGGACCGGTTCGCTGGACAAGTACCGCGCCCTCGCCGACAAGTACAAGATCGACATGAGCGGGAACTGAGGACCGTGTCCACCGAGAACCCGTCGACCGCCGACGGACCCTCCGACGACACCCGGCCGCCGGCAGCGGGCACGGTGACCAACCTCGTCACGGCCGCCGTCGTCGTGCTTCTCGGTGGCGCGGCACTCGCCGGAGCACTGAGCCTGGGCATCGGCAGCCCCTCGAAACCAGGGCCCGGCACCTGGCCGGCCCTGGTGAGTACGGCACTGATCGTTCTCGGCGTGCTCCTGGCCTTCGCCGCCCGGCGCACGGACGACGCCGAGCAGTTCACCCGCACCAGCTTCCAGGTGATCGTGGCGGTCGGGACCATGGTGGCCTTCGTAGCGGTCATCGGCGTGATCGGCTTCGAGATCCCCACAGCCCTTTTGGCCTTCTTCTGGCTGCGGATCCTGGGCCGGGAGAACTGGCGGACCTCCATCGTCATCAGCCTCGCCGCCACCTGCGCGTTCTACGCCCTGTTCGTCGGCGCGCTGAAGGTCACCATCCCGCACCTGTTCTGACCGCACACCGCGACCCGCCTGGGAGGATCGTTGGACGTGTCCCCCGTGCTCGACGGCTTCGCCGTCGTCCTCGAGCCGACCAACCTCTTGTACTGCCTCGTCGGTGTCGTCATCGGCATGCTGATCGGTGTCCTGCCCGGCCTGGGGCCGGCCGCCACCATTGCCATTCTGCTTCCGATCACCCTGGGCCTCGAACCCGTCACCGCGATCATCATGGTGGCAGGCATCTTCTACGGCGCCCAGTACGGCGGCACCATCACCTCCGTACTGCTGCGCCTACCCGGTGAGGCATCCTCCGTCGTCACCGTCTTCGACGGCCACGCACTCGCCCGCCAGGGCAAGGCCGGCACCGCCCTGGGTATCGCCGCCATAGGCTCCTTCGTCGGCGGCACCCTCGCCATCGTCGCCCTCAGCCTGGTCGCCCCGCTGGTCGCCGAATTCGCCCTGGACTTCGGGCCACCCGAATACACGATGCTGGCGCTCCTCGGCATCCTGCTGGTGGCCACCGTCTCAGGCGGCGGCATGCTCAAGGCCCTCATCGCCGCCGCCGTCGGCCTGCTGCTCGCCACCGTCGGCCGAGACGGCTTCACCAGCGCCGAACGGTTCACCTTCGACAGCCTGTCACTCGCGGACGGCCTGGACTTCGTCCCCATCGCCATGGGCCTGTTCGGCCTGGGCGAGATCCTCTACACCCTGGAAGAACGCCACCGGGCACCCCATGCCCCCACCAAGGTCGCCAACGTCTGGCCCAGCCGCTCCGACCTGCGTCAGTCCTCCGGCGCGATCGGCAGGGGCGGCGTCATCGGCTTCGTCCTCGGCATCCTGCCCGGCGGCGGCGCGGTCCTCGCCTCGCTCGCCGCCTACGCCCTGGAAAAGCGCCGGTCTCCCACCCCGGAGCGCTTCGGCCGCGGCGCCGTCGAGGGTGTCGCCGCACCCGAGACCGCCAACAACGCGGCCGCCACATCCTCGTTCATCCCGCTGCTGTCCCTCGGCATACCCGCCAACGCCACCATGGCGGTCATCTTCGGCGCCCTCCTGATCCAGGGCATCACCCCCGGCCCCCAACTCGTCACCGAGCACCCCGAGTTGTTCTGGGGCGTGGTGAACTCGATGTACATCGGGAACATCCTTCTGCTCATCATGAGCATCCCGCTCGTAGGACTGTTCGTACGCATCCTGCGCGTACGCCCGACGATCCTCGCGCCCCTCACCGTCCTCATCACCCTCATCGGCGCCTACACCGTCAACAACAGCGTCTTCGACATCGGACTCGTGGTCTTCTTCGGCGTCCTCGGATACCTCATGAAGAAACTCGGATTCGACCCCGGCCCGCTCGTCCTCGCATTCGTCCTCGGATCACTCCTGGAAAGCTCACTTCGCCGCTCACTGCTGCTCTTCGAAGGCAACCCCGGAGGCTTCCTCACCCGCCCGATCTCGGGAACGCTGTTCGCGCTCTTCCTCGCCGTCGCGCTGGTGCCGGCCGCCCGGGCGATCCGGCGCAACCGCGGAACCGACCACCAACACAGCAAGGAACCTGTATGACCGTCCTCGTCGGCTACCTGCCCACCCTCGAAGGGAACGCCGCGTTCTCGGCCGCCCTGGACGAAGCGGCACGACGACGCGAGGCCCTTGTCGTCCTGAGCTCCCCCCGGGACGGCGCCCTCGTCAGCACGGAAGTACCCGCGCCAGATGAAATCGACATGCTCCAGGCCCGCGCACAACAGGCAGGCGTATCCATAGACCTCCGAACGACCCCACACCGCGGTGAACTCCCCGACCTGCTCTTCGAAACCGCCGAGGAAGTCAACGCCTCAGTAATCGTCATCGGGCTGCGCAGACGCACCTCCGTCGGGAAACTCTTGCTCGGCAGCACCGCCCAGCAGATCCTGCTGGGAGCCGAACGCCCTGTACTGGCAGTAAAAGCCCGCCGCTAGAGGGCGTTTGAAACGCCCTGCCAACGGGCTGATCCTGCGAGGCGGCGCGAACGCATCAGCCATCCCAAGCGGGCCTTCTTGAGGGCAGCACATGATCAAGGCCCCGTCGTCCGGCGTCCTGCCCCCCTCGACGCCTACGGCATCGGTGGCGCCGGTGGTGCGGGAGCGGATCGTCTGACCCGGGGACGACGAGCGACCGCCGCTATCCGGCGACTCGCTTGCGGGCGGCACGGTCGCGTCGGTGCGCGATGACCGATCCGAGGTCGTCGCGCATGTGGGGCAGTGCGAGCCGTTTCGGGAAGTCGACCAGCTCTTCGTACGCGTACGAGAGTGGGACGGGGAGAGTCACGAGATGCGGCAGTGCCTACGCTCGTGCAGGACCGCGGCGTACACGTCCGCCGTCGCCGCCGCGACCGTATCCCAGCCGAAGGAGCGGGCATGCCAGGCTGCGTCGCCCATCCGGTTGGAGCGTCGGGGGTCGTCGGCGAAGCCGGACAGCGCCGCCGCGTAGTCCACCGGGTTGTGCCCCGGCACGAGAGCGCCGCTCACCCCATCCTGAACCGCCACCGGCAAGCCGCCGACTTCGGCAGCGATCACCGGGGTGCCGCAGGCCTGCGCCTCGACGGCCACCAGGCCGAAGGACTCGCTGCGGGAGGGCATGACCAGGACGGACGCCGCCCGGTACCAGTCGGCGAGCTGGTCGTGACGGACCGGCGGCCGGAACATCACGACGTCCGAGATGCCGAGGTGAGCGGCCAGCTTCTGCAGTCCCTCGGGCCTCGCCATACCGCTGCCGCTGGGCCCTCCCACGACCGGCAACACCATCCGCTCGCGCAGCCGTGGTCGCTGCTCCAGCAGCCGGGCCACGGCGCGCAGCAGGACGTCCGGGGCCTTCAGCGGTTGTATGCGTCCCACGAACAGGGGGATGAGCGCGTCCTGCGGCAGCCCGAGGAGGGAACGGGCCGCGGCCCGGCCGGCCTCGACACCGGAGGCGCCGACGCGGAAACGCTCCAGGTTGACTCCTGGATGTACGACGGCGACCCGGCCGGTGTCGGCGTCGTAGTGGCGGAGGAGTTCCTCCGCCTCCTTCTCGGTGTTCGCTATCAACCGGTCGGCCGCGCGTACGACTTGAGTCTCGCCGAGAACGCGGGCCGTCGGCTCGGGGGTGTCGCCCTCGGCGAGCGAGGCGTTCTTGACCTTGGCCATGGTGTGCATGGCGTGCACGAGTGGGACGCCCCAGCGTTGGGAGACGAGGCGGCCGACTTGGCCGGAGAGCCAGTAGTGGGAGTGGACCAGGTCGTAATGGCCGGGGTGGTGGTCGGCCCAGGCGCGGGTCACGCCGTGCGTGAAGGCGCACAGGTGGGTGGAGAGGTCCTCCTTGGCCAGGCCCTCGTAGGGCCCGGCATCCACGTGCCGGACCAGGACGCCGGGGGCGAGCTCCACGACGGGCGGTAGCGCGGTGGAGGTCGCCCGCGTGAAGATGTCCACCTCGATACCGGTGACGGCAAGTCGCTTGGCGAGCTCGACGATGTAGACGTTCATCCCGCCGGCGTCCCCGGTGCCGGGCTGGTGCAGGGGTGAGGTGTGCACGCTGAGCATGGCGACGCGGCGGGGCCGGCTGTGGGCGCCGGGTGGCCGCGTCGGGGCGGGCCGACGAGGGTGTCGCTGTGGGCGGGGCTGGAGGTGGGACGGACGGTACGGCTGTGGAGCCCTTCGAAGCGGGTCACGAACTTGATCACCTCCATGCAGTCCGCCGGTGCGGTCGAACACCCTCTGCGCGGCTCGCAGTTGGTCGGGCAGGGCGGCCAGCAGCCCGGGGGCGACCCGGACCGGTGGCGTGTCGTCGATCGGCCACCGCGTCGTGGTCCGTACGGCGTCCAGGCTGGCCTTGCCGCACAGGCCGCACGACGACGTGGTGTACACGTTCCGTTCAAGCGTGATGTCGGGCAGCGGCACACCGGGGGCGAGCTGCACGTCCACCACGTTGTAGGTGTTCGAACCGTCGTCCGTGGCACCCGCGCAGTACACGATGTTCGCCACGTCATCGGCCCGGCTCACGACGCCCTCGCTCACCAGGAAACCGGCGGCGAGCGCGAAGTCGTCCCCGGGCGTGCGCATGGTGATGGCCAGCGGCTTGCCGCCGAGCCGGATCTCCAGGGGCTCCTCCGCCACCAGCGTGTCCGGACGCGTGCTCACCGCACCGTCCCGCACCCGGACCACGCGCCGTCGCTCAGTGACCCGTCCCATGGCCTCACTCCTGGTTCTGTCTGTGGACGTCGTTGCGCTCTGCGCCCGGGGTGTCAGCCGCCGATGGCCGACATCGGCCGGTCGGGCTGGAGGAAGGACGGCTCGTCGGGGCCGGAGCCGGCCCTCCTCCCACGCGAACAGGCAGGTGCACACCTGCCGCCGGCGGTGAGCCGGGTGCGGTCGCAGGCGCGGCAGAAGGGGCGGGTGACGGAGGCGATGACGCCGACCGGGCCGGGCCGCCGTCGACGAGCCGGCGTCCCGTGAGCGCGGAGCCGCGGGCCTCGTCCGGCTCGGGGGTGAGCGCCGCCGGCCGTGCTGGGCGTCGAGCGGCATCTGCTCGACGAACCGGAGTTCGCAGCCCTTCTCCGTTGCCCAGGCGAGCAGTTCGGGTGCCTCGTCGTCGTTCATTTCGGGCATCAGGACGGCGTTGACCTTCACCGGGGTGAGCCCGGCGGCGCGAGCCGCGGCCAAGCCCTCAGGCACGTCGTGGCCGCGGTCCCGCCGGATCAGGGCCATGCAGACGGCAGGGCGCGCTGCGAGGGCGACGCACCGCTCGACGATCCCGGCGAGGCCGGGGCGCAGCAGCGGCTCGCCGCCGGTGAAGCGGACCTCCTCCACGCCGAGTCGGATGACCGCGATCCGGACCAGCCCTACGGCCTCGTCGCCCCGCAGGTCGGTGGCGACGCGACCGTAGCTGTCGATGAGCATGGCTGCCGCCCTTTCTCCGGCTTCGTCCCCGTGCGCTCCGTCCGGCTCCTCAGCACTCGATGACGTTCACGGCGAGGCCGCCGCGGGCGGTCTCCTTGTACTTGACCTTCATGTCGGCGCCGGTCTCCTTCATGGTCTTGATGACCTTGTCGAGGGAGACGTGGTGGCGGCCGTCGCCGCGCAGCGCCATCCGCGCGGCGGTGACGGCCTTGACCGCGGCCATGCCGTTGCGTTCGATGCACGGGATCTGGACGAGCCCGCCTACGGGATCGCAGGTGAGGCCGAGGTTGTGCTCCATGCCGATCTCGGCGGCGTTCTCGACCTGTTCGGGGCTGCCGCCGAGCACCTCGGCGAGACCACCGGCGGCCATCGAGCAGGCCGAGCCGACCTCGCCCTGGCAGCCGACCTCGGCGCCGGAGATGGACGCGTTCTCCTTGAAGAGCATCCCGATGGCGCCCGCCGCGAGGAGGAAGCGGACGATGCCGTCCTCGTCGGCGCCCGGCACGAAGCGGAGGAAGTACTGCAGGACGGCGGGGATGATGCCGGCCGCGCCGTTCGTCGGGGCGGTGACGACCCGGCCGCCCGCGGCGTTCTCCTCGTTCACGGCCATCGCGTAGAGGGTCACCCACTCCATGGCTCGGCTCGCCGGGTCGCCCTCGCTGCGCAGCGCCCGGGCCGCCGCCGCGGCCCGCCGGCGGACTTTCAGACCGCCGGGGAGGATGCCCTCGCGGCCCAGCCCCCGTGCGACACATGCCTCCATGACTCGCCAGATCTCCAGCAGGCCCGCACGGATCTCCTCCTCGGTGCGCCAGGCCTTCTCGTTCTCCAGCATCAGCGCGGAGATCGACAGGCCGGTCTCCTTCGTGAGGCGCAGCAGTTCGTCGCCGGTGCTGAACGGGTGGGCCAGTACCGTGTCGTCGGGCTTGATCCGGTCCGCGCCGACGGCGTCCTCGTCGACGACGAAGCCGCCGCCCACGGAGTAGTACGTCTTCTCCAGCAGCGGCACACCGTCGCCGTCGTACGCGAAGAGGATCATGCCGTTGGCGTGGTACGGCAGTGATCGCCGACGGTGCAGGACCAGCTGGGTCGAGGCGTGGAAGTCGATCTCGTGGGCCGTACCGATCTCGGTGCCGAGGAGACGGATGCGTCCGGTGGAGCGGATTCGCTCGACGTCCAGGTCGGCCCGTGCGACGTCGACCGTGTGCGGCTGGTTGCCCTCCAGGCCGAGCAGCACCGCCTTGGGGGTGCCGTGGCCGTGGCCGGTGGCGCCGAGGGAGCCGAACAGCTCCGCCCGCACCGCGGCGGTCTGGGCGAGCACGCCGTCCTGCTTCAGCCGGGCCACGAACATCCCGGCGGCGCGCATCGGACCGAGGGTGTGCGAACTGGACGGTCCGATGCCTATGGAGAACAGGTCGAAGACGCTGATTGCCACGCCATACTCCGTGCGACTTGGAGGGGCGTGCCGAGGATGCGGCACGCCCCTGCGGGAGGGTGTCGGTTACAGGCTGGGGTAGAGCGGGTGCTTGTCGGCCAGCGTCTTGACCCGGGCCTTCAGGGCGTCCACGTCGTACGACGGCTTCAGCGCCGCAGCGATCACGTCCGCGACCTCGGTGAAGTCCTCGGCCGTGAAGC
>NZ_JBEZKG010000012.1:0-34784 GCF_040651535.1 Streptomyces sp. NPDC048420
GCCCCCCCGCACCACCCCTTGGCGGGGGCCGCGCCGCCGCGCCCCCCCCCCCCCGGCGCGCGCCCCCCCCCCGCCCCCCCCCCCCACCCCGCCCGCGCGGCCCCCCCCCCCCCCCCCCGCGGGGGGGCCCCCCCCCCCCCCACGGCCCGTCGGCCGGAACCCCGGCGGGGTTCCGGCCGACGGGTCGCGTGCTAGCGTCGCGAACCGGGGCAGGTCGCCGTGGGACGCGGCCGAGAAATGAAGACAGGACACCACGGGGAGTGCCTTCAGGTGGCCACTGCGGAGCCGACACGCGCCGACGACACCGACCCGGGCCCGGGGACCGGCCCGCGAATAGGCGTGCCCACGGAACCTGACGGCCCCGGGGGAAGATCCCTCAGGAGCCGGGCGGGGACCGCTCTCCTCGCCCTGCGCGAGCGCCTGCTGCGCCACCCCGTACTCTCCGTCACCGCCCTGTCCGGCGTCCTCCACATCGTCTGGTTCTTCACGTTCGCAAACAGTGGCGGGGACCTCGCGGCGCAGGACGCGTGGGCCGAGTTCGTCGGCCGGCACCCGGACTCCGCGTACAACCTGGCCTGGTACGGCGGGATGCACCCGGTGTCGTACAGCATCGTCTCGCCGTATCTGATGTCGGTCCTCGGCGTCCGTACGACGATGATGCTGGCCGGGACCGTCTCGGCCGGGCTGCTGACGCTGATCCTCATCCGCAGCCGGTCGGTGCAGAACCCGCTGTGGGCCTCGCTGGCGGGCGTGTACGCCCTCCTGTGCAACGCGGCCTCGGGCCGGGTGACCTTCGGGCTCGGCACGGTGTTCGCGCTGGGCGCGGTCGCCGTCGTCTTCTGCTGGCCGCACCGCTGGCGCTACAAACGCTGGGCGAAGGCCACCTGCGCGGCCCCGCTGGCCGCTCTCGCGACCATGGCGTCCCCGGTCGCCGGTCTGTTCGTGGGCCTGGTCGCGGTGGCGCTCTTCCTGGAGAAACGGCGTCCGGGCGCCTGGGCCCTGGGCCTCGCGCCCACGGCCGTCGTCGCGTTGTCCGCCTGGCTCTTCCCGTTCGCCGGCACCCAGCCGATGAAGATCGCCTCGGTGATCCTGCCGCTGGCGTACGGCCTGCTCGTCTTCTTCCTCGTGCCGCGCGAGTGGACGACGGTCCGGATCACCGCCGCCGTCTACAGCCTGTCGGTCGTCCTGGTCTGGCTGGTGAGCTCGCAGATCGGCTCGAACATCTCGCGGCTGCCGATGCTGTTCGCGGGGGTGGCCCTGGCGGCCGCGCTGCCGTTCACGGTCCCGCGCTCCCGCAAGTGGTACGCCGTCGTGGTCTCCTTCCTCGGCTTCACCACCTGGATCGGCTTCAAGTCGGTCGACGACGTCGTCCACACGACCCCCACGGCGTCCTGGGCGCGCGAGTTGGCCCCCCTCGTCAACGAGCTCCAGGAGGTCGGCGCCGAGAAGGGCCGCGTCGAGGTCGTACCGGCCGCCTCCCACCGCGAGGCGTCCGCACTCGCGCCCTACGTCAACCTCGCCCGTGGCTGGAACCGCCAGGCCGACATGGAGCGCAACCCGCTCTTCTACGACGACACCCTCAACTCCGCGAACTACCACGAGTGGCTCCAGCGCTGGGCCGTGCACTTCGTGGTCGTACCGAAGGACGAGCCGGACGGCGACGGCGGCGAGCGGGAGCGGGAACTCGTCCAGCGCGGGATGCCGTATCTGAAGCAGATCTGGGGCGACGCGAACTGGCAGCTGTTCCGGGTGACCGATCCGGCGCCGCTGGCCTCGCCGAACACGGTCGTCGACCGGGCCGCGCAGGGTGAGATGACCATGCGGGTGAAGAAGGCCGGGCGGATCCTGATCCGGATCCCCTACTCGCCGTGGCTGTCGATCGTCGACGCGGACGGCAAGAAGCTGAAGGCTCCGCAGGAGACGGAGGAGTCGAAGGAGACGGATGCTTCGCCGAAGGTCTTCGAGAACGTCAACGGGTGTCTGATGGAGACGCCGGAGGATGCGGACGGGGACAAGTGGACGATGTTGCTCGCGCCGAAGGCGGGGACGTACCGGTTGGCGGCGCCGTACACGGTGCCGCGCGGAACGCCCTGTCCGGATGAGCTGAAGTGACCAGCGCTGTGTGATCAGCGCAGTTGATCCACGTAGGTGTCCGTGCCCGGGACGGTCGGGACGAAAGGCGCCAGCAGTTCCGTCTCCAGGAACTCACCGGACTTCAGACGGAGTCGAACCGAATCCCTCTCCACATCTGATGCTCAGTCAGGTAGACCGGGACTCATGACAGAGGATGCGACGTACACCGATAGGACCCTCAGCCGCACGTATGCGGAACTGGCCGCCGTCGGCCCCTATGGAGCCGACCTCGGGCATGCCCTGATCACCATGGTCGAGCCGCACCCGGGCCAGGAACGACAGTACAATCGTTGGTACGAAGACGATCACTTCATTGCCGGCGCTATGGCCATGCCGTGGATGTACGCGGGCCGCCGCTGGGTCGCCACCCGGGACCTGCAACTCCTGCGCTACCCCGCGGCCTCCTCGGTCGCACAGCCGGTGACGGCCGGGTGCTACATCTCCGTCTACTGGATGACCGCCGGCCGCTACAACGACCACATGCGGTGGACCGTGAGCATCAACAAACGTCTCAACCGTGACCACCGCGTCTTCCAGGAACGAACGCACGTTTTCACCGCCTTCCAGGACCACGCCGTGACGGTCTACCGCGATGGCGACCACGGCCCCCGAGACATCCACGCCCTCGACCACCCCTACACCGGGCTCATCGTCCAGGTCATCGACAGCAACTCCCCCGACCAACGCGGGGAACTACTCGCATGGCTGCGCGACGACCACCTTCCGAAACGGCTGGCAGGCTCGACCGCGGCCCTGGTGACCGCCTTCGCGCCGACGCCGTTGCCCCTGGACCGGATGACCTATGTCAAACAGGTCGAGGGGGTCGGGACCCGGCTGACCCTGCTGTGGTTCCTCGAAGAGGATCCGCGCGGCAACTGGCGCGACCACTTCGCGGACCTGGACACGGCGGTGGCGGCGTCCGGGCTGGGCGAGGTGCAGTTCGTAGCACCGTTCATACCAACGGTGCCCGGGACCGACCGCTACGTGGACGAGTTGCGGTGAGCCCAGGCCCGGCAGCGCGACCGCGCAGCCCGTTGGAGGTCCAGAGGGGGCTGCCTTCCTCCACATCGGAATGCGGGGTGACCTTCGACACATCGGAGGTCTTCCGCCAGGCCGACGGTTTCATCCTTCACTCATTTCCCCGCCAGGTACTCCCAGTGCACTGTTCCCGCAGGACGGGCACGTGTCACCCGATCTCTGACGCAATGTCAAATCAATGATCCAGGGCATGAGTTGTGCGGAACGTCTTCGTCCGGGGAGCTTCGACGGTTGCCGACAAACACTCTCAAGGGCCGTTTCAGCCTCTAGTCTGCTGCCAGACCCCCACAGGGCCTTCCCCCGCGGCGTGGGCGGGATTCCCGCCCGTACCACCAAGAACAGGCGGCCGAGGGCATGCAACCACTGCACCCAGAAGATCCCGAGCAGTTAGGGCCCTACCGTCCGGTGGCCCGTCTTGGAGCAGGCGGGATGGGCCGGGTCTATCTGGCCACCTCGTCGGCCGGCCGCACTGTCGCGGTCAAGGTCATCCGTCCCGAGATGGCCGAGGACAAGAACTTCCGCATCCGCTTCCGGCGCGAGGTGGCGGCCGCGGCGGCGGTCGGCGGCGCCTACACGGCGTCCGTGGTGGACGCCGCTCCGGACGATCGGACGCCGTGGCTCGCCACCGCCTACGTACCCGGCCCCACTGTGGCCGAGGCGGTCGCCGCCCACGGGCCGCTGCCGGTGGAGACGGTCCTCGCGCTGGGCGCGGGCATCGCCGAGGCGCTGATCGCGGTGCACGCCGAGGGGCTGGTGCATCGCGACCTCAAGCCGTCCAACGTGCTGCTCGCGGCGGACGGTCCGCGCGTCATCGATTTCGGCATCGTCCGGGCCCGGGACGGCTACCAGCTCACCGGCTCCGGTGGCCTGTTGGGCTCGCTCGAGTACGTCTGTCCCGAACAGGCCACCGGCGACCCGGTGGGACCGGAGGGAGACGTCTTCTGTCTCGGCTCGGTGCTCGCGTTCGCGGCGTCGGGACACGCGCCGTTCAGCGGGGCCTCCGCGGCCGCCCTGCTCTACCAGGTGGTCCACGGTTCGGCCGATCTGACCCGGGTGCCCGAGCCGCTGGACAAAATCATCAGCCTCTGTCACGCCAGGGACCCGGCCCTTCGTATCAGCCCCGACCGGCTCTCTGCGGCCTGTGCGCCGGGCGGTGCCGACCAGGTGCTGACGGAGGGCTGGCTGCCCGCGCGGGTGGCCGCCATGGTCGACGACCGCCGGGCGGCCGCGACGGATCTCGAGCGTCTCGCGCGGACCCTGACGTCCGCGCGGCCCGCGGCCGACGCAGCCGCCAGGGCCTCCATCGCGGCCGGGAGACACGGGTCGGGCCGGACGCCGATGGGACCGTCGTCGCGCGGCACCGACAGCAAAGCCGGCGCGGCGGATGCAGACCGCATCGTCCCGGCCGGGGACGCCGACTTCCGCGCCGCCGGTGGAGCCGGAGCCACCGGTGGAGCGCCGCCCACCGCCGATCCGCCGGAGCGGAGACCCCCGGCGGCCGCGGCCGAATCGGCGGAACCGGCGACGGAACGTTCCACCGCACCCGCGCACCGCCGTGCCCCCGAACCCTCCCGTATCGGTCGGCGCACCCTCCTCGCCGTGACCGCGGGCGCGGCCGTCGTCGGGGGCACCGCCCTCGTCGTCCGGGGAAGGACCGGCAGGCAGCCGGCCCGACGGCCCGGCCCCGCCCCCGAACCGACCTGGGTGTACCGCGGCGGCCCACTGCTCCAGACCCCGGCCGTCTTCAACGACGGCACGGCCCTGCTGAAGAGCCGCCCGGGCAACATGATCTGCCTCGACCTGAGGAACGGATCCCAGCCCGAATGGGTCTACCAGGGCATCAGCGTCTCCCCCAGTCCCGTCCTGCTGGCCAACGACGCCGCGGTCGCCCTCGGCACCGGTGCGACGGTGATCGGCGTCGACCTGGACGGCGGCACCGAGAAGTTCACCCTCGACTTCGGCCGGGACTGCCAGTTCGATCAACTCCTCGGCGGATACGACGGCTATCTCATCTCGGTCCTCGGCGCCAGGCTGGAACGCCGGTCAGAGGAGCAGGGCGTCGCGACCTCCACCAGCGCGGTCTTCGGCGTCGACCTCAGGGCCCGCCGGGCCGTGGTCATACCGATCGACCCCGAGGACGTCGGCGTTCCCCTCAAGCCCGTCGTCACCTCCGACTACTTCGTCTACGCCGACGGGCTGCGCAATGTCACGGTCCGCAGCACGCGCGCCGGCGGTGGCCTGCTCTGGCGGCACCCTGTGGGCTACGACCTGCGGCCGGGTCTCGCGGTGCTCGGCCGAACCGTCTTCGCCATAGGCTCCGAGTTCATCGCCCTGGACCTCGCCACCGGAAAGCTCCGCTGGAAGGTGAAGGCGGAACGCGGCGCGTACGCCTCTCTCGGGGTGGGCGGCAACACGGTCTACGCCACGGGCACCGATCCCGACGGCGTCCACGCCTTCAACGCGGCGACCGGCGCCCGGCTCTGGTTCTGCGAGACCCCCCGCCTCAACGTCGACCATCCGGTCGCGGTGGGAGCGCACACCGTCCACGTGCCGGCCTTCGAGAACAGGAACGGCTTCTACGCGATCGACGCCGCCTCCGGCCGTCTGCTGTGGAACTTCACCGACGGCCGCGAGACCGGCGTCAACGACTGGCAGCTCTCCTGCGACGGGGCCGGACACCTCGTGGCCCAGCACTTCGACCGGGCCTACGGACTGCCCGTCACCTGAGGAACTGGACCCGGACAGCCACTGCCGGCGAGCCATCGGCGGGCAGGCGGTGAGCCTCCTTGTGCGGCGGCGCGGTTCAGTCGTTCGGCGGGCCGAGGGACTCCTCCAAGGCGTGGAAGTGTGGTCCAGCTCGGCACGTCGTACGGCCCGGTTGAGGAAGTCCAGCTCGCCGCCCCGCAGACAGGGAGCACGGCCGCGCTCGTACCGGATCAGCTGGTGGCGGTCAGCCTCACGCTCTCCTTGATCCCGAGCGCCGCGTACGCCTCTTTGTCGGCGATCGGCGCGTTCCCCTTTGTCGCTGGGGCCGCGTGAGCCGGCGATCACGGAAACGTCACAGGCAACGATCGAGACCGCTCTTCGTCGGGCGCACGGTGGCGGACACACCAGGATGACGGCGTCCACACAGCACATTCCGGCAACAACGCGCTTTCGCGGCGGTTCGGGTCGGGGTGGCACTCAGTACGTTCTGCCGACCTTGGAACGGCGGATCGAGGAGTGCGCGCGTGTTCAACCAGAACCGAGTCCTGAGAAGAGTGGCCGCTGTCGCCTCCATATCCCTGCTGACGGGCTGCGGCATGGTCTCCAGCAGCGCGGGGGCCGACAGGCCGATAGTCGTCGGGACGACCAGCGCCCCCAGCACCCTCGATCCCGCCGGATCGTGGGACGGCTCCTGGGAACTGTTCCGGAACATCTACCAGACACTGCTCGCCTACCCCAACGGGGCCATCACCCCCCAACTCGACGCTGCCAAGAGCTGCGCCTTCACGGACTCGGGCAACCGCACATACCGATGTGAGCTGCGCTCCGGCCTGAAGTTCACCGACGGCGACACACTTGACGCACGGGCCGTCAAATACTCCATCGACCGGATCCGGGCCATCAACGCGCCGAGCGGGCCGGCCGGACTCCTCGGCAGCCTCGACCGGGTGCAGACGCTCGGCGACCACGAGGTGCTGTTCCATCTGAACAAGGCCGACGCCACCTTCCCGCTCGTGCTCGCGACCCCGGCCATGTCGATCGTCGACCCTGACGACTACCCCGCCAAGTCGCTGCGCAAGGAGGAGTCGGTGCACGGCTCCGGGCCGTACACGCTCAAGTCCTACGAGGACGGCAGGCAGGCGGAACTGGTCCGCAATGATCGCTACCACGGTTTCGCCGATCGGCAGAACGACGCGGTGACCATCCGCTACTTCCATGATTCGGCCACGATGGTCGCAGCCCTTCGGTCCGGGGCGATCGATGTCACCTACCGCGGTCTTGCCGCGTCCGACATCGTCGCCCTGCAGTCCTACAGAACCTCGGACCTGCAACTGATCGACGGAACCGGTATCAACATCAACTATCTGGTGTTCAACCCCAAGGCGCCATGGGTCAGGATTCCGGCCGTGCGCAAGGCCGTTGCCCAGATCGTGGACCGTCCCGCCATCACCTTCAAGGTCTACCAGGGCACCGTCGACCCGCTCTACTCCATGGTCCCGGCCGGGCTGACCGGCCACACCGCCAGTTACTTCGACGCATACGGCGACCCGAGCACCTCCAAAGCCCGCAAGATCCTTGCTGACGCCGGCATCACCCAGCGGGTCCCGCTCACCTTCTGGTACACGACCGACCGCTACGGCTCGGAGACCGCGAAGGAGTTCAAGGAACTCAAGCGGCAACTGGACCGCTCGGGCCTGTTCGCCATCACCCTCAAGAGCCGGCCGTGGAAGACGTATGTCGCCGGTTACCAGAGGGGCGAGTACCCGGTGTTCGGGCGCGGTTGGTCCCCCGACTTCCCCGACGCCGACAACTTCATCGACCCCTTCGTCGGCGACCACAACACCCTCGGCACGCCCTACTCGTCACCGGTGATCACCGGCAAGCTGCTGCCCGAGTCGCGCGCCGAGAGCGATCGCGGCGCGGCCGTCGGGGAATTCGAGGAGGCCCAGCAGATCCTCGTCGACGACGCCCGCCTGATCCCGCTCTGGCAGGGGCGGCAGTACATCGCGGCCAGTGACGGCATCTCCGGTGGCGAACAGGCGCTCGACCCTTCGACGATCATGATGATGTGGGAGCTGTACCGCAAGGTCAGTTGGTGAACCGGCAGCCCGGCGCTGCTCGCCGGTGATACCTGACGCGAAGCCGCCTTGCGCAAAGTGAAAGCGCACGGGCCGGTGGCCGCAGGTGTTCAGCCGGGGCCGCGGCCTGGTGCAGCCCGTCCACGTTCTGGGTGATCACACCCGAGAGCAGCCCATGCCGAAAGCGGCCATCGCCCGGTGCCCCGCGTTGGGCCGGGCTCGACCGAAGGCACGCCAGCCGAGGTGACTGCGCCCAGTACCGGCGCCGCGCCCGCGCACTGCCCGTGAAGTCCTGGTAGAGCACTGGCGTATGGCGGTTCAGGCTCCCACCCTCACCGCGATAGTCGGGAATGCCCGACTCCGTGGAAATGACTGCGGCGGATCAGCTGTGCCGCTGATCGAGGAGCGCGCCGTTCCCCTGGCCGGCCATGTCGCTCGGGACGTGACAGCTCATGCCGACAGGGACGCCCGGCCGCGCACCTGGTGATGCGTGCCGATCAAGAGAGGGACCGTGCGGCTCGACTGGCGAGCCACAGATCGGAACTCATGCGCGCGCGTGCCGCGTGGCGCCGCTTCCCCCGGTGCGGGAACTCGGCAGCCGGCCCGTCCACATCGGCGGACTCCAGGGTGGGTCTCTTCTGACATGGGACCTTCCCTCCTCCAGCGCTCGCCCATACTCTGACGCCCCGTCAGATAATGCGCCAGAGCAGGGAGGCCGCCGGTATGTCACTTCTCTCCGGGAAGACCGTCGTGGTGTCGGGCGTCGGTGCCGGGCTGGGTCACCAGGTCGCCGCGGCCGTCGTGCGGGACGGTGGGAACGCCGTGCTGGGGGCGCGGACCGAGGCGAACCTCGCGAAGAGTGCCTCCGAGATCGATCCGGACGGGGCGCACACGGCGTACCGGGCGACGGACATCACCGATGAGCAACAGTGCGTGAGGCTCGCGGAGTTGGCGGTGGAGCGGTTCGGGCGGTTGGACGCGGTCGTGCAGGTGGCCGCGTGGGACAGCTACTTCGGCGGGCTTGAGGACGCGGACTTCGCGAGCTGGCAGTCGGTCATCGACGTGAACCTGCTGGGGTCGCTGCGGATGACCCGGGCCTGCCTGCCGGGGCTGAAGGCGGCGGGTGGCGGGTCGGTGGTGTTCGTCGGGACGCAGTCGGCGGTCGCCGCGCCCTCGCAGGTGCGGCAGGCCGCGTACGCCGCCTCCAAGGGGGCGTTGACCAGCGCGATGTACTCGCTGGCGCGGGAGCTCGGGCCGTACCGGATCCGGGTCAACACCGTGCTGCCGGGCTGGATGTGGGGGCCGCCGGTGCGGGCGTACGTGCAGTTCACGGCGCACACGGAGGGGGTGGCCGAGGACGAGGTGCTGAAGCGGCTCACCGGGCGGATGGCGCTGCCCGAGCTCGCGACCGACGGGGACGTGGCGGATGCGACGGTGTTCCTGGCCTCGGACCGGGCGCGGGCGATCACCGGACAGTCGTTGCTGGTCAACGCCGGGGAGCTGATGCGGTGAGTTCATGTAGATGAACCGAGGCCATCATCTCGAATATTTTTACCTCCCTTTGACCCGACGTCAGCTTGTCGTGTCCACGCGGTGGCGCCCACGATGAGCGCTGGCTGATCCCTGGGAGGGCGCATATGAACGGTCTCGACTGGGCCGTGCTCATCGGCTATTTCGGCGTGATGGTCGCGATCGGCGTCTGGTCGCACAAGCGCGTCGACGACGTCAGCGACTTCTTCACCGCCGGCGGCAAGATGCCGTGGTGGCTGTCCGGCATCTCACACCACATGTCGGGCTACAGCGCGGTGATGTTCACCGGGTACGCGGGCATCGCCTACACCTATGGCGTCACCTCCTTCGTCACCTGGTCCTTCCCCATCGCCCTCGGCATCGCGATCGGCTCCAAGCTGTTCGCGCCGCGCATCAACCGGCTGCGCTCACGACTCCATGTGGCTTCCCCGCTGGAGTACCTGAAGAACCGCTACGACCTGAAGACCCAGCAGGCGCTCGCCTGGTCGGGCATGTTGCTGAAGATCGTGGACGTGGGTGCCAAGTGGGCCGCGATCGCGACCCTGTTGTCCGTCTTCACCGGGATCTCCCTCAACCAGGGCATCCTCATCACCGGTGGCATCACGGCCATCTACTGCACGATCGGTGGCCTGTGGGCCGACGCGCTCACCGAGTTGGGGCAGTTCGTCATCCAACTCCTCGCGGGCATCGCGATGTTCGTCGCCGTGGTCCTCAAACTCAACGACAAGGGCATCGGGTTCTTCGGCGCCTGGGACGAGCCGGAGCTCCAGGGCCACGGGGAGCCGCTGGTCGGGCCGTACGGCACGGTCTTCCTGCTCGCCTTCCTCTTCATCAAGCTCTTCGAGTACAACGGCGGCATGCTCAACCAGGCCCAGCGGTACATGGCCACAGCCAACGCGCGCGAGGCCGAGCGCTCGGCGCGGCTGTCGGCGATCCTCTGGCTGGTCTGGCCGGTCGTCCTGTTCTTCCCCATGTGGATGTCGCCGCTGCTGGTCGAGTCGCAGAAGCCCGACGGCTCCGACTCCTACGGCCTGATGACCGAACAGCTGCTGCCGCACGGCCTGTTGGGCCTGGTCATCGTCGGCTTCTTCTCGCACACCATGGCCATGTGCTCCTCCGACGCCAACGCGATCGCGGCCGTCTTCACCCGGGACTGCGCGCCGGTGGTGTGGCGCCGGGCGCGCAGCTGGAGCCAGGGGCAGGGGCTCAGGGTGGCCCGTATCACGACGGTCGTCTTCCTCGGGCTGTCGATGGCGGCGGCCACGCAGGTCAACTCCCCCACCTTCAAGGACATCATCACGGTGGTCATCCGCTGGGTCGCCGGCCTGATGGGCCCGATGGCCATCCCGATGATGCTCGGCCTGCTGCGACCGTTCCGCCGCTCCGGCCCGACGGCCGCGCTCACCAGCTGGTCGATGGGCCTGCTCGCCTTCTGGCTGGTCAACTACCCGATCAGCTGGAACGTCGAGGGCGGGGTCCCGCTCCAGTACCAGGTGTCGATCCCGCTCGCCGTGTCCCTGGTCCTGTACATCCTGATCGGCTTCATCAAGCCCGAGGACACCCCGGAACGGCTCGCGATCATCGAGAAGATCAACACGGACGGTGACGGTGACGGCGCCGCGGCCGCGGCGATCCCCACTCCGGCGGGTGGCGTGGAGGACGTGATCGGTACGGGGGTGAAGGACAGGCCCTAGGGCCTGGCGTGCAGCTGCAAGGCGGAGGAGGGAGTCGACGCGGAGCGTCGGCGAGTGACGACAACGCGGCAGATGCGCGTGCCAGACCCCGCGCCGCCGGCATGATCCGCCGGACAGGCCCTAGGCCCGCGGATAACGGACCAGCCACCCCGGCGACGCCCCCGCGGGCCCGTGCAGCGCGGGTCCCTGGGTCATCTCCATGGCGAAGTCGTCGGCCAGCTCCAGCAGGGTGGGACGGCCCTCCAGTTCGGCCAGCCAGGCCGGCGGGAGGGCCGTCTCGCCGTGCAGGGCGCCGAGCAGGCCGCCGGTGAGGGCGCCGGCCGCGGCGGACGGGCCGTCGTGGTTGACGGCGAGGCACAGACCATGCCGTACGTCCTCCCCGACCAGCGCGCAGTACACGGCCGCGGACAGCAGCCCGTCCGCCGAACCGTCGGCCGCGAGTTCCTCCACCCGCGCCGGGGTGGGCATCCCCTGCCGTACGGCACCCAGCGCGTGCTGGAGCGCGTCCGACACCGGCTCGTGCCCGGGCCGCGCGGCCAGCAGCGCGAGCGCCCGCTGCACGGCCCCGTCCAGGCTGTCGCCGAGGGCCAGCGCGTGCACGATCACGGCGTACGCGCCCGCCGACAGATAGGCGACGGGGTGCCCGTGGGTCTGCGCCGCGCACTCCACGGCCAGCTGTACGACGAGCTGCGGCTCCCACCCGACGAGCAGCCCGAAGGCCGCGGACCGGGCCGTGGCCTCGGGCCCGAGTTCGTTCGGGTTCTTGGGCGACTCCAGCGTGCCCATGGTGTCGTCGCCGAAGCCGATGAGCAGCGACCGGGTGGGATCGCGGCGGGCGTACAGCCACTCCTCCCGGGCCAGCCAGCCGTCGTCCTTGCGCCGCTCGTCGGGACCCCAGTCGCGCTGGGTGGCGGCCCACCGCAGATACGCCCGGTGCAGATCGGTGGGCGGATGCCAGGCACCGGTGTCCCGGCGCACCTGGGCGCGTATGAGCCCGTCCACGGTGAAGAGGCTGAGCTGGGTGAGATGAGTGACGGCGCCGCGTCTGCCGTACCCGAATCCGAGGTCGACGAGTCCCTCGGCGCCGTACGCCTCCCGGATCTCGTCCAGCCCGAGCCCGTCGATCGGTGCGCCCAGCGCGTCACCCACGGCAGCCCCGAGGAGCGTCCCGCGCACCCGGCTACGGAAGTCCTGCTGCTCGGCACGCCCCCAGACGACGGCCCCGGTTGTCGCACCCACCAGACCTCCCGTGGCGACCGTCCGTATGTACGACATCCTGCACTGTAATCGAAGGGGGGTGCGGGGTTCAGGGGGCGTGAGGGAATGCGAAGCCCTCAGGGGCCACAGTCACGTCCCCGACGGACGCGGTTGTTCCGGTGGTACCGAGGTCTCGGCGAGCGCCATCCACTGGTCCAGGTCGGCCTGGGTGAACTCGGTCCACGGGGGAACCTCGGGGAGCCGGCGGAGGAGGTCGTAGGCCTCGGGGATCTGGGGGCCGTGGAGGATCGGGGTGTGGCAGCCGGCGATGACCTCGGCGTTCAGGCGTTGGAAGTCGTCCACGACCGTCCGGAATTTCTGGGTGTCCAGCAACGCAACCCAGGGGGAGACCAGCCGTCCGCCAAAGAGCTGACCGTCGCGGAAATCGTCCCCGGACAGGGCCGCTGTGTCCGGCATCGGAGTGGGTACGTTCGTGGCGAAGGTGTCGACGGCCCACAGGACGTCGGTCTTCGCGTCGAAGAGGGCGCGGGTCGTGGGGTTGTCGTACAGGGGCGGTCGTTTGGCGACCAGGGTGCGGTCGCCCGCGTCGATCGTGTCGCCGTCGGTCATGAAGCGGCACCGGTTGACGGGGGTCTCCCACTCCTCGGCCATGCGGCCGAGGGAGAACCACGTCGTCAGCAGGGTCGCGTTCGGGCATTCGGCGAGGACGGCCAGGAGGTTGCCGGCGTGGTCGCGGTCGTCGTGGGTGAGGAAGATCCACCGTACGTCCAGGGGATCCACGACGGACCAGGCCGCCTCCAGCCACTGGGAGCGCACCGCGGGCGCGCCGGTGTCCACGAGGATCGGTTCGGCTCCCCGGATCACCATCGAGTTCATCGGAAAGTGACCGACCGGCGGGGCCTCCAGGGCCCACGGGATGACGAACGTCTCCTCGGCGATCTTGTACGGCTGCAGAAGGTTGAACGTTTCCATGGTGGGCATCGCTGCTCTCCCTAGGACGGAGTCACCGCAGCATCCATGTGTCCAGTCCAACCCCGTGGCGGGTCATCGTCAAACGCAGAACGTTCATGAGCACCTCACAGTGGCACCCCGTCGGCACCTCGCACCTGTTCCAGGACCGCCCGCGCCCGCTCGTCGTCCGGGTTCGACGCGCAGGCACGTTCCGCGTCGGCGAGGGCCAGGTCGACGGCGCCGCGGGCCAGGTGGGTTTCGGCTCGGCGGCACAGGGCCCAGGTGTAGGCGGGGTTGAGGGCCAGGGCGTGGTCCAGGGCGGTGAGTGCCTCCTCGTGGCGGCCCAGGGCGGCCAGGGCGGCGCCTCGGCTCGCGTGGGCCGAGGCGTAGTCGGGGTCGAGGGCGAGTACGTGGTCGTAGTCGCGCAGGGACTCCTCGACGCGGCCGGCGTTGCGGAGCGCGTCGCCGCGTTCGCAGCGGCCCCAGGGCCAGTCGGGCTGGAGGGTGACGGCTCGGTCGAGGTCGGCCAGCTGGCGGGCGGGCTCGCCGAGGCCGCGCCAGACCCGGGCGCGGCGGACCAGGGCCCAGGTGTAGTCGGGTTCGAGCTCGAGTGCCCGGTCCAGGTCCGCCCGTGCGGCGTCGAGTTCACCTCGGGCCAGGCGGACGGCACCTCGCGAGGCCCAGGCGGGGTGGTGGGCGGGGTCGAGTTCGATCCCCGTGTCCAGGTCTCGGAGCGCTTCGTCGCCGTGGTTCAGCACTCTGTGGTACTCGCCCCGCACCGAGTGGGCCGAGGCGTTGCCCGGGTCCAGCGCGAGGGCCCGGTCCAGGTCGTCGACGGCCGCTTCGTAGTCGCCGAGTTCGCCGCGGACGTAGGAGCGGCCCCGGTAGGCGCGCGCGAGCCCGGCGTCCGGCGCGACGGTCCCGTCCTGTGCGCGCGGTGCCTCCCCCAGCTCGACGGCCCGGTCGTACTCGTGCATCGCCTCCTCCAGATCGCCGACGCGTCGCAGCGCGCTGCCCCGGATCACTCGGGCGTGCGCCTGGGACGGTTCGTCGAGGCCCGCGTGGGACAGCAGCCGGGCGAGTGCCGGGATCGTGCCGCCCTCGGTGAGGATCCGGGACAGATCGGCGCCCCAGCGGGACACCGTCTCCATGTCGCCGTCCCGGCCCGCGTCCAGCAGGGTCCGCGCCCAGCGGGCGGCGGTGGCGTCGTCCGTGTCGCAGGCGTCCGTGAAGTCCCGCAGCACCGCGGGCAGCGCGTCACGGGCCCGGGCGCACAGCAGGTGGTAGGACTCGGCGAGCCGTAGCTCCCGCCACGTCTCGTCCGCCCACAGTTCCCGCTCGTCCCGGCCGACCGCCAGCTCCGCCCGCCACTCGCCGAACTTCCGGGCCAGGCGGGCGTGTTGGTGGACCCACCCGCGCGGGGACCGGCCCCGCAGCGTCCGCAGCATCGTGTCCCGCACCAGGTCGTGGTAGCGGAGCCGGTCACCGCGGTCGGCCACGAACGGCAGGGCCCGCAGCCAGGCGAAGAGCCCCTCCGCCTCGCCGTCCGGGCAGTCCACGGCCGCCCGGAACACGTCCATGTCCAGCTGGCGGGGCAGGGCGCACGCGAGGGCCGCGGATCGCCGTACGGGATCCTGTTCCCACTTCAGGAAGCGTTCTACGGCGGTGGCGCTGGGGTCGCCGATGTCGTCGGGGTCGGCGGGGCGCTGCTCGGCGAGGGTGGAGACCAGTACGGGCAGCCCGCCCGTGAGCCGCAGGACCTCCTCGACGACGGGCGCGGAGACGACTCCCTTGCCCGCCAGGAGTCCCCGCGTCTCCGCCTCCGTGAACGGCTTGAGGGGTACGTCCGTCATGAAGTCGGCGAAGGCTCCCCAGCGGGCGGTGTCGAAGGGGCGCTGGCCCGCGGTCACCACGACGACCGTCGCGGGGAGGGTGCCGTAGTCGTCGCCGGTCATCACCTCGTGCAGCCAGCCGTCGAGGAAGGGCCCTGTCCTTTCGTACGTGTCGAAGAAGAGGACGGTCCAGGGTGCCGTGGCGGCCGCGTCTGTGAGTTCGTTCAGCAGGACCGGGGTGAGCACCCGCTCCGGGTGCAGGACCAGCTGAACGTCCTCCTGGGTGCGCAGGCGCGCACTGAGCCCGGCCCGCAACCGGTCGGCGGCCTGGGCGAGTTGGGCCGCGTCCAGCGCGCCGGCGAAGGCTCCCGCCCCCGGCACCATTCCCAGTCCGAGCAGTCCTGCCCGCGCCACCGCCATGCTCCCGGCCGACGGGCCCTCGGGTTCCGCTTCGAGGGTGGCGAGGGCGGCCGCCTCCGCCTCGTGGCGACGCTCACGATGGGCGGTGAGGAGCCGCTCCAGATCCTTGAAGCGGTGGCCCTGTGCCCCGAGTTGGCGGCTGATCGCCGACATCGCCTCCGGGACACTGCCGGCGCTGTCGTCGACGTAGGCGGTCAACGCGCCTTTCTCGCGGGCGAGTTGTTCCAGCTCTCGCACCAGGAACGTCTTCCCGACCCCGGCGTTGCCGTGCACGTGGAAGAGGAAGCGGTGCCGCTCGTCCTCGGGCGCCAGGTCGAGGTTGCGCCGGAACGCGGCCCGCTCGTCACTCCGCCCCACGAACCCGGCCCGCATGCGCTGCCGGATCAGCTCCTGCATCGACGGCCGTGTCCTCGTCATGTCCGCCATTCTGGCTCACGATCTGGATCACGCCGCGGGATCCCGGGGAAGATGGCCCCCATGGCATCGACACCCCCACGCACCCCACGCAGCGCACTTCATCTCTCCGCCACCCTGCTCACCGCGTCCGTCGCGCTGTACATAGCGCTCGTCGCGTTCGGGAACATCACGGACTTCGGGACGAACCAGGCGTTCGTGCAGCATGTTCTCGCGATGGACACGACGTTCAAGGACGACGATCTGATGTGGAGAGCCGTCACCAGCAAGGGACTTCAGAACACGGCGTATGTCGCGATCATCGTCTGGGAGACGCTCGCGGCGCTCGTGCTCATCTACGGCACATGGCTGTGGGTGCGCAGGGACGACGCGCGTGCCCGGCGGTTCTCCACCTACGGTCTGCTCATGCTGATGCTGCTCTTCGGCGCCGGGTTCATCGCGATCGGCGGGGAGTGGTTCTCCATGTGGCAGTCGGACACCTGGAACGGGCTGGACGCGGCGCTCAGGGTGTTCCTGCTGAGCGGGGTCGTGCTGCTGGTGGTCAACCTGCAGGAGCGCGCCGCTAGTTGACGACGACGACCTTCGTCCCCGTCTCGCCGAACGTCCACAGCGCCGAGCCGTCCGCCGTCCTCATGCGGATGCCGCCGGTCTGGGCACCGCCCGCGGGCGGGGGCGAGGAGCCGTCCACTGCGTTGGAGAAGGCGACGTTCACGCCGTCCACGGCGGTGAAGTACACGATGTGCTCGATCCGCACGCCGTCGGAGCCGGTCGTCGGGTCGCCCCGGCGCAGCGAGACCGAGTAGTTGCCCGGCGCCGGGTCCACCGTCCCGGGCCAGACGGCGAAGGTCCGCCGGGCCGCCTCGCTCGCGTCGATCAGCCAGACCCGCTTCTCGCCGAGCGAGTAGACGATCCGGCGGCCGGTGCCGGAGCTGTCCGGGACCGCGGTCGCCGACGGCTCCGGCTGCGCGGACGCGCTCGGGGACGCCGACACGCTCGGCCGGGCGGTGACGGCCACGCTGGGCTTCGTTCCCTTGTCGGCCTGCACGGCCAGGACGACGACGGCGGCGACCGCCCCCACGGTCAGACCCGTCACCCAGACCTTCGGGGCTGGCACGGCACGCATCTCCTCGGCTAAGGATCCCCGTCGAACGGGGGTCGGATCATCGTACCGGCCCCCGTCTCGGCACCCGTCCAGAGCGGATCTCAGTCCAGCACCGGCAACAACTCCGGCAGATGCCCGTCCGACACGGCCGCCGCCCGCTGCCGTTCCTCCGGCACCTCGCCGTACAGCGTCGTCCGCGGACGCGCGGGACGGCCCGCCGCCTCCGCCACCGCGATCAGGTCCTTCACCGACTTGTACGAGCCGTACGACGAACCCGCCATCCGCGAGATCGTCTCCTCCATGAGGGTGCCGCCGAGGTCGTTCGCGCCCGAGCGGAGCATCTCCGCCGCGCCCTCCGTGCCCAGCTTCACCCAACTGGTCTGGATGTTCGGGATGTACGGGTGCAGGAGCAGCCTCGCCATCGCCACGACCGCCCTGTTGTCCCGCATCGACGGGCCCGGGCGGGCGATGCCGGCCAGGTACACCGGGGCGTTGGTGTGGATGAAGGGGAGCGTCACGAACTCCGTGAAGCCGCCGGTGCGTTGCTGGATGCCGGCCAGGGTGCGCAGGTGGCCCAGCCAGTGGCGGGGCTGGTCGACATGGCCGTACATCATCGTCGAGCTCGACCGGATGCCGACCTCGTGCGCGGTCTCGATCACCTCGATCCAGGTCGCCGTCGGCAGCTTGCCCTTGGTGAGCACCCAGCGGACCTCGTCGTCGAGGATCTCGGCGGCCGTGCCGGGTATGGAGTCGAGGCCGGCCTCCTTCGCCGCCGTCAGCCACTCGCGGATGGACATGCCGGTGCGGGTCGCGCCGTTCACGACCTCCATCGGCGAGAAGGCGTGCACATGCATGCCGGGGACGCGCTCCTTGACCGCCTTCGCGATGTCGAAGTACGCCGTCCCGGGCAGGTCCGGATGGATCCCGCCCTGCATGCAGACCTCCACCGCGCCCACCTCCCAGGCCTGTTGGGCGCGGTCGGCCACCTGGTCGAGGGAGAGGGTGTAGGCGTCGGCGTCGGTGCGCCGCTGGGCGAAGGCGCAGAAACGGCAGCCCGTGTAGCAGACGTTGGTGAAGTTGATGTTCCGCGTGACGATGTACGTGACGTCGTCGCCGACCACCGACTTGCGGACGTCGTCGGCGATCCGGGTCAGCGCGTCCAGGGCCGGGCCGTCGGCGTGCAGCAGCGCGAGGGCCTCTTCGTCGGTCAGCTTGGTCGGGTCGTCGGCTGCTGTGCGCAGAGCGTCCCGTACGTCCGTGTCGATGCGCTCGGGCACCATGCCGGGGGCGGCCGCCTCGCGCAGGGCGCCCCAGTCGCCGTAGACCTCGTCGAAGTCGTCGCGGCGGTCGGACGTACGGCCCTCGGTGTCGATGGTGGCGTGCAGATCCGTGCGGCCGGACGGGACGAAGACCTCCTCGGGCTCCTGCCAGGGCAGCCCTTGCGGAAGGGCGTCGGGGCGCGCGAGCCCGGTGTCCGGGTCGGCGAGGGCCGCCACGTGCGGCCGCAGCCGCGGGTCCAGCCAGGGCTCGCCGCGCTGCACGAACTCGGGGTACACGCAGAGGCGTTCCCGCAGTTCGAAACCGGCGGCGCGGGAGCGTTCGGTGAGCTCCTCGATCTGCGGCCAGGGGCGCTCGGGGTTGACGTGGTCGATGGTGAGCGGGCTGACCCCGCCCCAGTCGTCGATCCCGGCGCCGATCAGCCGCTCGTACTCGCTGTCGACGAGGTTCGGCGGGGCCTGGATGTTGGCCGCCGGCCCCATGATGAGACGAGCCACCGCCACCGCGGCGACCAGTTCGTCGAGTTCCGCGTCGGGCATGCCGCGCATCGCGGTGTCCGGCTTGGCGCGGAAGTTCTGGATGATCAGTTCCTGGACGCTGTGGTACGCGCGTGCGGTGCGCCGGAGCGCGAAGAGGGACTCGGCGCGCTCCTCGTGGTTCTCCCCGATGCCGATGAGGATGCCGGAGGTGAAGGGGACGGAGGAGCGGCCGGCGTCCTCCAGGACCCGCAGCCGTACGGCGGGTTCCTTGTCCGGGGAGCCGTGGTGCGGCCCGCCGGGCTCGGACCACAACCTCGTGGCCGTCGTCTCCAGCATCATGCCCATGCTCGGCGCGACCGGCTTCAGCCGCTGGAAGTCGGTCCAGGACAGCACGCCCGGGTTGAGGTGGGGCAGCAGGCCCGTCTCCTCCAGAATGCGGATGGAGATGGCCCGGACGTAGGCGATGGTGTCGTCGTAGCCGTGGGCGTCGAGCCACTCCCTGGCCTCCGGCCAGCGGTCCTCGGGCTTGTCGCCGAGGGTGATCAGGGCTTCCTTGCAGCCCAGCGCGGCACCCTTGCGGGCCACGTCCAGGACCTCGTCGGGGGACATGAACATGCCGTGGCCGGCCCGGCGGAGCTTGCCGGGCACGGTCACGAAGGTGCAGTAGTGGCATTTGTCCCGGCACAGCCGGGTCAGCGGGATGAAGACGCTCTTCGAGTACGTGATGACACCGGGGCGGCCCGCCTGCGCGAGGCCCGCGTCCCTGACGCGGGCGGCGGAGGCAGTGAGGTCGTCCAGGGCCGCGCCGCGCGCCTGGAGCAGCACCGCGGCCTCGGAGACGTCGAGGGCGACGCCGTCCCGGGCGCGTTTGAGAGCGCGACGCATGGAGTTCTCGGTGGGGCCGGTACCGCCGGGGCGGTCGGTGGGGCCGGTTCCGGAGGTCGCGGAAGTCGTCATCCTTCGAGCATACGAGCGGGCCGATCACGCCGGACAAGCACCACTTGGTCCACCTTGGACGGCACGGCGTTACACACTGCCACCATCCCCCTGGACATAACGGGCATACTCGTCGAGCGCCTTGAGCGTCTCCCCCTCCCCCGCCGGCGGCAACTGCACCACGACCTCCTCAATGCCGAGGTCGGCGTAGTGCGCGAGCTTGCCGGGGTTCGGGAAGACGGCGTACGGCACCACCTGCAGCGCGTCCGGGTCGCGGCCCGCGTCGGACCAGGCGGCGCGCAGCACGGGCAGGGACTCGGTGAGGCCGCGGCCGCCGATGGGCAGCCAGCCGTCGGCGTACTCGCAGATGTGGGAGAACAGCTTCGGCCCGGCGGCGCCGCCGACGAGGGTCCGCTTCTGAACGGGCTTGGGGTAGGCATGGCTGGCCCGGACGCTCCCGAACTCCCCTTCGTAGGCGGTGGGTTCGTCCGCCCAGAGCGCCTGCATGAGGGCCATCCGGTCGCGGACCAGTTCCCTCCGCGTACGCCACTCGACACCGTGGTCGGCGGCCTCCTCCACGTTCCACCCGAACCCGAGCCCGAGCGTGAACCGCCCGCCGCTGAGGTGGTCGAGGGTCGCGATCTGCTTGGCCAGGTCGATCGGGTCGTGCTGGGCGACGAGCGTGATGCCGGTGCCGAGGCCGAGCCGCTCGGTGACGGCGGCGGCCTGGCCGAGCGCGACGAAGGGGTCGAGGGTACGGCCGTACTCACGCGGCAGCTCACCCCCCGCCGGGTACGGCGTGACCCGCTCGACGGGGATGTGGGTGTGCTCGGGCAGATACAGCCCGGCGAAGCCCCGCGCCTCCAGCTCACGGGCGAGCCGGGTCGGGGTGATGGTCTCGTCGGTGAGGAAGATCGTCACGGAGATGCGCATGGGTGCATCTCTACCGGGCCAACGCGAGGATGTCCATACCGACTGGTCGGCATCTGCCGGGACGCTCGCCCTGGGCTCGTGGGAAGTTGCCGAACCGGCAACTTCCTTGGCCTGCTCCCCGCCGCCCGCAGGAGGATCGCCGGTGCCGTCTACGCCTGGGAGGAACGATCCATGCCTCAGCCGACCCCCTCCGCCGACCGCACACACCGTCTGGTGTCCTCACCGGCCGGCCGGACCCATCTGGTGGAGCAGGGCAGCGGTCCGCTGGTCCTGCTGGTGCACGGGTTCCCCGAGTCCTGGTACTCCTGGCGGCACCAGCTGCCCGCGCTGGCCGCCGCCGGTTTCCGGGCGGTGGCGATCGACGTACGCGGCTACGGGCGTTCCTCCCGGCCCGCGGCGGTGGACGCGTACCGGATGCTCGACCTGGTGGCGGACAACGTGGCCGTGGTGGAGGCCCTGGGCGAACGGTCCGCGGTGGTCGTGGGGCACGACTGGGGCGCGACCATCGCCGCGCACTCCGCCCTCCTCAGGCCGGACGTGTTCCGCGCGGTCGGACTGCTGAGCGTGCCCTACACCCCGCCCGGCGGACCGCGGCCCAGTGAGGTCTTCGAGGCGATGGGCGGCGCCGAGGAGTTCTACGTCTCGTACTTCCAGGAACCCGGCCGGGCCGAGGCGGAGATCGAGCCCGACGTCCGCGGCTGGCTCGCCGGGTTCTACGCCGCCCTGTCCGCCGACACCATGCCCGCACCCGGCGCCCCGGACCCGCACTTCGTCAGCCCCGGCGGCAGGCTGCGTGACCGCTTCCCGGCCGGCCGCCGTCCGGCCTGGCTCAGCGAGCACGACCTCGACGTCTACGCCGGGGAGTTCGAACGCACCGGCATGACCGGCGCCCTGAACCGCTACCGCACCATGGACCGCGACTGGAAGGACCTGGCCGCCCACGCAGGCGCCCCCCTCACCCAGCCGTCCCTGTTCATCGGCGGCGGCCTGGACGCCTCCACCACCTGGCTGGCCGACGCCATCACGGCCTACCCCACGACCCTGCCCGGCCTCTCCGCCTCCCACATCCTCGACGGCTGCGGCCACTTCCTCCAGCAGGAACGGCCCCGCGAGACCAACGATCTGCTGACCACCTGGCTCACGGGGCTGACAGAGCGATGAAGCCGCGACAGGGCCTGGTGACCATGGGGCTGAGCGCACCCACGCCTGGCCGACCTACGAGAGACGGCGGCAGTGGGGTTACGCCATTGCCTCGAATGCCTCCCGATGGTCGCGTGCCCACTGCCCGAACGTGCCCGCCGGTCGGCCGAGCACCTGCCGCACATGGTCGGTGATGTAGGCCGCACCGCCGGCGCGCGCCCAGCCGATGCCCGTGCTCATCCCGGCCGGCAACTGGTCGAGCGCATTCGCATCGGTGATCTTGACTGGCCGTTCCAGCACGCCCTCCAGGATCGCCGCCTGGTCTGCGACGTCAGCAGCTCCGGCCCGGTCAGCTCGTACCGCTGCCCGTCGTGCGCATCGCTGGTCAGGGCGGCGACGGCGACCGCGGCCGACGTGGACGAACCAAGGGAATGGACGATTGCGAAGGCGTAGCCGCTGATCCTGTGGTTGGAGTCAGTCCACGACCTGCGGATCGCGAAAGTAATAGACCACCGTCACGCCCAGGCCGGGCGTGTGCGTGTACACGACCGTGATCGCCTCGGCCGAGTCGGCGGCCAGGGGCGTGGTGTACGTGTACTCCACGGACGGAGGGCGCCAGCCCGGGATCTCCCGGCCCGCCGCCGGGTCGCGGGCGATGGCGGCGAGTGCCTCACGGACCACCTCCCGCTCCCCCTCCGTCAGATCACCGAACGCCTTCCTCGCCGGCTCGGCCTCCTCCAGCGGGATCTCGTTCACGTACGGCCGCCTCCGCCCCGGGCATCCTCCAGGGCCGTCATGATCTCGGGCGAGTTCCTGATCAGGACCCGGTGCCGGTAGGCCCGGACCACCGCTGCGGCGCTCGTGAAGTCGTTCGTCGGAGAGGCTCCTATGGCTGCCGCCAGTTCCTCCTCGAAGCGCTCCCGGTCGCCGGGGAAGCCGTAGCGGCTGAGCGCGCCGCGTAGGTCGTCCACGGTCCGGATCTCCGGGAGGGGCATCGCTCCCCAGCCGTGCTCAGGCTGTGCGCTCATCGTCGGCTCCTGGTGAACAGCGGTCGCTCCACCTCTCAGTATGGCCCGGCTCACCACCCCGGCACCCCGCACTCCGCCCACAGCAGCTTCCCGCCCTTCGACGCGCCCAGTTCGCGCAGTACCGACACGCCCGTCGCGTCCGCGCAGGTGCGGACCAGGTGCAGGCCTCGGCCGTGCTCGGCGTCCGGTGCGGCGGGAGTTCTGTCGGTCGTGAAGCCGGGTGGGACCCGGGGGTCCGTGTCCCAGACGGCGACCCGCACCCGTCCGGGAGCCGGAGAGAGGAGGCGGAAGGCGTAAGGGCCCCTCGTGTGGCAGTGCGCGTTCGCCAGCAGTTCCGCCGCGAGCAGCTCCGCGGTGGGAGTCAGGTCGGGCAGCTCATGTGCGGCCAGGATCAGCCTCAAGGCACCCCGCGCGATCCCCGGTGCGCGTGGATCGTGCGGAAGATGCAGGGTGTAGTTCCAGGACGGAGATACGGTGGCCAACGGAAGTCTCCGATCACTGAGGGGAGTTGGACGGGTGCCTGGTGTCTCTGCCGCGGCGTCCCACGGTGCGCTGCCAGGTGAGTGGGCGCCTGAGGAAGAAGGTAGGGGCTCAGCAAATGTCATTTGTCGTCCCTGGAGATACTTCGGTCCAATTTCCCTCGTGTGGGTGACCCGCTCATGGAACGTGCGTCCGGGAGGAGTTCACACATGCCCGCCAGGCCCCCGCTGACGGCTCGACGTCTCCGGATCGCGGTGGAACTGCGCAAGATGCGGGAGCGGTCGGGCATGACGGCGACCGAGGCCGCACGCACCCTCGGGACGAGCCAGGGGCAGCTCAGCAACGTGGAGTCCGGCCGGTTCGGGGTGAGTCCCGAGCGCATCCGGGCGCTCGCCGGCATCTACTCCTGCCCGGACCCGGGCTTCGTCGAGGCCCTCGTCGAGATGGCGACCGACAGGACCTTCGGCTGGTGGGAGTCGTACCGCGAGGTCCTGCCGTGCGGACTCCTCGACCTCGCCGAGCTGGAACATCACGCCATCGCCATACGCACCGCGTACACCTCCCACATGCCGGGGCTGCTCCAGACCGCCGACCACGCGCGCGAGATCTTCCGGCACGTCATCCCGGAGCCCGCACCGCCCGAGATCGAGCACCGGGTCTCACACCGGGTCAAGCGGCAGGGCCTCCTCTACGGGACGGACCCGACGCCGTATCGCACGACCGTGCACGAGGCGGCCCTGCACATGCGGGTCGGCGGCCGGGACGTGGCCCGGGCCCAGTTGCGGCGTCTGCTCGACATGAGCGAGCAGCAGCACATCACGATCCGCGTGCTGCCGTTCGACGTCGGCGCCTTCCCCGGCTCGGGTCAGTCCATCAACTACCTGTACGGGCCCGTACCGCAGCTCGACACGGCGCAGCTCGACCAGTTCCACGGTCCGGTCCTCCTGGATGCCGAGGCCCTTCTGACGAAGTACCGGAACCTGCTCGACGTCGTGGAAGCCACCGCTCTCAGTCCCGCGAAGTCCCGGGATCTGATCCATTCCATCGCCCAGAACCTGTGAGGGAGCCGACATGATCACGGACCGCTGGAAGAAGTCGTCCTACTGCCAGGAAGGCGACGCCTGCGTCCACATATCCGTCGACCCCCACGGAGTCCACCTCACCGACTCCCACCCCGCCCAAACCGTCGTCACCGTCACCCCCACCGCCTTCACCGCCCTGCTCGACCTGCTGAAGTCACTCTGACCCGTCCGCCAGGTCCGCCACCACCGCCGCATGATCCGACGGCCACACCCCGTCCACCGGCCCGTCCCCCGCCCGCCGCACCCCCAGCACGTGGCCGAGTCCGGAAGGTCCCGGCAGGCCCACATGGACGTAGTCGATGCGGACCGGTGGGGCCACGCGGACGTGTGGGTTCGTGGGGTCCAAGGTCGCGGAGGGGGCCGTGGGGTCCGCGTACTCCCAGGCGTCGATGAAGAGTTGGTCCGGTGCGGCCGGTGCCGTCTTGTAGCCGCCGAAGAGGCGGATCTCGTCGGAGTCGGGCCAGGCGTTGAAGTCGCCGGTGACGACCGGCGGGAAGTCGGTGCCGGAGCGGTGCGCGGCCACGAACTCCGCGAGCGCGGTGACCTGTTGGCAGCGGACCGCCGAGGCGTCGGGGGCCGAGGTGAGGTGGACCGTGAAGAAGGGGATGTCGTACGACGGCCCGGACAGGCGGGTGTGGAGGGCGAGGCGGCCGTCGTCCAACGCGGCGGGGGCCGGCAGGCGCAGGACGGACTGTTCGGCGACCGGCCAGCGGCTCAGGACCGCGTTCCCGACCTCCACCCCCGGCACACCGATCCGCCGCTGCCAGCGCTCGGAGGCGGGTGAGGGGGCCCACGCCCAGTGCAGGCCGAGCTCGTCGGCGAGCCACCGCGCGAGGTTCTCGTCGTCGGCCGACCAGACCTCCTGCAGGCCGACCACGTCGGGGCGCAGGTCTTGCAGCACGCGCAGGATCGCCTTCTGCCGTTCCGCCCAGGGGCCGAAACGCCACCACAGGTTCCAGGTCACGACCCGCATGTCCACCGCTCCTTCGCGCGCTGCGACCATTGAAGTCCGCCGTCACCGGCGCCGCTCAGGAACGGACGAGAAGAGACAGGAGTCTCACCAGCCATGTCCCCCAACGCCGAGCGCAAGTACCGGATCGCCACGGCCCTTCAGCGCCGCCTCAACCCGGTCATGCGCCGACTGCCCCTCCAGACCGTCCTGGAGACCACGGGCCGCACCTCGGGTCTGCCCCGCCGGACCCCGGTGGGCGGCAGGCGGGTCGGCGGCTCCTTCTGGCTGGTCTCCGAGTTCGGGGAGCGGTCGCAGTACGTCCGCAACATCAAGGCCGACCCGCGGGTCCGGGTCCGGATCAGGGGGCGGTGGCACCCGGGTACGGCCCATCTGATGCCGGAGGACGACACGGCCGTACGACTGCGTTCGCTGCCGTCGATGAACAGCGCCGCGGTGCGGGCGATAGGGGCCGGACAGCTGACCGTGCGGGTGGATCTGGACCGATGACTCTCTGAGCGGTATGCGGTACGACGGCGGCCCGCTCAGAGAGTCACGCGTCACTTGGCCGGCTTGTAGAACGCGTACGTGGCCGTGTACTGCACGCCGACCTGGTCCGTGCCGGTGCAGGCGCCGGCCGGGACTACACCGCCGGTGGTGTTGAGGCGCTGTATGTAGGAGACACCTCCGAAGACGCCCGTGCCCCGGGTGGCGGTGGCCTGGAGGAGGAGTTCGGGGATGGTGCCGGTCTTGGGGGAGGTGGCGATCGCCGCGGCGTTCACCGCGCTGCCGTCCACCGTGGACACCCAGACGGGGCCGCGGGAGTGCAGGGCGACGGTGCGGCCTCTCCCGTCCGCCAGGGTGGCGGCCGGCTCCAGGAGCTTCCAGGCACCGTCGGTGCAGGTGTAGGTCTGCGTGCCGCGGGCCGCGTACACGCCGGTCAGCTTGTTGCCGTCGGGCACCTTGAGGGCCGCGGGGGCCTTCACGGGCCCCGGCGCGGGGTCCGAGGGCGTGGCGTAGCCGGTGGTCGCACCCAGCAGGGCGGCCCCGGCGGCGAGGCCCGCGGTGGTCAGCGCAAAACGCTTGGTGAGCTTCAAGTCGGTTCTCCGGAACGAGTTCTGACTGATGGTCAGGACGACGACATCGATGTCCGCCGCCCTCCGCTCCGGGACTCTACGGGCCCACCCGCCGGTTACCGGCCAGTTGGCCGAACACGCGTGTCGGGCAACCGACTTGAAGGCCGGCTCACCCCGGCCAGACGATCGACTGCACCTCGCTGTAGGCGTGCAGCGCGTACGACCCGCAGTCCCGGCCGACCCCGCTGCTGCGGAAGCCGCCGAACGGGGCCTCCATGTTGCGGCCGACCGTGTTGACCCCGACTCCCCCGGCCCGCAACCGCCGCGCCACGCGGAAGGCCCGGGCCACGTCCGCCGACCAGACGTAGTCGATGAGGCCGTAGTCGCTGTCGTTGGCGAGGGCGATTCCCTCCTCCTCGTCGTCGAAGGGCGTCACGGTCACGACCGGGCCGAAGATCTCCTCGCGGACGACCCGCAGCTGCGGGCCGCAGTCGGCGAGCAGGGTCGGGGCGACGTAGAAGCCCCGGTCCAGGGGCGGCCGTTCACCACCGACGGCGACGGAAGCCCCTTCCTTCCGGCCGAGTTCGACGTACGACTCCACCCGTTCCCGGTGCGCCGCCGAGATCACCGGTCCGACGACCGTCCCGGCCTCCCGGGGATCCCCGACCTTCAACCGGCCCGCGTATGCGGCCAGTTGCTCGACGAGTCGGTCGTAGATCCCCCGCTGGGCCAGCACCCGCGTCGGTGCCGTGCAGATCTGTCCGCTGTAGAAGGAGAAGGTGGTCCCGATCCCGGCCACGGCCGCCCCGAGATCCGCGTCCTCGAAGACGACCGCCGCGCCCTTCCCACCCAGCTCCATCAGCTGCCGTTTCATGGACCGCCCGCACACCTCGCCGATGCGTTGTCCGACCGCAGTGGAGCCGGTGAAGCTGACCATGTCGACGTCCGGTGAGTCGACGGCGGCCTCGCCGACCGCCACGGACCGGCCGCTCACCACGTTCACGACCCCGCGCGGCACACCGGCGGCCTCCAGCGCCTCCGCCATGCGGTAGACGGAGAGGGGGTCCTGCGGGGCGGGCTTCACGACGACGGTGTTGCCCATGGCGAGAGCGGGGGCGATCTTGCCCGCCGGGTTGGCCCACGGGTTGTTGTACGACGTGATGCAGGTGACGACCCCGACGGGCTGCCGGACGGCCAGCGCGCCCATCACCGCGGCCTTCCCCATCGGCCCGGCCTCGTTGATCTGCGGCGGGATCGCCCACTCGGCGGGCTCCACCTGCGCGTACCGCCGGAAACGGGCGACGGCCACGCCGACCTGCATCGCCCGGGCCGTCGCCATGGTCGCCCCGGTCTCGGCCCGGGCGAGTTCGGCGTACGGCAGGAGGCGGGAGCGGATGATGTCGGAGGCCCGGGCGAGAACCGCCGCCCGCTCCCCCGCCGGTGTGCGCGACCACGGCCCGGAGGCCTCGCGGGCCGCGGCGCAGGCCGCGTGCACCTGATCCCGCGAGGCCTCCGGAGCCCACCCGACGGTCTCCTCGGTGGCGGGGTCGACCACCGCGTAGTGCCCGCCGTCGGGCGCCGTCCACTCGCCGCCGACGAACAGCTTCTGCCCGTCCGGGGAACCACCCCGGGAGCCGCCCGGAGCGCCACCGGAACCACCACCCGACGGAGTCACCTCGTACTCACCGTCCGCGTGTCCCGCCCCGACCGCAGCACCCGGCCCGGCACGGCCCCGCTCACCACGTCGTCCCGGATCGCCTCGACCCCGTTGACCCACACGGCCCGTACCCCGATCGCCTTGGAGTCCAGCCGCGGACTGTCACCCGGCAGGTCGTGCACCAGGGTGGCCGTGCCCGCGGCGATCCGCTCCGGGTCGAAGAGCACGAGGTCCGCATGGAAGCCCTCCTGGATCCGCCCGCGCTCCCGCAGCCCGAACAGCCGGGCCGGGTCGTCGGTGAGCATCTTCACGGCCTGCTCCAACGAGGTCAGCTTCCGCCCGCGCAGACAGTCCCCGAGGAAGCGGGTCGTGTACGGCGCCCCGCACATCCGGTCCAGATGCGCACCGGCGTCGGACCCGCCGAGCAGCACGTCCTCGTGCTGCCAGGCCTCGGCACGCATCGCCCAGGACGCCGGGTCGTTGTCGGTGGGCATGGGCCACAGGACCGTACGCAGGTCGTCGGCCGCGCAGATCTCGACCAGTGCCGCGAACGGCTCCTGCCCGCGCTCGTCCGCGATGTCCTCCACGACCCGCCCGCTGAGCCCGCGGTTCGTCTCGCTGTAGGTGTCGCCGATGACGTACCGCCCGAAGTTGGTCAGCCGCCGGAAGACGCCTGCCTCCTTGGCCTGGGACTGCCTGAGCAGCTCCTTCTGTACGTCCGGGTCGCGCAGTTTCTCGATCCGCTCGGGGACGGGCAGCCCGAGGACCGGCCCCCACCCCGGGATGAGGTTCAGTGCGCAGAAGGTCCCCAGGGACATGTTCATCGGCGTGAGGATCGGCATGGTCAGGGCGACGACCCGGCCGCCCGCCTTCCGGGCCTGCTCGCTCGCGAAGAGCTGCCTCGGCACCCGCTCCGGCACGGCCGAGTCGATGGTCAGCACGTTCCAGTTGAGCGGCCGCCCGGCCGCCGCGCTCATCTCCACGAACAGTTCGATCTCGGCGTCACTGAACTGGTCGAGACACCCGGCGACGATCGCCTCGATCTGCGTCCCCTCGTGCTCCCCCACGGCCCGCGAGAGCGCGAGGAGTTCGGCGGGCAGGGCGTGCCGGGAGGCGACGGGTTTGCCGTCCCCGTCGGAGTGCGTGGAGGACTGGGTGGTGGAGAAGCCCCAGGCCCCGGCGTCCATGGCGTCGTGCAACAGCCGGAGCATCGCGCCGAGTTGCTCCTCGGACGGTTGTCCTCCGACGGCCTCCGGGCCCATGACGTACCGGCGCAGCGCGCAATGCCCCACCATGAAGCCCGCGTTGACGGCGATACGGCCTTCGAGGGCGTCCAGGTACTCCCCGAAGGAGTTCCAGTTCCAGGGCGCCCCCTCCTCCAGCGCGACCAGGGACATCCCCTCCACTTTGGACATCATGCGGCGCGTGTAGTCGGCGTCGTCGGGCCGGTCCGGATTGAGCGGCGCGAGCGTGAACCCGCAGTTCCCGGCGGCGACGGTGGTGACCCCGTGGTTGAGGGAGGGGGTCGCGTACGGGTCCCAGAACAGCTGGGCGTCGTAGTGGGTGTGCGGATCGACGAAACCGGGGGCGAGGACGAGCCCGGTGGCGTCTTCGGTGGAGCGGGTCTCTTCGGTGACTCGGCCGACGACGGCGATACGACCGTCCCGGATCCCGACGTCGGCGGTGAAGGCAGACGCACCGGTCCCATCGACAACGGCCGCACCTTTGATGACGTGATCGAGCATGAACGTTGCCTCCTCAACTTCCGGTACGGTGCGTTCTTTCAGGGGCGCGGGGAACTGCGCGACCAGCCATAACGCACCCGCACACCGCAACGGCGATTACGCGGCACCCCGGAACCGGGACGTCCGATGCACAGGGTCCGTGTCGATCTTCGGAATCACGTGCTCCCCGATCAGCCGTATCGTCTGCAGCGTCTCCTCCTTCGGCACCCCCACCGGGAGCCCGAAGCTGAGCTGGTCCGCCCCGGCCTGCTCCCACCGCTTGCACTGCCGAACCACCTCGTCCGGATCCCCGCAGATCAGCAACTCCTCCTCGATCAGCACCTCGACGAACTCCGCGGTGTACTCCGGCAGCGTCTCCGGCCACACCGGGAACCCCTCGGGCCGAGGGAACGTGTCGTGGTACCGGAACACGAGTGAGGGCAGATAGTGCAGCCCCCCGTTCACCGCGATCTCGATCGCCTCGTCATGGGTCGGCGCGCAGATCGCCGTCGTCGTCACCATCACGTTGTCGTTGACGAAGTCCCCGATCGGCTCGGCGTCCACGATCGCCGTCTTGTACTGCTCCAGGACCCACTCCATGTCGGAGACCTTCTGCACGCTGAAGCCGAGCACTCCGAGCCCCTTGCGGGCGGCCATGGCGTACGACGGCGGCGACCCGGCGGCGTACCACATCGCGGGGTGCGACTTCCCGTACGGCTTCGGCAGGATCTTGCGCGGCGGCAGCTGCCAGTGCTTGCCCTGGAAGCCGACGTACTCGTCCTGGAGCCACATCTTGGGGAACTCGGCGATGGTCTCTTCCCAGATCTCCTTGGTGTAGTTCATGTCGGTAACACCCGGTATGAATCCGAGGATCTCGTGCGAGCCGGCCCCGCGCCCGCTGCCGAACTCGAAGCGGTTCTCGGTGAGATGGTCGAGCATGGCGACCTTCTCGGCGACCTTCACCGGGTGGTTGACCTGGGCGAGCGGGTTGAAGATGCCGGAGCCGAGGTGGATCCGCTCGGTGGCGTGCGCGAGATAGCCGAGGAACACGTCGTTGGCGGAGAGGTGCGAGTACTCCTCCAGGAAGTGGTGCTCGGACGCCCAGGCGTACTTGAAGCCGGACCGGTCCGCCTGGATGACGTACTCGGTCTCCTCCATCAGCGCCTTGTGCTCGGCGAGCGGGTCGGTCTCGGCGCGCTTGCCCACGTATCCCTGTACAAAGAGCCCGAATTCCAAGGCGGGTCACCCTCCCCGGTCCGAATATTTCTGACGGATCGTCAGTTTCGATGCGACTGTCGCACCCCCGGCATGGAGGGTCAATAGCTGACGGTCAGTCAGATGACGCTGACTCCCGCCAACCAGCCCCCGTCGATCACGAACGGCTGCCCGGTGATGTACGAGGAGTCGGCGGAGGTCAGGAAGAGGGCCAGCGCCGCCACCTCCTCCGGCCGCCCGATCCGGCCCAGCGGCACGACCTTGCGGTAGAACCGGTCGAGTCCCCGGGAGGCCTCCGCGCCGTCCACCGACGGGTCCAGGACAGCCGGGTTGGACATCGCGGTGTCGACGGCCCCGGGACACATGGCGTTGACCCTGATCCCGCGCGGCGCCAGTTCCAGCGCGGCGACCCGGGTGAGCCCGAGGACGGCGTGCTTGGAGGCGGCGTACGCGCCCACCCCCGCCATCCCCGTGACCCCGGTGTAGGAGGCCGTGTTGACGATGGTGCCGCCGTCGGACAGGACCGGCCCCACCGTCTTGATCCCGAGAAAGCAGCCGACCTGGTTGACCTGCAACACCTGCATGAACTCCGCGAGCGGTGTGTCCAGGAGGGTGTTGAAGCGCAGGATGCCGGCGTTGTTGACGAGCCCGTCGACCCGCCCGTACTCCTCGACGGCCGCCTGCGTCGCCCGCCGCCAGTCGGCCTCCTGACCCACGTCGAGGTGCACGTACAGCGCCCCGATCTCCTCGGCAAGCGCCTTCCCCTGCTCGTCGAGCACATCCCCTACGACGACCTCGGCGCCCTCCGCCCGGAACAGCCGGGCCTCCTGCTCCCCCTGCCCGCGCGCCGCACCGGTGACGAGTACGACGCGTCCGTCCAGCTTGCCCATGCGGTGACTCCTCAGAGGTGGGGGGCGGTGTCGGCGCCGAACGCCGAGATCTGGTCGACGAGTTCGGCGCGGTCGCGACTGCGGAACCGCACCTGGATCTGGTCCACGCCCATCGCGCGGTAGGCGCGCAGGGACTCGGCGAGCGCGTCGGGCGTACCGCTCAGCGTCCGGCGGCCGACGTCCCACGTGGGTGTGCCGACGTAGAGCGGCTCGGCGATGGCCCCGACGGTGAACGGCCCTTCGACGCCCGCCTCCGCCCGCAGCCGCCGTATCCGCTCGATCTGCGCGGGCAGCCGGTCCCGGGGGTCGCCCTGCGGCAGCCACCCGTCACCCTTGAGCGCGGCCCGGCGCACGGCGGCCGGGGACGACCCGCCGACCCACACCGGTACGCGGGACTGGGTGGGCCGGGGACGCTGGCCGAGGTCCGCGAAGTCGTAGAGCTTGCCGTGGTGTTCGGGGAACTCCTCGGGTCCGAGGGTGCTGCGCAGCGCGTCGATCGACTCGTCGAGGACGGCCCCGCGCCCGGCGAAGTCGACCCCGAGCGCCTCGAACTCCTCCTGTACGTGCCCCGCGCCGACCCCGAGGATCAACCGCCCGCCGCTGAGGTGGTCGAGGGTGGCGTACTGCTTGGCGGTGAGGAGCGGGTGCCGCAGCCCCACGACGGCCACATGGCTGAGCAGCCTCACCCGCTCGGTCACGCCCGCCAGGAAGGCGAGGGTGGCGACCGGGTCGTACCAGACCGTGCTCATCGCGGGCGCGAGACGGCGCGGGATCGCGACGTGGTCACAGGCGGCGACGTACGCGAACCCGGCGCGGTCGGCGGCCCGGGCGACCGCGGCGAGGTCGTCCGGCCCGGCGCCGGCCTCCCAGGGCTCGGCGTAGATCGTGCTCTGGGACTGGACGGGGAGCTGGATGCCGTACTTCATGCCCCGCTCCACAGCCCTTCGGGTGTGAGACCGAGCAGGTCGATGGCGTTGCCGCGGACGATCCGTTCCACCACGTCGGCGTCCAGGTGGCCCATCTGGGCCTCGCCGACCTCCCTCGATTTCGGCCAGGTGGAGTCGGAGTGGGGGTAGTCGGTCTCGTAGAGGACGTTGCCGACGCCGATCGCGTCGAGGTTCTTCAGGCCGAAGGCGTCGTCGAAGAAGCAGCCGTAGACGTGCTCGGTGAAGAGTTCGGACGGCGGGCGGTGGACCTTGTCGGCGACGCCGCCCCAGCCGCGGTTCTCCTCCCAGACGACGTCGGCACGCTCCAGGATGTACGGGATCCAGCCGATCTGGCCTTCCGCGTACATGACCTTGAGGTTCGGGAAGCGCTCGAACTTGCCGCTCATCAGCCAGTCGACCATCGAGAAGCAGCAGTTGGCGAAGGTGATCGTCGAACCGACCGCGGGCGGGGCGTCCTTGGAGGTGGAGGGCATACGGCTGCTGGAGCCTATGTGCATCGCGACGACCGTCCCGGTCTCGTCGCAGGCGGCGAGGAAGGGGTCCCAGTCGTCGGAGTGGACGGAGGGCAGGCCCAGGTGCGGGGGTATCTCGGAGAAGGCGACCGCGCGCACGCCCCGGGCCGCGTTGCGGCGGACCTCGGCGGCGGCCAACTCGGCGTCCCACAGCGGGATCAGGGTGAGGGGGATGAGCCTGCCCTGCGCCTGGGGGCCGCACCACTCCTCCACCATCCAGTCGTTGTACGCCCGGACGCACAGCAGTCCCAGCTCGTGGTCCTTGGCCTCGGTGAAGGTCTGGCCGCAGAAGCGGGGGAAGGTCGGGAAGCAGACGGCTGACTGGACGTGGTTGACGTCCATGTCGGCCAGGCGCTGCGGGACGTCGTAGGAGCCGGGGCGCATCTGTTCGTAAGTGATGACCTCCAGCTTGATCTCGTCCCTGCTGTAGCCGACCGCCGTGTCGAGGCGGGTGAGGGGGCGCTGGAGTTCCTCGTACAGCCACCAGTCGCCGAGCGGGCCCTCGTCGCCCGGGGCGCCCATCACGGGCTTGAAGCGACCACCGAGGAAGCTGATCTCCTTCAGTGGCGCGCGGACTATGCGGGGGCCGGTGTCCAGGTACTTCTTCGGGAGCCGGTTCTGCCAGACGTCGGCGGGCTCCACCGTGTGGTCGTCGACGGAGATGATCTTCGGAAGTGCCGTCGTGGTCTCCATGGCGCTCACGGTAGCGCCGATCTGACGGGTCGTCAGCTCCGTGGACGGTGCCCGCTCGCGGTCGCTCGTGTGCGGAAGTGTGCGAAGAGCACGTAAGAGCCTTGTGATATCCCGCGCGCCCTCCTGTGATCACGCTCTCCACAGCTGACGCATCCGCCATGGACAAGGCAAACTGACTGGGTTGTAAACAGGCCCTAGGGGGACGGCGATGGACGGTGTACCGCGGGTGCCGGAGCAGAGGCGTCCCGGCTCCTCGACGGGGGCCGGGGAGGACACGGGCTCAGCGACGGGGGCAACTGGGGTCGGCACGGGCTCCACAGCGGGGGCCGGGGTCGGCACTGGCTCCACAGCCGGGGCTGGGACAGTCAAGGACTCCACGGCTGCGACCGCGGTGGACGCAGGCTCCACGGCGGGGGCCGGGATCGACGCGAGCCCCGCGACGAGGACCGCTGCGGACGCGGACTCAGCGGCGGGCGCCTTGACGGACACCGACTCCACAGCTTCGGCCGCGGCGGACGCGAACTCAGCGACGGGGGCCGGGATCGACACACACCCCACGGCGGGAGCCGGAATCGACACACACCCCGCAACGAGGACCGCTGCGGACGCGGACTCAGCGGCAGGCACCGGGACGGACACCGACTCCACT
>NZ_JBEZKG010000012.1:34882-52818 GCF_040651535.1 Streptomyces sp. NPDC048420
CCCCACGGCGGGAGCCGGAATCGACACACACCCCGCAACGAGGACCGCTGCGGACGCGGACTCAGCGGCAGGCACCGGGACGGACACCGACTCCACGGCGGGGGCCGGAATCGAGACGCGCCCCGCGGCGGGAGTGGCGGGCGCCGGGACGGAACCGCTCGGCGCCGCAAGTGCCGGGATCGACACACGCCCCGCGACCGCAGGGACCGGGAACACGCCCCCCGCCGCCCACCCCGTCCCGCTGCGCTTCGGCGTGCTGGGTCCCGTGCGGGCTCGGCGTGGGGACGAGTTGCTGAACACCGGCTCGCCCCAGCAACGTGCCCTGCTCGCCGCCCTGCTGCTGCGTGAGGGACGTACCGCGACCGCCGCCGAGTTGATCTCCGCCCTGTGGGGCGAGGAGCCGCCGGACCAGGCCCTGGCGGCCGTGCGCACCTACGCCTCCCGGCTCCGCAAGATCCTCGACCCCGGCATCCTGGTCAGTGAGTCCGGCGGTTACGCGATCCGTGGGCTCGGCGAGGGCGCGCTCGACCTGGCCGCCGCCCAGGAACTCGCCACCGAGGCGGAGAAGGCCCGCAGCGCCGGGGACCTGTGCCACGCGCGTGACGTCCTGACCCGGGCCCTGAACCTGTGGGACGGCGAGGTACTCGCGGGCGTACCGGGGCCGTACGCCGAGGCACAGCGCGTACGCCTGGAGGAGTGGCGGCTGCAACTCCTGGAATCCCGCCTCGACATGGACCTGGAGCAGGGCTGCCACGCGGAGGCCGTCTCCGAGCTCACCGCCCTCACCGCCGAGCACCCCCTGCGCGAGCGGCTCAGGGAACTCCTCATGCTCGCCCTGTACCGCAGCGGCCGGCAGGCGGAGGCCCTCGCGGTCTACGCCGACACCCGCCGCCTGCTCGCCGACGAACTCGGCGTCGACCCCCGCCCCGGCCTGCGCGAGCTCCAACAGCGCATCCTCCAGGCCGACCCCGGCCTCGCGGAACCCTCCTCCCCGCAGCCCGAACCGGTCGCCACCCCCGTCCGCCCCGCCCAACTCCCGGCCACCGTCCCCGACTTCACCGGACGCGCCGCCTTCGTCACCGAACTCAGCGACGTGCTCGCCTCCGGCTCCGAGGGCCGGGTGATGGCGGTCTCCGCGCTGGCCGGCATCGGCGGCGTCGGCAAGACCACCCTCGCCGTGCACGTGGCCCACCAGTCCCGTTCGGCCTTCCCCGACGGGCAGCTCTACGTCGACCTCCAGGGCGCCGGCGCCCGGGCCGCCGAACCGGAGACCGTCCTCGGCGCCTTCCTCAGAGCCCTCGGCACCGCCGACTCCGCGATCCCCGACTCCCTGGAGGAACGGGCCGCCCTGTACCGCTCGGTCCTGGACGGCCGCCGCGTCCTCGTGCTCCTCGACAACGCGCGCGACGCCGCCCAGGTACGGCCCCTGCTGCCCGGTACGGAGGGCTGCGCGGCCCTGGTCACCTCCCGGGTCCGTATGGTCGACCTCGCCGGCGCGCACCTCGTGGACCTGGACGTCATGTCCCCCGAGGAGGCACTCCAGCTGTTCACGAAGATCGTCGGCGAGGAGCGGGTCGCCTCCGAGCGCAAGGCCGCCCTCGACGTGGTCGCCGCCTGCGGGTTCCTCCCGCTCGCCATCCGCATCGCCGCCTCGCGCCTCGCCTCCCGCCGCACCTGGACGGTCTCCGTCCTCGCCGCCAAACTCGCCGACGAACGCCGCCGCCTCGACGAACTCCAGGCCGGCGACCTCGCCGTGAAGGCCACCTTCGAGCTCGGCTACGGCCAGCTGGAGCCCGCCCAGGCCCGCGCCTTCCGCCTCCTCGGCCTCGCCGACGGCCCCGACATCTCGCTGGCCGCCGCCGCTGCCGTACTCGATCTCCCCACGGAGGACACCGAGGACCTCCTGGAGGCCCTGGTCGACACCTCGCTGCTGGAGTCGGCGGCGCCGGGCCGCTACCGGTTCCACGACCTCGTACGCCTCTACGCGCGCGCGTGCGCCGAACGCGACGAATGGCCGCCCAGCGAGCGGGACGCGGCGATGTCCAGGCTGCTGGACTTCTACCTGGCGACCGTGGCGGGCGTGTACCTCATCGAACGGCCCGGGGACCGGCTGGTCGACCACCTCGCCACCCCGGAGTACCCGGGGCTGACGTTCGCCGACCGGCACGCGGCGCAGGACTGGCTGTACGCGGAAGCCGTGTCGCTGCTGGCATGCGTACGGCAGTCCGCGGGCTCCGGGTTCCTGCGGCGGGCGGTCGACCTGCTGTGGGCCGCCGTCGACCTCGCGGAGTCCGGCACCAACTCCAAGACGTACGAAGGGGTCGCCTCGGCGCTGCGCGAGGCCGCGCGCGAGGCGGGAGACACGAGGGCGGAGGCGCGGGCGCTGATCACGCTGGGGTACGCCCACAGCGTGACCGGGCGTTTCGACCTGGCGGACGAGGAGGCCGCCCGGTCCCATGAGCTGATCAGCGCCGCGCCCGATCCGCTGGCCGGCTGCTGGGCGTCCAACATCCTCGGTGTGATCGCGCTCTACCAGAGCCGCAACGACGACGGCGAGACCCACATCACCCGGGCCATCGAGGGCTTCCGTGCCTGCGACGACCGGGCCGGTGAGGCGGCCGTGCTGTGCAACCTCTCGCGTATCCACCTGGCCACCGGACGCACCGACAGCGCGGTGTCCCTGGCCCGGCAGGGCGTGGAAATGTACGACGCCATGGGGCACGCGTTGAAGGGTGCGAACGGTCGTTACGCGCTGGGTCTCGCGCTCACGGAGCACGGCAGGCTGCCCGAGGCGGCGGCCCGCCTCCAGGAGGCCCTGACCGTGTTCCAGGACAGCCGGCAGCGGCTGTGGGAGGGCATGTCCCTCTTCCGGCTTGCCGAGGTCGACCTCGCTGCCGGGCGCCCGGCGCAGGCCGCGGCCAACGCCGAGAGCGCGCTGACCGTGTTGCGCGGCATCGGCGGCGACTGGCGCCGGGCAGGTGTCCTCGTGGTGCTCGGCCACGGGCTCAGCGGCATCGGACAGCCAGGGCGCGCGCAGGTCTGCTGGCGCGAGGCCCTGGAGCTGTTCGAGGCCCTGAACGCCCCGGAGGCCGAGTCGGTACGGCCCCTGCTCACCCCGCTGGCACTCGCCTAGAAGCGTTCGCGGGAGGGCCGGGAGCGGACGTTCATCGTTCGTTTATCGCCGCCCGGCATGCTCGTCCTGTCGATCCGTCGCGTCGGGGGGCAGACGGGGCGACCTCGGCCGCTGCACTACGGTGAGCGGTCACGAAGCCGGCCCGGCGGCCCTCGGGGGAGCCGCCGGGCCGGCCGCCACAGCAAGACACCCGAACTGTCAGGGGGCAGTCGTCATGAGCGACCAGAACACCACGGACAACCTCCACGCCACGGACGTCGAGGACGAGACGCCGGTGACCACGGACAACCTTCACGCGACGAGCGAGCCGGTCAAGCCCACCACGCTCAAGGCGGACGACGGGACGGCCGAGGCCGGCACGGACAACCTGCACGCCACGGACGAGCCTGTCTGATCAGTCCTTTTCCCGCACGGGGATCGGCCGCGACGGCGCGGAGGGGAAGCCGTCGCGGCCGAGGTGCGTCCGAGGCCGCGTGCCTCGATCAGCGCACCTCACACCAGACCGTCTTGGTCTCCGCCCTCTGCTCGACACCCCACCGCAGCGCCACCGCGTCCAAGAGGGCGAGCCCGCGACCGGTCTCGTCCTCACCCGCCGCGCGCACCAGCACGGGAAGCGCCCGCGAATCAGGATCGGTGACCTCGACGCGGACAGGGCGACCGGGGGCCGGCCGGGCCACCCGCACCTGGACCGGGGTCCCCTCCCCCACGTGCCGGATGACGTTGACGACCAACTCCGTGATGCAGAGCTGCACATCGGAGCATGGGGTTCCCAGGTACCGCCGCACGGAGCGACGCAGATCCGGAACGATCTCGGGTACGGCGAGCATACGGATGTCGAAAGCGGCCGGGGGCGCCGCCCGGCCGTCTCCCCGAAGCGCCGCCGCCAGCATGCGCGCCGTCGCGGTGCTACAGCTGCCGAGGATCACCAGCCCGGTCGGGCGGAGAGCGGGCAGCGTGATGCCGTGGGCGGCGAGGGCGTCCCGCAGTTCCTCCACGCAGAGAGTCGTGTCGTAGATGCCGTGAGGCCGTTGTGGGGGCACGGTCGTTCACACCTTCCAGTGCGCTCTGTGATGGATCAGTCACACAGTGACGGGAAGTCCCGTACCGTCAAAGGGCTTTCGACTGCGCAAGCACAACTGGCAAACGGCGGTGATGAGCTGTGCCCTCACGCAAGGACCCCGATGCGTCGGCGAACGTCCCCTCCTTCTACGGCGCCGAGTTGCGCTATCGGCGGGAGCTGGCGGGGCTGACATTGGAGCAGTTGGCCGAGGGGAGCTTCCGGGGTGTCCCGTTCCTGAGCCAGATCGAGCGGGGCGAACGGCGGATGCCGCTCGATCTGTCCCGGCACGTGGACCAGAAGCTGGGCACGGACGGCTTTTTCGAGCGGCGCTGTGAAGACGCGCGGCGGGCGAAGCAATCCGGGCATGCGGAGTACTTCGCGGACGTGGCGGAGATGGAACAGCACGCGGAGACGATCGAGGAGTGGGCACCGATGCTGGTGCCCGGCCTGTTGCAGACGGCTCCGTACGCGCGGGCGATCGTACGAGCAGCGATGCCCCGGGCCACAGATCGAGAGGTCGAAGAGAAAGTCTCCGCCCGGATGCGGCGGGCCGAACTCTTCGACGCCGAGCGGCCCCCCGCGTTCTGGGCGATCCTCGACGAGTCGCTGATCCGCCGCGGAGCCCTGCCGGACGAGGGCATGGCCGAACTGCTGGAGCACATCCTGGGCGTAGTCCACGCCACCCGCTCCATTTTGCAGATCGTGCCGCAAACGTCCGCCGCTCATGCGTTCATGATGGGCATGACCAAGGTCATGACCTTCCCGGACGCCCCACCAGTGGTCTACGTGGAAAGCCTGCACAGCGGCCAACTCATCGACTATCCGGCGCTCGTGAAGCAGTATCGCGAGTCGTACGATCTGCTCAGGGCCGCCGCACTCTCGACCGAGGCGTCCCTGGCAATGATCCAGGCAGCGGCGGAGGACTACCGAAATGGCGAACACCGAGATCGACTTGAGCGCCGCCCACTGGCGTAAGAGCAGCTACAGCAACGGCACCGGGGGTGATTGCGTCGAGGTGGCCCGCGGAGTCCCCGGAGTCACCCCCGTCCGGGACTCGAAGAAGGGCCAGGACGGTCCCGTACTGCTCTTCCCGACAGCATCATGGACGGCCTTCCTCGCTTCCGTGAAGGTCTGAAGGTCGGCTCAATCCCCTGCCTGGCCCAGGTCGCTCCGGCATCGGCTCGCTGAAACGGAGCGGCAGCGCAAGGGGTGACCGGAGGCGCTGTGATCCGCTCTGGTCAGCTCTCCGCGACCATTCGCAGTCGGCTGCTCCGGTGGCACCGGTCACCATGCGGTGATGACCGGCGCGTCGGGTTCGTGCTGCCGCCAGGCCTCGTTGAGCCGCGCGAGCCGGTCTGCGGCGGCGATGCCGCGCAGGGACGCGACCTTGCCGTCGCTGACTTCGAACGCCACAACGCCCACGACCCGGTCGTCGACCACGGCGAGGACGGCCGGGGAGCCGTTGACCAGGGCGATATGCATCGCGGGCGAGCCGCCGGCCATCCGCCGCTTCGCCGCCGTGGGCTTGAAGCCTGCCCGCACGTAGGAGGCGACCCGCTCGCGCGTCTTGTACCGCAACAGCCGCCTGGCCAGTCCGGCGCCGTCCGAGACCGCCGTCACGTCGTCGGTGAGCAGCGCCACCAGCCGTTCGGTGCGCCCCGACGTGGCAGCGGCGAGGAATTCCTCGACGACCCGGCGCGCGGACGCGGGGTCGGCCTCGCCGTCGCGGCGGGGTTCGGCGGTGACCCGGATCCGGGCCCGGTGGACATGCTGCTGGCTCGCGGACTCGGTGATGTCGAGGATCCCGGCGATCTCGGCGTGGCTGTACAAGAAAGCCTCACGCAGGACGTAGACGGCCCGTTCAACCGGCGAGAGCCGCTCCATCAGGGTCAGGACGGCGAGGGACACCGATTCGCGCTGCTCGAAGGTATCGGCCGGGCCGAGCATGGGGTCGCCCTCAAGGAGCGGCTCGGGCAACCAGGCACCGGCCGCTCGCTCGTGGCGCGCCTGCGCCGAGCGGAGCCGGTCGAGGCAGAGATTGGTGACGACCTTGGTCAGCCACGCTTCCGGCACCTCAACCCGTTCGCGGTCTGCGGCCTGCCAGCGCAGGAAGGTGTCCTGCACGGCGTCCTCGGCGTCGACGGCCGAGCCGAGCAGACGGTACGCGAGGGAGGCCAGCCGGCCCCGGCTGGCCTCGAACCGATCGATGGCTGCGCTGTCCATGCTGAACAGCCTATGCAGCGGCCCTTACACCGGCCCGGTCAGGAGTGGTGGCCAGGCGGCGCTTGCGCTTCGGCATGCCGAAGGTCGGGTGGGCGATGCCCCACCCTGCCCCATTGAGCACGCCCGCCTTCAGCCGCGCGGCGGTCCGGCCGCCCAGGTACCAGGACTTCGACCGGCCGTCCCTGTCCACCATCTGGAAGATCGCGTCCCGCCGCCCGAGGCTGATGTGGTTGCCGTGGTACTTCAGCCCGGTGAACGGGACCTCGCTGCCCGTCAGGCGCCCGATGATCGCGGCAGTTGCCTGCATGTTGGTGAAGCCGGCCGAGGCGCAGGACATCGGCAGCGGCCGGCCGTTGTCGCCGATCGCGTAGGCGCAGTCACCGGCGGCGTAAACGTCCGGGTGGGAGACCGAGCGCATGGTGCGGTCGACGACGATCTGACCCGTCCCGGCGACCTCCAGGCCGCTGGCGGCCGCGATGGGGTGCACGGCGAACCCGGCCGACCACACGGTCACGTCGGCAGGAATGGACGTACCGTCGGCGGCGATCGCCCGTGTCGGCTCGACGGCTTCGATGCCGGTGTGCTCGTGGACGGTGATGCCGAGCCGGTCGAAGGCATGGCGCAGATGACGGCGGGCCTTCGGGGAGAGCCAGGCGCCCAGCTCTCCGCGGGCGGCGAGCGCGACCGAGAGGTCGGGCCGGGACTCGGCGAACTCGGTGGCGGTCTCGATGCCGGTCAAACCCTCACCGACGACCAGCACGGTGCCGCCCTCGGCCAGGCCGGCCAGGCGCTCGCGCAGACGCAGCGCCGAGGACCGGCCGGTCACATCGAAGGCGTACTCGGCCACGCCGGGGACGCCATGGTGAGCCATGGAGCTGCCGAGCGTGTAGAGAAGCGTGTCGTACGCGAGCTCGCCGGCGCCGTCCTCGCCGCTCACGGCGACGGTCCTGCTCCCGGGGTCGACGCCGGTGACGCGTGCCAGGCGCAGCCGCACCCCGGTGTCCTCGAATACGTCGTCGAGCTTGCGGAACGCGAGGTCCTGGCCGATCGCGAGCTGGTGGAGCCGCATCCGCTCGACGAAGTCGGGCACGGCGTTGACGACGGTGATCTCGATATCCGAGGGGGAGAGCCGGCGGGCCAGGTTTCCGGCGGCGAAGGCCCCCGCGTATCCGGCGCCGAGTACGACGATGCGGTGCTTCATGGCGATGCTCCTGTCTCGTTCGCGTGCCCCTTGAACGAGATGGCGCCCCGATTGCTGACAGGAGCCGGGTGTGACACGGGTCACCGAACTGAGACGACCAGTTGAGCCTCCGACAGGGCGTGGTGGACGCCGTCGCCTCAGAGCCGCCTCAGCTCCCCCTTCACCACCTTTCCGCTCGCGTTCCGAGGCAGCCCCGCGACGAACTCCACCGCCCTCGGGACCTTGTAGTTCGCCATCTCCCGGCGGGACCAGGCGATCAGGTCGTCGGCGGTCAGGACGGAGTCCGGGCGGCGGACCACGTACGCCTTGCCGACCTCGCCGAGGCGTGCGTCCGGAACGCCGATCACCGCCACGTCGGCCACCGCCGGGTGCAGGCCGAGGAGTTGCTCTATCTCCGCCGGGTACGCGTTGAAGCCGCCGACGATGAACATGTCCTTCAGCCGGTCGGTGATGCGGAGGTTCCCGGAGGCGTCCAGGACGCCCACGTCCCCCGTGCGCAGCCAGCCGTCCTCCGTCACCGCCTCCGCGGTGGCCGCCTCGTCCTCGTAGTAGCCGCGCATCACGTTGAAGCCTCGGACCAGGACCTCACCGGGTTCCCCGGGCGCGGCCTCCACCCGCACCTCGGTGCCGGGGATGGCCCGGCCCGACGTCGACGCGATCACCGGCAGCGGGTCGCCGCGCCGGCACATCGTCACGATGCCGCTCGCCTCCGAGAGGCCGTACGCGGTCAGGACGGTCTCCACGCCCAGCTCGCCGTGCAGTTGCTCGACCAGCCGGAGCGGGACGACCGCGGCTCCGGTGACCACCAGGCGCAGGGCGGACAGGTCGTGGGCGGACCGGGCCGGGTGATCGAGGAGCGACTGGTGGAGGGTGGGCGGGCCCGGCAGCACCGAGACGCGCTCCGCCGCGATGTTCGCCAGCACGGTGTCCACGTTGAACACCGGCTGCGGGATCATCGTCGCGCCCCGCATCAGACAGGCGATCACTCCGGCCTTGTAACCGAAGGTGTGGAAGAAGGGGTTGACGATGAGGTACCGGTCGCCGTGCCGCAACCCGGCCAGCTCGCACCAGACTTCGTACGCCCGCAGCGTCTGCTCGTGGGTGATCACCGCGCCCTTGGGACGTCCGGTGGTCCCCGAGGTGAAGACGATGTCCGAGGGCCAGTCCGGGGCCACGGCCGAAGCCCGCGCCCGCACCTCCGCCTCCCCCACCCCGTCCCCGCTCGCCAGGAAGTTTTTCCAGGTGCGGTAGTCCGCGGGGGCGTCGTCCGACAGCACCACCACCTGCTCCAGGTCCGGGAGCCCCGGGCCCTCCGCGACCGCCCTTCGCAGGGACGCCACATACGAGGTGCCCAGGAAGGTGCCCGTGATGAACAGCAGCCGTGCCCCGCTCCGGCGCAGCACGTCCGCCGCCTCGGTGCCCTTGAACCGGGTGTTGAGGGGCACCAGGACCGCGCCCGCCGACACCGCGCCCAGCGCCGAGACCATCCAGTCCAGGGAGTTGGGCGCCCAGACGGCCACCCGGTCGCCCGGACGCACGTCGTTCGCGATGCAAGCGGCCGCCGCGCGCTCCACGCGGGCGCCCAACTCGCCGTACGTGACCCGCTGACGGCCCTCCACGACCGCCTCCGCGGCGCCGTACCGCTCCGCCGCCCACCGGACCAGCTCCGGGATGCTCCGCCACTCCACATCGGCCTCCCCGAAAGCGGACGTTAGCTGACTACCCGTCAGATTAGCTGTAGCCTGACGGCCTGTCAGCAGGCCTCACAGTGTGCGGAGGTGCGTGCAGCGTGACCCTCAAGGACGCCACGGCGATCGTGGGTATCGGACGGACCCCGTTCTCCAGGAACCTCGCCGAGGACGAGAGAACCCTGGCCTGCCGGGCCGTGCTCGCCGCCCTCGACGACGCCGGGATCGCCCCCGGCGAGGTCGACGCCCTGGCCTCGTACACCATGGAGGAGACGGACGAGGTCGAACTCGCGAAGTCGGTCGGCTTCGGCGACCTCACCTTCTTCAGCAAGGTCGGCTACGGCGGCGGCGGTTCGTGCGCCACGGTCGCCCACCTCGCGGCGGCGATAGTGAGCGGGCAGGCGACGGTCGGGGTCGCCTGGCGATCACGCAAGCGCGGGTCCGGCCCCCGCCCCTGGACCAACACCACCGTCCAACTCCCCACCCCGGCCCAGTGGACGAGACCCTTCGGCCTGCTCCGGCCCGCCGACGAGATCGCCATGCTCACCCGCCGCTACATGCACGAGTACGGCGCGACCCGCGACCACCTCTTCAACGTCGCCCTCGCCTGCCGCAACCGCGCCAACCAGAACCCCGCCGCGATCATGTACGACCGCCCCCTGACCCGCGAGATGTACATGACCTCCCGCTGGATCAGCGAGCCCCTGTGCCTCTTCGACAACTGCCTGGAGACGGACGGCGCGTTGGCCTGCGTGGTCGTCAGCAGGGAGCGGGCCCGCGACTGTCCCACCACCCCCGTCTACGTCCACTCCGCCGCCCAGGGCCTGCCCGCCCAGCACCACGGCATGGTCAACTACTGGAACGACGACCCGCTCACCGGTCCCGCCTGGGCCGCCGCCCGACACCTGTGGAAACACGCCGACTTCACCCCGCAGGACGTCGATGTGGCCCAGATCTACGACGCGTTCACCTCCCTCGTCCCGCTCTCCCTGGAGGGTTACGGCTTCTGCGGCCGCGGCGAGGGCGGTGCCTTCACCGAGGGCGGGGCCCTGGAGATCGGCGGGCGGCTGCCCATCAACACCGGGGGCGGCGGGCTGTCCGAGGCCTACGTGCACGGCTTCAACCTCATCGACGAGGGCGTACGGCAACTGCGCGGGACCAGCACCGCCCAGGTCCCGGACGCCGCGACCTGCCTCGTCACCGCCGGCGAGGGCGTCCCCACCTCCGCCCTGCTGCTGACCAACCGGACCGACAGGAGCTGACATGCTCGAACCGGTGAAGGACGCCACGGGCGCCCCCTTCTGGCAGTACGCCGCCCAGGGCGAACTCCGCGTCCAGGCCTGCGCCGACTGCGGCGAACTCCGCTTCCCGCCCCGCCCCTGCTGCCCGCACTGCCAGTCGTTCGCCGACGAGTGGCGTCCCGTCTCCGGGCGCGGCCGCATCTGGTCCTACGTCGTCCCGCATCCGCCCCTCCTGCCCGACTACGCGGCGCAGGCGCCGTACAACGTGATCGTGGTCGAACTGGAGGGGGCCCCGCGGATCCGTCTTGCCGGCAACCTGGTGAGCGCGGCCGGGGCGCCGCTCAACTCCCTTGATCCGGGCCGGATCCGCATCGGCGCCCGGGTACGCGTGGTGTTCTCGGACGGGCTTCCGCAGTGGGTGCTGTGGTGACCGGCCTGCGGCTCGCCACCGACAAGGACACCGGGGTCGCGGTCGTCACCCTGGACCGGCCGCACCGGCTCAACGCCGTCGACCTGGAGATGCGGGACGAACTCGTGGCCGTCTGGCGGGAGTTGCGCTTCGACGACTCCGTACGGGCGGTCGTCCTGACCGGCGCCGGGGAGCGGGCGTTCTGCACCGGCCTCGACCGGGACGCCGAGGTTCCGCAGCCGAACTCCCCCTACATGGCGGACGATCCGCTGCTCCACCTCGGCCCGAAGTCCAACGACCTCTGGAAGCCGGTCATCGCCGCCGTGAACGGAATGGCCTGCGGCGGGGCCTTCTACCTCCTCGGCGAATGCGACTTCCTGATCGCCGACCCGAACGCCACCTTCTTCGACCCGCACACCACCTACGGGATGGTCAGCGCGTACGAGTCGGTGCTCATGGCGCAGGTCATGCCGCACGGGGAGGCGGCCCGGCTGGCGCTGATGGGGACGGCGGAACGGCTCTCTGCCCAGCGCGCCCACGGCATCGGGCTGGTCACCGAACTCACCGAGCCCGGCGGGTCGTTGGCGGCAGCGACCGCCGCCGCGTCGGTCATCGCCGGGTATCCGACACAGGGGGTGCAGGGCACGGTCCGCGCGCTCTGGGCGGCCAAGGAGGCCGCCGTGAGGCAGGGCTTCGCCCAAGCGCCGCACCTCGTCTCGCTCGGGAATCTCCCGCCGGCCCGGCAGGCGGAACTGTTCCGTTCGCGGCAGCCGGAGTTCCGGTTGCGTTAGCAATTTCGGTGTCCCATACAGGCGTATGCTCACCCCATGGTTGAACATCGCATGGTCGACGTGAACGGCATACGGCTGCACATCGCGGAGGCGGGCGAGGGACCGCTCGTCGTACTGCTGCACGGCTTCCCGGAGTCCTGGCACTCCTGGCGCCACCAGTTCGCCCCGCTGGCCGCGGCCGGCTTCCGGGTGGTCGCACCGGACCAGCGCGGATACGGCACCAGCGACCATCCCGAGGACGTGTCGGCGTACAGCATCCTCCATCTGGTCGGGGACGTGGTCGGACTGGTCCACGCGCTGGGCGAGGAGACGGCGTTCGTCGTCGGGCACGACTGGGGAGCACCGGTGGCGTGGCACACCGCGCTGTTCCGCCCGGACGTGGTGCGCGGGGTGGCGGGGCTGAGCGTGCCGCCGCCGTTCCGCGGCGAGCGACCGCCGCTCCGGGCCATGCAGGAGCGGTTCGACGGACACTTCTACTGGAACTGGTTCAACCGGCCCGGAGTGGCCGACGCCGAGTTCGGCAGGGACCCCCGTTCGGCCCTGCGCAGGATGCTGTACGGCGCCTCGGGCGACGCCCCCGACGCCGGCCGCCCCGACCAGGCCCTGGTCACCGACCTGGACCGCGGCTGGCTCGCGGAGATGCCGGACCCCGGCACGCTCCCCGCCTGGCTCACCGAGGCCGACCTCGACGAACTCGCCCAGAGCTACACCCAGGGCTTCACCGGCGCCCTCAACTGGTACCGCAACCTGGACCGCAACTGGGAACTGACGGCCCCTTGGCACGGCGCGAGGGTCACCCCGCCGGCCCTCTACATGTACGGCGACCGCGACTTGGTCCCGGCGTTCCCGGGCATCCCGGAACTGATCGAGAAGCTCCCGGAGCTGATGCCGAACCTGGTCCGCGACCCGATCGTGCTCCCGGGCTGCGGCCACTGGACCCAGCAGGAACGGCCGGACGAGGTGAACGCGGCGCTGGTGGACTTCCTGACAGCGCTGCGGGACTGACGGTCAGTTCACCAGGTCGGCTTCCGGCTCGACCCAGCAGTGGTCGAGCTTCGCCAGCACGGCCCGACTCGCCTCCACCTGGATCTTCGACGTGCCTCTGGCCGGCACCGTGATCTGCCGCTCCGCGGAGCCCAGCGTCCGGCCGGAGGCGTCGGTGAAGGAGAGCTCGGCCTCGAAGGTGGCCTGACGGCTGTTGGGGTTGGTGACCTCGACCGTCGTGTACGGGATCGCCTTCGTCGCGCAGCTCACCACCGTCGCCGTGCCGTCCTGGAGCGTCGAGGTGTGGCGGGTGCTGGTGGTGCGCGGCGTGTAGCTGTCGTGGTTCTGGCGGGAGCTGCTGCACCCCCCGCCGCTGTCACTGTCGCTGTGACTGCTCTTGTGCCGCCCGCTGCTCTTGTGGCCGGTGGAGAACCCGGTCAGCGCGAGCAGCACCACCGCCACAACCGTCGTAAGCCTGAGAACACGCCCCCGTGAATGCATGTGATCACTCTAACGGGCGCCACTGACAGCGGCTCAAGTGGCCCTGGCCGTCTCCGTCCCCTTCTCCGCGTCCAGCGCGTACACGCAGCGGTCCTTGCTGCACGCGTACACGACCCCGTCCCGCACCACCGGCGACCCGGTGATCTCCCCGCCGGTCGCGAGCTTCCAGCGCAGGCGGCCGTCGTCGGCCTTCAGGGTGTAGAGCAGATGGTCGGTGGACCCGAAGTGAATCCGCCCCTCGGCCACCGCGGGCGCCCCCACGATGTCGCCGCCCGCCTGGAAACGCCACTTGGGCGTGCCGGTGACGGCGTCCAGCGTGTAGAGCCCCTTGCCGCTGCCCACATGCACATGTCCCCCGGCGACGAGCACCGGCTCCACCGAGGCCCGGGCCTCGGTGGCGATGCGCCAGCGGTCGCGGCCGTCGGTCGCGTCGAGGGCGTACACCGTGCCGAGGTAGTCGGCGAGGTACACCCCGCCGCCGGTGACCGCGGCGCCCGGTACGAAGGTCGGCGGGGACAGGAAGACCGCCGGGGCCTCGAAGTGCCAGCGCACCCGGCCGGTGGCCACCTCCAGGGCCATGACGCGTGTCCCGGCCGAGATGTACACGTATCCGTCGTGGGCCTGGGCCACCCGGACCGGCACCCCGCCGCAGGAGGCCACGTCGCCGATGGGGAAGGCCCAGCGCTCCTCGCCGGTGCGGGCGTCCAGGGCGCGCAGGCGGCCCTCCTGCCAGATGTAGACCGTGCCCTCGTGGAGGGCGGGGCCCGCCTCGGGGGACTCGAAGTCGGTCTGGCAGCCGGTGAGCTCCCAGAGCTTGTGCCCGTTGGAGGCCTCCCACGCCTGGACACCACCGCCGCGCGTGCCGGTGATGACCGTGCCCCGCTCGGCCTTGAGGGAGTACACCCAGGCGTCGGTGTTCAGCCGCCACTGGTCGGCGCCCTCGCGGGCGTCGAGGGCGAACAGGGTGGGGCCGTCGGAGGCGTGGATACGGCCGTCCGCGACCGCCATCGACCAGGCCACGTCCCGCGTCTTGAAGCGACGGCGGCCGGTGCCGACGTCGAGGGCGTGCACCTCGAAGGAGGTGACGTAGACGAGGTCGCCGGCGACGGACGGGGTGCCCCACAGGTCGTTCGACATGCGGAAACGCCACGGTCGCCAGCCGGCCGCGGTCTCCGGCGGCGCGGTCGGCGGTGACGGTACCGCGGGGCCCACGGCGGGTCCGGTGCCGTTGACGCCGGGGCGCGGCCGGGACCAGGAGGCGACCAGGCCGGCCTCCGGCGGCGGCGCCTTCACGGCGGCGGCACGGGCGTCGGCGACGCGCGGCCCGGGCCCGATGGGCACCTGGGCGCCGGCGAGGCGGACGGGGCCGGTGTCGGGACCGCCGACGGGAACGGACACGGGCGGCGCCGGGTCGTAGGAAGGCGGGGGCGGCACGGCGGCCCCCACCCGGCCGCCGGCAACCCCGGCAGCGGCACCGGCACCGGCTGCCTGCGTGGTCGCCGTACGGCCGCCACGCCTCGTCTCGATCATGGCCACCGCCTTCTCGGGCAGCCACGCCGACGCCGTACCGCTGTCGTCGGAGCCGGAGCCGAAGAGGTGGGGGGCCAGCTGGGCCTGGAGGTCGGCCGGGTTCGGTCGCCCTGTGGCCTCCATCTGCATACAGGACTCGATGAGCGGACGCAGTTCGACCGGGAGGCCTTCGAGGTCGGGGCCCTCGCGCAGCAGCATGAAGACCGTCTCGACCGGGTTGGCGCCGTGGAAGGGCGGGTGGCCGGTGGCGGCGAAGACCAGCATGGAGCCGAGCGAGAAGACGTCGCTGGCGCCGGTGACGCTGCGGGAGTCCTTGGCCTGCTCGGGGGACATGTAGGCGGGGGTGCCGACGGCGACGTTCGTCATCGTCAAACGGGTGTTCGAGACGCCGGACGCGATGCCGAAGTCGATCACCCGGGGGCCGTCCTCCACGACGAGGACGTTGGAGGGCTTGAGGTCGCGGTGGACCAGTCCGGCGCCGTGGATGGACTGGAGGGCCTCCGCGACGCCCGCCGCGAGCCAGCGCACCGCCTGGGCCGGGAGCGGCCCGCAGTCGTTCACTATCTCTTCGAGCGAGGGCGCGGGGACGTACGCCGTGGCCAGCCACGGCACGGCCGCGCGCGGGTCGGCGTCGACCACGGCCGCCGTGTAGAAGCCGGAGACCGCCCGGGCCGCCTCCACCTCACGGGTGAAGCGGACGCGGAAGAGCTGGTCCTCGGCGAGCTCCGTACGCACCGTCTTGATCGCCACCCGCCGGCCCGAAGCCGAGCGCGCGAGATAGACCAGCCCCATGCCGCCGGCACCCAGCCGTCCCAGCACCTCGAACGGCCCGATCCTGCGCGGATCGTGCTGCGTCAGCTGATCCACCACTCTGCCTGCCACCTCCCCGTACAAGCCGCGCCACCCACATATGTACGCGACCCCGTGCAGCGTCTCACCACCGCACCGCCATGGCGGCACGCAACCCTGATTCTTCCTGGCCGGAGGCCTGGTTGCGAACCCGGGTCCAAATGGGGTGTCTCACATCAAAGCGGTACCTTCTACCGACCAGCCCGCTCCATGATGGCGAACGACGCCCCTTGATTGTCGGTGACGACGGCCACTTTTCCGTACGACGTCTCGAATGGCGGCGCCTGGACCCGCCCACCGAGACGACTGACCGTCCCGAGCGCCGCCTCGCAGTTCTCGACGGCGAAGTGGACGAGGAAATGCGGCGGCATCTCGGCGGGGAACACGTCGGAGACCGGGGCGCGGCCGAAGTCGGGGTGGGCCCCGGAGCCGAAGAGGGCGTCGTGGAAGAGCCCGCCGTAGAAGGTGTTGGCGGCCTCGGTGTCCCGGGCGTACAGCTCGGCCCAGGCGAAGGTGCCGGGCTCGTGCCGGCTGCCGAATCCCTGGTGGCTGCCGGGCTCCCAGAGGGCGAAGACGGCCCCCTCCGGGTCGGTGACCAGCGCGGACGTGCCCAGATCGCCGACCGGCATGGGCGCGGTGACGACCTGTCCGCCGGCCGCCCAGATCCGGTCGGCGAGGCCCTCGATGTCCGGGGTGGCGAAGTAGACCGTCCACACCGTGGGCATGCGGCCGTCCGTCTTGTGGGCGAGGGCGGCGACGGGATGCCCCTTGTGGTGAGCCCATACCGCGCCCCCGTGGGCGTCCTTGAACGTCCACCCGAAGAGCTCCCCGTAGAACCGCTTCCCGGCGGCGACGTCGGGAAGCTGCGCGTCCACCCAGCAGGGGACGCCCTCGCCGTATCCCGTTCCGTCTGCGGATGCCCTGTTTTCGGCCATACCGTCAAAGTAACGGTGACTCACGCACCCCGCAGGACCAGGCACACCCGCCTCCCGGACCCCGTGCACCCCATTTGCAGTCGGCCGAATCGCGCTCCGATCACCCCTCGGTAAGCTGACGGCATGACAGGACAAGTGCGTACCGTCGACGGCCGTGTGGCCGGTCGGCGTGGGCAGGCGACCCGGCAGAAGCTGCTCGACTGCCTCAGCGAGATGCTCAGCTCTTCCCCTTACCGGGACGTCAAAGTCATCGATGTCGCCCGGAAGGCGGGCACTTCACCCGCGACCTTCTACCAGTACTTCCCGGACGTCGAGGGCGCCGTCCTGGAGATCGCCGAGCAAATGGCCACCGAGGGCGGCCAGTTGACGGCTTTGCTGGAGGGCCGGTCGTGGGTCGGCAAGGCCGGATGGCAGACCGCGCAGGAACTCGTGGACGGCTTCCTCGAGTTCTGGCGCCGGAACGACGCCATCCTGCGCGTGGTCGACCTCGGGGCCGCCGAGGGCGACAAACGCTTCTACAAACTCCGTATGAAGATCCTCAACTCGGTGAACAACTCCCTCGCGGACGCGGTCACCGAGCTCCAGGCCAAGGGCAAGGTCGACAAGGACGTCAACCCGGCCGCGGTCGCCGGTTCACTCGTCGCGATGCTCGCGGCGGTGGCCTCGCACCAGAAGGGCTTCCAGACGTGGGGCGTCAAGCAGGCTGAACTGAAGCCGAACCTGGCGCTGTTGGTGCACCTGGGCGTGACCGGGAAGAAGCCGACGAAGTAGACCGACTTCGCTTTCGGGTTCCAAGTCCTGTCAGACAGGCGGCTGTTCACACGGGTGGACGGCCGCCTGTCGTGCGTCTGCGGTCACTTCCGTACGATCCTGAACAGCCGTATCTCCCGTTCGACCCGTGCCTGATACGTGGCGTACGGCGGCCAGAAGGCGAGCGCGGTCTTCCATACGGCCGTCCGTTCCTCCCCCGTCAGCAGGGTCGCCGTGACCGGGATGTCCGCACCCTTCCAGCTGACCTCGGCGTCGGGATGGGCGAGGAGGTTGGCGGTCCAGGCGGGGTGGCCGTCGCGGCCGAAGTTGGAGCCGATGAGGATCCAGGTGCGGCCGGCGTCCTCGGGCATGCAGGCCAGCGGGGTGCGGCGGGGCAGCCCGCTCCTCGCCCCCGTCGAGGTGAGGATCACCCCCGGCAGCATCTGGGCGCTGAGCAGGATTTTCCCCCGGCTGAGCCGGTGCACGGCCCGGTCCAGGGCCGGAATCACATGCGGCGCGACCCTGGCGAAGCCGCGCGTGGACGACACCCTCTGGACAATCCGCTCACCGATCACACCGACACCTCCACCCACTCGAACAACCGCGCAGCGTCAGCGGCTTGCGCCCGCAGCCGGTGCACC